>CAZVZC010000004.1:81757-85814 GCA_964631415.1 uncultured archaeon | reverse complement strand
CCAGAGCGTTCCGCTGTAGAGCAGTCCACCGATCAGAGAGAGTATGAATGCCCAGTTGTTAGATGGACTCGCGAGATACGTGCCATAGTTGGGCGTTCCGAGAGTGACGATCTTCCCGATGCTGACCCCGGCACTTTCAAGCTGGGTTCGATACAGCCTGAGCATCTCACGTGCAATGAGTCCCCCCATGCTGTGCCCTATGATGTTCACCTGGCTGCCTGAGGGAAGGTTGCGAAGCTCATCAAAGAGGTTGTAAGCGAAGTTCGAGATGGAACAGCCCCAATGAATGGCGTTCTTCTCGGACTCTGTGGTCGCACCGTAGGCCTCGAAGTAGTCGAAGAACCTCACATTGCCATAGTCCGTGGTGAAGAGATTGCGTTGAACGAAATCGTCGTACATATCAGAGAACTGTCTGTCCTCTCCCCAGTAACCGTGGATGAAGTACAGGTACCGCCCTAACGGATGAAGCATACCCTTCTGAGCACAGGCCACTCGGTCGAGGGGAAAGGCCACCTCCCTGTCTGGCGACGTGAGCTGTCGCACATACCACCCGACAACTAAGGCACCAGCTTCTCCATCAACCCTCCCATCAAAGCCGAAGACTCCTGCGGATGGTTCAGATGGCGAGTGGCATGCGAGGATAATGATCCTCTGCGGCTGACGCTTTGCGATGGCACTGTACAGCTCGGGCCAAGGTTTGACTGCATCTGAGACCTCAAGCCCGTCTGGTCGGCCGTGACCGATGAGCACTAGCAAATCCGCATGAAGAGGCACTGATGCAAGTGCGGCCAGCGAAATCTCTCTAATCTCCTGCCCTGATTGGGAAATCTCTTGTCGAAGAGTCCGCACTGCAACATCAGTATCGGCATCACCTTCGTCAGTGTTGAGAATCCAGACCGTGAAGCCGGGCACAAACTCATGAAGACCAATAGTCAAAACTGGCACTGCTATGACCAGCATTATCACAAGAACCACTTGGCATCCTTTATGAACCAATCGCGATTCCCTCCTATTATCTTACGCGAACGCGTCATGACATGTGCAGCCCGCATCCATACGCGCGGTAAGATACTTGCCCGATTCGGCTTAAGCATTGTGTCCGTGTCGACTAGAATGAGTCTACCAGCGCCCGTTCCTGCGAAGCATTCGGAGAAGCAGTTTTCCTTGGGGTTGCGGCATTGCCACCTGCAGAGGAGCACTACCCCTCAATACGCTGCCCTAGCCCCACAGCCCTAGTATTACGCATACCTCAACATTAGGTCTGGATGCTCCGTACACTTGGTCACGTGGGAAGGAGAAGCTGGTCTAATATCCCGGAACCGGGACGAACAACGCGCCATGGACGAACAGATATCACCATCGGCGCTGTTTCTTCCTTTGGTGTAATGTTTGACCGTGTTGCTCGTCTCTGGCTTTCCCGAAACACCGAAGGGCCTATTGGATCGGCTTCCTGATGCACTTCGTAACGGACTGCCTAGGAATCTTGCAGAGGTGTCTGTAGACCCAGTCGAGTTGCCCCTGCCTGCGAATACGTACGTGCCGGCGCGTCGGCAGTACTCCGCAGACCCCTTCTTAGATACAGTCGGCCACCGCGTTCCGTCGGGCAAGCACGGTCTTGGTCTTGTCAACTTGGACCTCTTTGTTCCAAGCCTGAACTTCATATTTGGTCTTGCGCAGCACGGCGGGCATGCTCTTGTCGCTCTGCCCCGCCTCAGTCCCGTGTTCTATGGCCTGCCGGAGAATGAGGAACTGTACTTCGAGCGGGTGGCGAAGGAGGCGCTACACGAGGTTGGCCATGTGTTTGGTCTCTCCCACTGTAAACAGCGGTGTGTCATGCGTTTCTCAAACTGCCTGGATGACACAGATCGGAAACCAAGTACATTCTGTCCCAGTTGCATGAGACAGCTGCACTGAGACTGTGGGCCTGATTTGCAGCATCACTTACGACGAGCAGGCAAGCTGGCACTCGATACACCATCAACTGGCAGAGGAACGGCTGTCCACTTCCTTGGCCAGTTCTTCCATCACCTCGGTCTTAACACCGTGATAGTGCCACTGAAACACTGGCCGCCCCTTGAATAGATCTCCACAACCATACAGCGGCACGAAGACCAGGAACAGCAGCACGGCGACGGAGGGCAGTTCACTGATTGGCACATGAGGAAGAACAAGCAGGAACAAGCCGAGTATCGGAAGCATACTCATGACAAAGAATAAGCAGTACTCCGGACCTCTGTCTTCCTCGAACAAGTTTGCGCGCTCACTCCCAGTGCTGGATACACCTTATCGAGAACAATAAGCGTCGTCTTCACCGCAATTCCAGTTGAAACACCGGGATTAGGTCTGGAGCTTCTTGTAGCCATTCTCGGTGTGAGTGTGGTTCGCCTCTGCCGACTGTAGTAGAACCGAAAACTTATAAGTGTAGAAATGTACAGTATACTCGGAGTGCAGAATGACCGCGAGTTCGGACGACATTCGCAAAGAACTGGAAGAAGTGCGCAGGCTCAATGAGACCCTGAAAGAGGAGATTAGACGCTTCCACAGAGATAGAGAAACCTCTGGAGAAGAACGCCGATTCAGAGGTTCTCTTGTGGTCTGAGAGAAGCCCCATTCCTTACAACTCTAGCGAAACCTACGACTTACGAGTACATGACTGTACTGAAAAATGGTGAGGCATAATGACCGAGAACCTAGACAATATTCGAAAAGAACTTGAGGAAGTGCGCAAGCTCAAAGAGAGTCTCAAGGAAGAGATTGAACGCCTTCACAAAGAAAGAGAAGCCTCTGGAGAAGAACATCGATTCAGAGGTTCTCACAGAGCACATGGACCTCCCGAGCCCTGTTGTCCTCCAGATTCACACTACGTGGATCTCAGCAGTATCACAGATGGTCTTGATGAGATGATGGAGGGACTGGGAGAGCAGATACGCAAATCTGTCCGAGAGGTAAGCGACCTCGGAGTTAGTCTGGAGTCACCGCGATTCATGATCAGAAGAATGGGCAGGCATGCTCGGAGAGGAATGGAGAACATACCGGCCGAGCGCGTTGCACAAGCGGTGAGTCCTTTGGGCAGCGAAGAACGCCTCAGAATACTTGACATTCTGAAAGACGGAGGCAAGTCGTTCAATGAGCTAGAAACGCTCACAGGAAAGACTGGCAGCTCATTGACCCACCATCTCACGCCATTGATGGATGCCGGCTATGTGATTAAGGGTGAGGTCAGAGGCACATACTACATCACTGTCGCAGGTCGTCTGGCATACCGTCTTGCTCAGTGGTTGACAAGCAGAGTGGAGTGGCAGCGGTCTCGGACTGGTGACAGTGGCGAGGGCAAGGTCAGTGTGTCCTTTGAGGAGGACGCGGACAAGAGCAAGGAAGGAGCTGGTGTACAGTGAGAAACATAAAGCCCGAAGAAACTGTAATGGCCACAACCGCACCATTCGACATTCTCTCCCACGAGAAAGCGGTTGTCAGGCTTGATGCTGGGTGTGCATGGGCCTATCTGACAGACAATGGTGAACGGGTCGGAGTCGCGTTCGCAGGTCCGTCCCGTTATATCATTGATGCAATAGTTGAAACCTCCAAGGGGGCTGTGGGGCACACAAAGTCAGCCGTCCTCAAGGGTGTCCAGATCTATCTTGGGAAGACGGAAGTCGAAACAGTTTCTCAACCACTGACCGCAGACGTGATAGGAAAGCTTGGATACAACGACACAGGCGCGTTCCTGAACGAAGTGCGTTCAAGTGTCGAGAAGCACCTCGGCAGCGGTCGCAAGAATGTGGTCAAGGACCGGAGCAGTTCCGTTCTTCTTGGCACCACGGAAGACGACAAGTCGGTGGTCATCGCCACTAAGCCAGAGAGCCTTGCTTTCGTGCAAGACAAGAGAGTCTTTATTGATGGCGAAGGTCGCTCTGTTTCAATTGGCAAGTCTGGGATAGTCATCAGGCGTGAGGACGGCCGGGCGATTGTGCTGGGCCGTGATAAGCTCCCGGATCTTGAATGGCTTCGGGAAATCGGTCCCATGGTCAGTGACAAGGTGTCAAGAGCCATGCGCGAG
>CAZVZC010000004.1:0-81657 GCA_964631415.1 uncultured archaeon | reverse complement strand
CGTCCTTTGTCAAGCACGAGAATCCGGTCTGCGCTCAGTATGGTAGACAGTCTGTGGGCGACCACAATCGAGGTCCTGCCTCTGATCAGCGCTTTCATGCCTTTCTGAATGATATGCTCGGTGAAGATGTCTATTGAGCTGGTGGCTTCATCCAGTACGAGTATCCTGGGGTTGGCCAGCAGAGCCCTAGAAAAGCTCACCAGCTGACGTTCTCCCTCAGACAGTCTAAGCCCTCTCTCACCTACTTGGGTATCGAAGCCGTGCTCTAGGTTCTCGAACACTGCCCGCGCACCAATGGCCTCGGTGGCTCTGATTATTTCCTCTTCAGTCGCATTTGGTCGACCGTATCTGATATTGTCCTTGATAGTGCCCTGAAACAGGAATGGGTCCTGCAGCACCAGTCCAATGTTTGAGTGTAGTGACTTCTGACTGACCCTGCGGATGTCTACATCATCAATCTTGATTGAGCCTGAGTTGACGTCATAGAATCTGTTGAGGAGGCTCACTATTGTCGTCTTCCCTGCGCCTGTGTCACCTACTATCGCCACAGTCTCTCCAGATCTTATGTCTAGACTGAAATTGACAAGCACTGGTCTGTTTTCCACGTATGCGAAGGTGACATCATCAAACGAGATGTGACCCTTCACATCTCCGATGTCGACTGCATCGGTTGCATCCACTATCGTTGGCTGAGTGTCCATTATGCTGAACACACGCTCCGAGGCGGCAAAGGCGCTCTGTACCGTGTTGTAGAAGTTCGTGATTATCAGCATAGGTCGGAAGAACTGATCGTTGAATTGTATGAACAGGATGAGTGTTCCGAGAGTCAGCGTTTCTCCAATCAGCCGCTGCCCCCCGAACCAGATAATCAGGAAAACGCCCAGACCACCGATGAAACGCGTCACAGGGAAGAACAGGGAAGACGGCTTGGAGGCATCGACATTCGACTGGTAGTCTGCTTTGTTCAGCTCTGCAAACCTCTCGCTGCTCACAAACTCCCTTGCGAAGCTCTTTGTCACTTTCGCGCCGGAGATACTCTCTGCCAGATTGGCGGTAACGCTAGAGATAGTCTTTCTAGTGCGTCTGTAGGCATCTCTCATTCTTATTCTGATGTAAACAGTTGTGACAGCAAGAATCGGTACAACTGCCAGTGAAACGAAAGCCAGCTGTACGTCAACAGTGAATATGACGATGCCGACTGCGACAATCACAAACAACTGTGCAAACGTTTCTATGAGGCCGCCAGCTAGGAACTCACTTATCTTGTCGATGTCGTTGGTCAGCCTAGATAGAGTCCTCCCGCTAGCGGTTCGGTCGTAGAAGTCCTGTGACATCCTCTGAAGGTGCTGATACAGCTCCTGTCGCATCTTGTAGACCGCGCTCTGCCCCATCGTACTCATGACATAGCCTGAACCGTAGGCCGAGAGCCAGACGATTATCTGGAGGACCACATAGAGCAGTGCAGTGCCTGCAAGGGCCTGAGGGTTGCCGCTTGGGAAGTCCACATCTATGGCCTGTCTGAGAACAAAAGGAGCAGCTATCGCAAGAACAATGTCTGCTGCCACTAGGATTACATCCAAGGCAAAGAGCTTCCGGTATGCAAGCAGGTAGCCGACCAAGCGCTTCAGTAGCGCAGAGTCTGCATACTCGTGTGTCCGCTCCTCTTCGTCTTCGATGATTGGACTAGCCGCTTCTGCCACCTCCTCCCGCTTCTGCAGTCAACGGCATTTTCCCCCATTCTAGGGAGGTTGAGCCCATCTGACTCAACGTCGTATGGATTCCAGCATACACACCTCCACGGGCAAGTAGCTGGTCATGGGTACCAGTTTCAACAATGCGTCCTCTATCCATGATCACGATGAGGTCCGCATTGCGAATAGTAGACAGGCGGTGTGTTATTATGAACGTCGTCCGGCCCGCCTTGAGATTATCCAGCGCCTGCTTGATGAGTTCCTCTGTCTTGGCATCGACTGAGCTGGTCGAGTCATCTAAGATGAGGATGCGGGGGTCTGCCAGAATCGCTCTTGCGATTGCGACTCTCTGTTTCTGACCGCCACTGAGTGTTATGCCACGTTCCCCAATCACAGTGTCGTATCCCTGTTCAAGCGTGGCGATGAAATCGTGTATCATCGCAGCTCTGGCGGCCTTTTCGACCTCTTCCTGTGTGGTATCCGGTTTCGCAAAGGCGATGTTCTCACGCAATGATGCGGAAAACAGGAATGGGTCCTGATGAACCATGCCTATCTGTTTTCTCAAATCGGTGAGTGAATACTGACGGACATCGACACCATCAATTCGGACTGCACCAGGCTGTTTCACTTGGAATCTCTCGCCGTCGATGAGCATGACTCCATCAGATGCTGTGTACTCCTTGTCCTCTATCTTGGTTCTGCCTCGTTCGTCAAGTCTGTACGTCTGCCCCTTGCATGTCACACTTGGTCTTGAGTCAACATCATAGAACCTGAGAATCAAGTTGACCAAACTGGTCTTTCCCGAACCCGTGCCGCCAAGAAGCGCGACGACCTGTCCCGGTTCGACCCTGAGGCTCACATCTCTGAGCACCCACTTTCCACCGTGGTAGCTGAAGTCGACCCTGTCGAACTCCACTCTGCCCTCAAGCCTCTCTACATGTACAGGGTTCTCTGGCTCCAGCATTATGTCACGATGGTCAAGAATGTAGAATGTCCTCTCAGCCGCCGCTGAGGCTCTCTGGTACATGCCGACTCCCCAACTGAAGAACCGAGCCGGGAGAGCTAGCATGCCGACCAGACTGACGAACCCTGCGAACTCACCATAGGTGAGGTCATGAAGTATGTAGGACATGCCACCTGCGAAGATCAGGATTCCAGTCGAAACCCCCAAGACTGCTGTCATCAGAGGCGAGTACAGGGCATTGAGCCTGAACGCATGGACAACTACGTCCAAGAATCGCTTGTTCTCTCTGTTCACTCTCTCGAGTTCTCTGTCTTCCGCCGCGTACGAGCGGATGACCCTCATGCCTACAATGTTCTCCTGCAACACGCTGCTGAGTGCGCCGAACTGTGTGCGAGAGGAGAAAAACAGGGGACGTACCCGTTTCGCAAACAGGTAGACGAAGAGGATCAGAAATGGAACTACAGACAGCATGTATGAGGTCAGCCGAGGGCTGAGCAACCACATCACATAGTATGTGCCGAATAGGGAGGCTATACCTATGAATATGACGCGATAGCCCCATACGAGAAACTCCCTCATTGTCGTGACATCAGTGGTGACTCTGGCAAGCAGCTGACCCGTTTCATTCTCATCATAGAATGCCAAGTCCTTCTCCAACAGGCTCTCATAGAGCTCAGACCTCAGGTCAAAGACAACATGTTGCGCCACTAGGGCCGCCGTATAGCGGCCAACCACATCGAATACTCCATACAATGCACCAAGAGTGAGGTATAGTAATGCATAGGGTAGCAGAAGGTCATACTGGGCTGTGGGTATCACAGAGTCGATAATCACCACAAGGACCAAAGGTGACACGGTGTTGAACACAACACCAATCCCGGCCGCAGCCATGGCACCTATGAAGAGGTCTGAGTGTTTGAAGACATAACCTGTGAGTCTTAGTATGTAACCCACACCTGGCGCCGGAAGGCGGCTCGCCGGTTCAAATGATAAGACTTCCGGAGTCCACGTAATCGACCATGGCACTATCTTGTGCATGCTCTCGCGAGGTTCCGGCCAAGTTCCCTGCATTTCTCAAGCTGTTCAATGCCCGGGACGTCTTTCACCTTCACAGGTTGTCCGTCTATTAACTTGGCGCCCAGCCCCATGAGAAGATTCGCGATTATGTCAGGCGCCTCACCGCTCCAGCCGTATGAGCCAAAGCTCGCAGCCGTGATACCACTCAGGTTGTTCAGTTCGGAGAGAATCTGGCGGATTCTTGGCAGCGGTTTCCCAATGCGTGTGGAGCTGCCTACTGCAAGTGCACATGCATCACCCAATTCCTTGAACTGAGCCGCTTCTATGACGTCACACTGTGCCCCTTCTAGACGAGCACCTTCGCCAATGGCTTGGGCCATGGCCCTAGTGCGACCCATGGTGCTCTCGTAGATTACAGCTACGCGCATCTTCATCTATCGACGCAGCTAGACCAACCAACAGAAAAGCGTTCTGAAGCAAGCCACAGGCTTGAGAGCAGGTGGTTCATGACATTTGGATGTTGCAGCACGGAAGAAGGCTTCTCACATATGCAAGCTGTTACAGCATAACTACGGCAACACAGTTGTAGAGCAAGCCAGTCCGCCAATCGATGAGCTCGTTATGACGATACTGAGTCAGAACACAGCTGATGTGAATTCTCAGAGGGCGTATGACAAGCTGAGGGCGACCTACCCGACTTGGGAAGAAGTGATGTCAGCACCAGAGGATGAAATAGCACAAGTGATAAGGTCGTCAGGGTACTACAAGCTGAAGGCGAAACGTATCAAGGCCGCGCTTTCGGAGATACAGCGAAGAGTGGGACGTCTGGATCTCTCGTTGTTTAGTGACATGACTACTGAGGATGCGACTCAATGGCTCACATCGCTGCATGGGGTTGGACCTAAGACCGCAGCGATTGTGCTACTCTTCTCATTCGGACGGCCGACGCTGCCTGTCGACACTCACGTCTGGCGTGTGACAAGACGACTTGGTCTGGTCCCTCTCAAGGTTTCGCGTGAGAATGCACAGCCTATGCTTGAGAGCATTATACCCGCGCATTGCCTGTACTCCCTCAACCACAATCTAGTTCTCCATGGCAGGCAAGTCTGTCGGGCCCGCAATCCTCTGTGCTCAGATTGTTTCCTGTCTACTTTATGTGATTGGTACGCAAGCGGAACGCGGAAGTAGCATCACTGCACAACTGATGCCAGTTTCTTGTTATCTGTGCCGTCTGGGCCCTTGGCTACTAGGATTCCCAAGAGCGCTCTTCCTCGTCCTCGGGATACTCTTCTTCTTCTGGAGTTTCCTCTCGGAATGACGGGAATGCCTCTCTGAGATCCTCGGACACAGCATCATCCTCAGGCCGGTTGGTCATGATGGTCAGAGTTCTCCCATACCAACCACAGTCAAGGCAATAATAAGCCGGCTGAAAGCTCCCAATGTACCCCAGGTCTTGAAACGATGTCATGTGAACAATGCGAGGGCTCTTGCACACAGGGCACACGGGTATGTCCGCAGAGATTCCCCTCCTCTTCAACTCATCAAGGGCCTCCTTGACCATCTTTAGTCTTCTAAGCTGCCGGAGTTCCTCCTTCGACAGCTGCCCACTCACTTGCTCTGTCACATCAACCGTCTCTGTTCAACGACGTACTGTGTGCTTGGTGATTTACCTCTTTGCATTAGTTCCTGAACCCATTGCCTGAGCCATGCGTTGGAACAAGACTAACCCAACAGACGGTTGGCGACATAGCTCACTATACCAAGCCCGAACGAAAGTATCCACATCACCAACGTGACTATCATCAGAGGACGGGTCTTCTTCAGAAGCTTGAGCGGCATGCCTCTTCTGGTAATGAAGACAAGTACCAAAATCGACCCAAGGCCTATGGCCAGTAGCCCAATCATATCATGTGCGATCTGGTACCAGTTGCCTAGTGGGTCGCTGAACAAACCAGAGGAGGCAAGCAGCAATGCCTGTGGGATCATCCAGATGCTTACTGTCAGAAGATGAACTAGCACCACTGAGTAGACCGCCCCGTGATGGATGGTGAATTTCATTCGTCTGGATCCGAAGTACCATCCGATCAAGAGCCCGACAACGACCACAGTTTCTGCCACCATCACGATTGATGCTATCTCGAATGGTGTGAGTTGGACTTGCATGACTCCTCCTCCTTTCTAATTGGACGATATCTTGCTTAGACTCCCCCTTGTTGTGAAAGTACTCGACTTCAACAGTGATCCCTTGCCCTCGTGCCCGGCTATTATCGCAGAAGCAATCATCCCCCACGGACAGAACCTCACGTTCAGGTTTCTGTATGCCTCCGAATCGTGGATTCTGGCAAAGGCACAGTTGTTTGCAGCGACGGTTATGCCCTGTCTGTCAACCGAAACCCTAGAGTACCCAACGAATCCATGTTCCTTGATGTACTTCGCATAGGCTTCTAGCTTCTGGAGAAGTGAAATCTTAGGATCGAGGAGATTCTCGGGCAAGTAGGCTGACAGAATGTCAGACATTCTCACGAAGACGTAGTTCTTGATTGCGGCGTCACCCAAGATACTGATGAAGACACTTTCGAACCCAAAGACAGCTGCTCTCAGCTTCCAGATGTCCTCCATTGACAAGCCCTGAGCCGACCCCGTCTGTTTCGCCTTCTGTACTCTCTCACGGAAGTCCTTCAGGAATACTCTCAGTTCTGGCACCAGGTCCTCAGAGCTTCCCTTGGCCGACGACAGCTCTGGCAAGAATTCCTTCACATAATAGGCCATGCGCGGCAGCACCTGTTCGTCTAAGACCTTTGAACCGATGAGCTCGATGCCAACTGCCTCGTACGCGTCCAGTATTCCCATGTATAGAAAGACAGCATCAAGCTCTGACCGTCTTGTCGCGGACTTATTCATACTAGCAGTGCTCATTGTGTTCCCAACTCTAGCGGTTGAGTAGTGTGGACCCGCATCTAAAATCGCTTACTGTCTGGACCGAGTTCATCACTGTTGATATACTTCGACTGTCATTGTCTTCTCGGACTCCTTTCGGGTCACTACCAGTTTCTTTGGGCTGCCATTGCGACTGGCAATCTCGAATCCTTGGAAGGTGCGCCGGGTTATGGACTTGAAGAAACCATCCAAGTTGTTGGCGAGTGTCGACAGCAACACTCCACTGATAGCGGGAAGGAATTCGCCAGACTGGTGAGAAACCACTCCGTTCTCCAGGAGGCTAGACTTATTGAGAAGTCGCGGGGCATCTGGAGAGCTAACTCCGGGTTCCTCAGTGTCTTGAAAGCAGATCTGCGCGGCAGCCTGCCTCACGTCTTCTCTTCGGGCCTGCATAGCTCCGGTGGCCATGCTCAGCAGCCGTCCACTCCAACAGGTAGCAATGGAGTACTCTGGTGACTGCACCGAGAAATAGCTGTACTTCTCACCAATGCCAAGCTTGGATAGTGTCGTGCAGATTGTCGTGTGAACTAGCAGAAGATCCCTGACTTGAGTGTCCTTGAAGAGAGGATGTGGCCTTGCGAAATGAGCTAGGACTTTCTTTTCATCCAAATCCAAGACAAAAGCGAGTGGAATGTCTGTTCTTCCGCTCATCTGCTTCTCCACAAATGCTGCCATCTGCCCAGTGTTGAACGTCTGATCCAGTATCTTGTCGATTCTGCTCCTGAGATCATCCTTCTCCTCGGGTTTCAACTGGACCCCTATGGTTTCAGGCATTCTTGTGGCCGCGATGAGCCGTTGTATCCGATCCAGAATGTCCCTTGCCAGTTCCTCAGGTGCACGGCGGTCAAACACCCCAACAATGATCCGATTCATGTCCTTGCATGGTTGGAATAGGAAGTACTCGTTCTCAGTGGAGAACGACTGAAGTACGTCTGATCTCGTTTGTTCACTGAAATCGCGCATGGCACTCATGAGACCCGATGAGAGGACTGCCTCGTCTGTGTCGCTCTGACTCCTGTCCCTGTTGTAGTGGAACAGCAGCAAACCATGGCTGATAAGGTATATCTCCTTCAGCATCTCACCAAGCCCCATTCACATGACATTAGCTGGAAAGTGGAGGGACCGTATTATTCTTTGTTCTATGATAGCAGACTGTCAGCAATCCTGTGCAATGTACCATGTATGTCTACTCTGGGCCGCTCTGTGTCAGGTCTCTGTCGGCGTCAACTTCATCAGCACTGGCGGGTTTCCTGCACATATCTTCAGTCAAAGCGTCTGGAAGAAGACGTGAGAATCTGTTGATTGACTAGGACGCCTCAATCTGCTTTTACGGTAGCAAGAGGTGACAGACTACCATCAGAAGGTGCCACAGATGGACGGACATGAAGACCGGGATGCGAAGATCGATGCAGTCCTCGTTGGCATCTCTGTAGTGATACTGTCTGCTTCTGTAGGGGTCTGGATGGCGGCGATGCCCATCGCCAAAGAGATAGTGTTCCTTGCCACCACAATCGCACTCGTGATATCCTTAGTACTGATTGTGAACGTGGCAGTCCTAGTAGTACTGAGGCTTCAGAGAAGGGTTTCTCGCTTAGAGGGCTTGGTGGCAGGCACTGAAACTCAAGTCCCTGTATCCGAGAGCGAAAAGGTCCTAGTGATCACTCTGAGTAGCACCGAAAGACGAGTGATCAACCGATTGGAGGAGAACGGCGGTGAGATGGCTCAAGACGAGCTCAGAAGAGTATCGGGCCTGAGCAAGTCAACATTGAGTGTCATCCTGTCTTCACTGGAGAGAAAATCGCTTATCAGTCGAGAGGCCCACGGCAGGACCAAGACAGTCGTTCTGGTACGCAATGTCCCACGATGATTTTTACTCATCGAAATCATCTCTTCGAACGATTCGAAGACCTATTCGCCCTCGTAATCGTTTTTCAAGGCAAATCATATCCTTCAACTCTCTGTTCTGGAACAGTTCACAGGTAACAACTATGTTCTTTCTGTTTCCTAGCAGGCCTACCGACAACAACGAATGAGGTCTATCGATGAACGATCGAGCACGGCAATGCGCCACTACAATAGGGCTACTGGCCGCCCTGTTGTTGCTTGGTGTCGGTCCGGTCGCTGCCATGCAGACGGGCCCAATCACCACGCCAATACAGACCACCGTACCCTTTGATGAGATGCTGCCCAGTGTCTATGTCTACTGGCAATGGTGGAACGCATCCAGTGACGATATGGGGCCAGTTCCTGTAGAGATGCGCAATGAGTACGACTACGAGTACTACTACATGGTGGAGGACAGAAACAACAACACTTACTGGATCCTTGAAGACGCCGAATACAACTCGACTTCCGATTGGTCTTTTTCGAATCTACTTGTGACGATAGTGCTAGATCCTGATGGTAGCTTCATCTCATGGCTATCTACTCAGCCAACAGCCGGTGACATCTGGATGATGTACTGGTGGCCGACTGCCGATGCGCTCACAGGAGACGAGGTCCTTGTCTATTCTTCGTTCTACTATAGCACCTACAACTACAGCTACTCGTACAGCGCCCAGTACACATGGATGGATGAGAATTGGAGTGTCGTAGACCCTAGTCTGATTGTTCCACTCCTGAAGGAGGAGTATCAGTGGGCATCCTTCATGAACGGATCATACAGTGATGCTCAGGACTGGTACTACTGCGGTTTTGGATATGATGTGAGCGAAATGACAACGGCTGACGACCAGACACAGTGGATGCAGCACTACTTCTCAGGGCTAAGCGTATTCAATGACACAGATGATGACGGAGTAGTAGACATTGCCTATGACCTGGTCGAGTACGACTTTGATAACGACAGTCACATTGATTGGTCGTACTATGTGGTCAACTACACCAACTCCGAACTGAAGTATGACTTCTATGCACAGAGTGCAGCAGTGGGCAGTGTCCAGACTCCGTTCGTGAACGCACAAGGACAGATAGAATGGAGCACCGAGGTCGTTGACATTGAGGGCGTCCTCAACTCTCGTTATCCGTACATGGTCGCCTCATACGACTATCCTGGTGGTGAGCCATTTGCTGAACCAGAAACAATCCCGGCTAAGGTTGACAGTCTCAAGATGACTTATCGCTTTGAGGTCAATGAGAAAGCGGCAGTACTGAAGATTGACCAGCTCATCGGTGACTTTAGAGAACCGGTCACAGGCGGCATGCTGCCGCAGGCCGAGGGGCTCAGCCTGATGTTGAACTACTGGAGCTCCTTCTCGAGCTCTGATCTTCTCGTCAGAGGAGATGATCAGCCAATAGCCCCCACCACCGTCAACATGGCAGAACCCGTCATCAGTGGGGGAATCTCCTTCAATGAAGGTGAGAACCCGCTGGCATCTGTTGAGTTTGGCGGCACCTATGTCTGGAGAAAGGACAACTCTACACACGATGTGGGCACAGCAATCATGCCCGTGTACCTCTATGCGTTTGCTGCAGAAGCAACCCCCTCTTTGAGCGGAGTTGCCACAGGATCAACCGGGATGATGTCCGGTTCGTACTACTACAGCTCGTGCTATGGAGAGTGGGACGGGTACTCAATCGTTCACGACCCAATCTTCACGGTGTTCCCTCAAATGGCTCCTGGTGATGTCAGCGGGCGAATCTCAGGGATACTGTACACCTCGCTGTTCCTAGGTGGGAGTGCAGTCTTTGTCCTGTCAGCAGTATGCATTCGAATCAACCGCGTGAGGGAGTCTGCCTAAGAGGGGTTGGACTCCCCATCTCTTTCTTTCACAGCTGAACTCCAATGCTTCTGAGACTGTCCTCAAGAAACGCCTTGGCTTTGGTGATGTTGTCCCTCTGTCTGTGTGAAACTTCAACGGTCAGTACTCCACTGTATCCTGAACGATGGAGCATTCGGAGTACACCAAGCAGGTCGATGTTTCCTGAGCCAGGAAGCAGGTATCGCCTGTGCCCCTCACTGTCCACGAGGCTACCGTCCCCGTCACGGAAGTGAACATTCAACAGACGTTCTCCAAACATCTTGATCAGTTCGCCTATGTCAGACCCGTTGTATCTCATGTACTCTAGGTCGATTGTGACGCCAAGGGAGGTGGAAACGTTCTTTGATATGTGATCCAAGATGAACTGGTCCACATTGGGAAGATACGGCATGTTTTCGAGCGTCAGTCTGCAGTGAGCCTTCTCCGAGAGTTCTAGGAGTGTGTCGAATCTCTTCGACCAGTCTGTGTTCATGATCTGTGATGGGTCGGGCGGGTGTAGGACAGCGACCTGAATCCCCAGTTTCTCGATGAAGGGATATGCTGCGGCAGTGAACGCCGTGAACTCGTCGTCACTGTAGGAGAAGATGAACTTCGGCAGGTGTATTGAGTATGGTTCAAGCGAGAGCTCACCCAACGCTTCCATTATTGTCTTGCCAACCCATTCTGGTTGGTTGGTGTAGATCATTTCGACGTGATGATATCCAGCGTCATGGACTCTTAGCAGCGTGCGGACTTGGTCTATTAGGAACAGCTCTGGCACTGCTCCTGATCTTATGCCGCCGATTGTGGAACATGATACGAACACAGTTTCAGTCCGCTCACTCATGACTTCTTGAACACGGAGGGCGTGATTGCGGTTATATCGGTGTGGGTCGCAACTTGGCACGAGAAAAGGCTTTTACTATTAACCAGTGAGATTGCCGGCAATCTTGGAGGATGAAACATGCCGCGCCACGCCAGTCTTGCCTTACTGTTGTCTGTCTTTTTCCTGTCCCTACAGGTTTACTCGGCCTCTTCTGAAATCCTTTATACAACGTCCGGCAGGGTTTCTGCTGACTGGCCGAGTGGACTCATCGTAGACCACACCTGCACAGACTTGAATGCGATTCCTGCAGAGTGGATAGAGGCCGCTCAGTCAGATGTGAAAGTTCACTATGCACACACAAGCCATGGCAGTCAGATCACCACGGGCCTTGACTTGATTGAGGATGCTAACTCTACTTTCAGTCAGGCTCAGGGCGATCGATACCTGCCAACCGAGTCCGGTGCTTTGTGCGTGCTTGACGGCAATCCCCCTGAGTCATACATCACGCCAGACCTATACTGGGAAACACCCGATGGTCTTGCCATCACTCAGAACACACTTGATGAGAACCCCACACTGACCGTGTCCATATGGTCATGGTGCACTCAGCTGTACTGGTATGGTGAGGCTGAAACCCAAGCCTATCTTGATGCGATGTCTTCACTGGAAACGGCGAATCCCAGTGTAATCTTTGTGTACATGACATGCAACGCTCAGTCCACCGGAGATGAAGGCTACAACAGGTGGCAGAGGAACGAGCAGATTCGCCAGTATTGCATAGCAAATGACAAGGTGCTCTTTGACTTCGAAGATCTCGATGCATGGAGCAACGGTGAACAGAGCACCTATGCGTATGGGGACTACTATATTCCGGTCGAGCACGAGGACTTCCATGGCGACCAAGCGGGCCACACAACATACACGAGCTGCGAGCAGAAAGGCCATGCATTCTGGTGGTTGGCTGCAGTTCTGAGCGGATGGGTCCCGCAACACGCAAATGGCACGACCTCCTCAGTAACGAGCACGACACCAGATGGCAGCGGCCTCGATGGCAGCTTCTGGCTGACTGCCGGTATAGCATTGACAGTAGTGCTAATCGTTGCCGTGGCATACAGGTTCTTCAGGTCGTAACCGAGGACAATAAGGAAGGAACGGATGTGCCGATGCATAGTCGCCGGTTCAGAGAAGACGAAGATGATGACAGTGAGGATGAGGAAGACAGGCCAGTTGGTCTGCTGATCCCGATAGGGGTGTTGTCCATCATTATGGTGGCTACAGGAGTAGTCTGGCTTCTGATTCCAATCTTCGTCCTACTTGTGTCACTAGTGTCAAGTGTGACCGAAGAGAAGAGGATACGGGCAAGAAAGGACACGGTTGCCAGTTCGGAAACTCCAATACCTGCTCAGATCGACACAAAACCCATCTACGATCGTCGGAAGCAGAAGGAGGAAGGCGTCGCAGTAGGGGTTCTGATTCCGATTGGCATCCTTGGCTGGCTCTACTTTGAGAGTGGTTTCTCTTGGGTGTTTCTGATACCTCTCTTTGTGCTCGTGTTCGTGTTTCTCTCAAGTGTTGTCGAGAACGTGAGTCACAGGTCAAAGGTCCTGACCGAGTTTGAGCGCGGGCAAGGTCGCACGGTGCCTGAGATTGCAGGCAGCGCGGGAGTTCCAGAGGACGAAGCAATACAATTCATAATCGGTCAGAAGAGAAAGGGGGCATCTGATGTCTGGTTCAATCCTGCAACAGGGACGACAAGCTCGGCACCTGCGCACCCTGCAGACAGTGGCGTCAGTGGAGCTAGAGGTTGCGTCTACTGCGGCTTTGCATTGAAACCCGAGGATCGCTACTGCCCCTATTGTGGAGCGCCAATCAAGGCAGTCTTGTGAATACGTCGGATTCTACAAGTGCACTGTGAATCGGGCTCACAAGCACAGATGAACATGGGAAGACTTATTAACGGGTTAACAATTGTTAAACCCATGTCATTCAAAACAAGTTCGGAAGTCCTGCAGGCTGCAAACGTGCTGGCGATATTCGTCACGATACTTGTCAACCTGCTCGCAAACATTCTTCCCTTGAATGGGGTGTACACTGGTCAGGTTTCCGACTCGTACCATAACCTGTTCACGCCATCGGGGTATGTGTTTGCGATATGGGGTGTCATCTATGTACTTCTGGTGACATTCATGATTTATCAGGCAAGGGTCAACCAACGTAGTCAAGGCTATCTTGCACAGATAGGGTTCCTACATCTTCTGGCTGCAATCGCCAACATCACTTGGCTGGTCCTGTTCCACTACTCCTATGGTGTACCCTCACTCTACCTACTTTCTATCCTGCCAATGACGGTACTTCTACTGTCGTTGCTCGTGATGTACGTACGACTTGGGGTAGGCATCAAGGAGGTTCCCATGAAGCAAAGACTCGCAGTGCATCTGCCTGTGAGCGTCTATCTGGGTTGGGTCTCGGTGGCTATCATAGCCAACATCGCGTCCGCTCTGAATGTGCTTGTGCCTGGAATACCATTGCCCACACAAGAGATCTGGACAGCCGCTGTGATAGTCGTGGCTCTGGTGATCAATCTCCTAATGATCATCAGGAGGAGTGACATCGCGTTCGGCCTCGTGTTTGTCTGGGCCGTGGTCGGTATTGCTGTCAAGCAGATGGCCAGTGTTACGATAATGGCAACTGCCGTTACGGCCGCGCTGGTTGTCGTTGTCGCTATCTTTGCCCTGCTTCTCCTTCGCAGGCGCAAGACAGCTAAGTCCTAGACAATTCCGAATCAGAAAGACTAGGGGGCTCAGCAGCCCCCATTTCCCCATTTGTCGGGGTCAGGCACTTCAGCAATGTATGATTGAAGTGGAGTCAGACTAGAAAATGCTTCGTGTTTCGACCTTCTTGCGCCAGAACAAACCCCAGGCAAGCAAGACGACTGACGCGACGAGCGCTCCGATGCCCACGAACGCTGCGAGAAAGACGCTGCCCACCTGCAGGCTTTGTCCAAAGTATACGACCGCCAATGCGCCGTAGACAAGAGCGATGAACCCAATCACTACACCCACGGTTGAGAACACAATGAATCGGGTGGCATACCACTCGATGCGATCATATACGTTCTGGGTTATCTGCTCCCAAGTTGGAATATCGCGCTTTGGTTCGTGTCCTGTCTTCTTATCGTCACTGTGTGTCACTCGATCATCTTTCGCCATTATTACGACCTCCCGTTACTTAGCTTCAAGCATCTTGCGAAGTCTCTTTCCCTCAGTCCGCATCCAGAAGAGACCCCAGGCCCCTATGAATAGTCCAATTGCGGCGAAAGCCAGACCCATGAAGATGCCTGCGGCGACCTCGAATATCAAGCCCGCTGCCCCGGACACTAAGAAGATGAGCAAAGCGTAGACTATGCTGACAGCGCCGATAGCAATCACCAGCACACTGACTATGATATATCGAGAAGCAATGGACAAAATTCTCGCACTAGTTTCCATCTCAACCTCATGTGACATGACATGTGTCACCCCACAACCATCGCCGTTTTGTGATTGCTCATAAGAAAGAAGATGTGAACCCAGTCGACTAAGTGATTCTGTACTCCGCAACACTTGGCGATTGTAGCAGTGTCCAGTTGCCTGATGCGCCAGCGACAAGTGCCCCCAGTTCGAAATGAAGCATTGCGATGCCACAGTCTAGGCGGTAAGGTATACGAAAGTAGTTCCTAGTCCTCAGATGCTCGATCAGCACCGTATCTTCTCCGAGGCGGAACCGCCATGGCTGCCTGTTCACTGCAGATGGCGCCAATCTTGCGGCCTCAAGCCCCAGTCTCATCCAATCTTTCGGAGTGTGACTGCCCTGCACCATCAGACTCTCGAGGTCACGCCGCATGTGCGGCTTGTCATGGCCCGGCCTCATCTCCTCAATGCGGTCAGATTCCTCCTCCGCATGGCCGATGGGAGTGACTGCCATGACTACCTCATTCTCAGAAACGTCGATATGCTCCATCACTCTCTCTGGACGGAAGAACCCGGCCACCCAGCATGTATTGAGACCTAGGGCTGTCGCCTCGAGGATAATGCCCTCGCCCATGTAGCCAAGTGCCTCCTCCACAGTCGGTGACTTGGTGTCACCAATGAACGCGATATAGTGCGGGGCGTTCTTGACCTTGCCATAGGGACCAATGATACCTTTGAAGACATCATCTGGCGGGTTTCTGACAAGCTTCGCTCGAGAACCCGAGAATGGTCGGAACTGCTCGCATAGCTTGTCGAGTTCGAGCAATTCCTTCTCTGGGACAGGTTTACTTGAGTAGACTCGTTCTGAATGACGTAGAAAGATCGACTGGTACCATGATTCCGCGGACAGTACCATATGAACTCCCTCCCGAAAATCTCCAAGCAAGCAGATAAAGCGCGGTTTTGGTGCACATTGGTAGATAATATAGGATTGATACGGGAGTTCCCTGCCGCTCTGAACACACACAACTCATGCTTGAGGTGCGAACATGTCAAGACATGACGGTGCTACTATGGAACAGGAAGACTCCATTCTGGAAGAGCTAAGAGGTATACGAAAGCTGCTTACACCAGGTCCACCCGTTCCCAGACCAAAGGGTCTGTTGAACGAATTCAAGTTCTTTCTAAGTGAGTACAAGGTTATGGGCTTGGCCACTGCATTCATCCTCGGCCTCTATCTTGGAGGTCTTGTGAAGTCGCTAGTGGATAATCTCGTGATGCCCATTGTTCAGTTCTTCCTACCCGTCGGCATCGTATGGGAGGAGATAGTATTTGGGCCATTTCGCGTGGGCGCATTCGTGGGTGACCTAATCACCTTCATAACAATCGCCTTCGTGATATTCGTCATAATCAAGCTCACTACGAGAATGGGAATCAAGTAGGCGCTGTACATCGCCGCGAAATCAAGGACGACAGGAGCCCGCTGAGTACAGCTCTCGTTGGTACGAGCTTCTAGTTGGAAGGTTCCGCCATGTTGTAGTCTACCACTGAATCAATACGGTTAGTGCGGGTCGGAAAGCCAACGATACCGATCGCACTCACCCATGTTTCTCGATATGTCAATGATCTGCCTTGCGACCCCCGACTCGGGGCACCATCATTGGCACGCTCCTCTGATACTCTATGTATTCACTGCCGAACTCCCTCGCGAGCTCCTTCTCTTCTTTCCAGGTAAGTGCATAGTTCAGTGAAACAATCAGCGGCGTCACAAGAAGAGCATACCAAGCACACAGGATGAGTATGATTCCCAAGTGAGAAACAACGCCGCCTAGGTATTGAGGGTGCCTAATTGTTGAGTAGACCCCCGTCTTCACGACTCTCTCTGCTCTGTGAGTTTCGGCGACTTTGAGCGTGATCTCCTTGACGCCTGCGATTCCCAACCAAGCTCCCACTAAGACGAGAGGCAGCCCAAAGAAGAAGTGGACCATGGGGACTGCCAAGCCACTAATCGGGATAAACACGACGAATTCTGGAAGAACCGGGATACTGAACTTCGGCTGAGAAGATACCCATATTCCCACCCAGAATCCGAAGAAACCCCATCCTGATATCATGCCCAATATGCTTCCAACTTTTCTTCCCTTCTTTTGCCCGTACTTCTTCTCCAGCCTTGAATGTTCGACCGACAAGAAGTGAATCGGAACCGCAACTATCATCCCTATGACAGAAAGAAGAAACAACATAGCCAAGCAGAATCAGCTGCTTCACCTAGATGAATATGACCCTCTTGCTTGTCCTGAGCACGAACCTTGATGTCAGAAGAAGACTGGCCGTGGATACAATGGCACAGTAGTCCTCTATACTGACATGACTACCTTCTCTGCCTTCTTTCCCGTCATGTAATCGATATCGATCCGGCCTATGTTGACGCGTGCAACTGACTGAGGGGTGAGCTGTTTCTTGATGACTGCTGATGGGTCATCGTCCAAGGCATGTATCATGATTCTGAGCGCATGTTCTTTCTCCTCCGTATTCCCCACAAATGTGACCCTGCCTCTGAAATGCACGGTGGCGTATAGATGGTCACATGCGCCTTGAACATAGCCCTTGTCGATCAGAGCTTGACCCCAGACGACATTGTTGACTGACAGGACATCAATCTTCTTGCCCTCTCTCGCACAGTGAAAATAGATGCAGTTCCTTTCTCTGTCATAGCCGTGGCTCAGGGTCACAAGATACGGTTCGTTGTCAGCACACATCGCAACTGTGATGTACTGTGTGTGCTCCAGAATCCACAGCATCTCGTTCCGATTTGCAATCGCTTTCTCCTTTCGACGGAGTTCTCTCGTATCGGCACCCATTTTCTGCCACACATGACTCCCACTTGTCAGTTGTGGCTCGGTCAGGCCAAATGGCGGCTCTCTAGACTCTGCCATAGTGCTTGAGCACGCGTAGCGCTTCAATGGTGGCACTCACAGCGAACTTCTCACCGTCCTCAGAGGACCAGCTCCCATCCGGGCGCTGCTTTCTGGCGAGTTCATCCAGGGCTTTCTTGACCAGCAGGTTGTCACCGGGCAGTCCCGCATCTCTGAAGCAACACAGCAGCCAAGCCAGGTTGGACCCTTCCCAGTTCTCTGGGGCAAGCTCTCTCTCTATCGCTGCCAAGGTTTCCTTGAACTCGCTGGAGTCAGGCCCGGGGTGTTGACTTAATAGGACCAGAGCATCCCAAGTAGCACGAAGATACCCCTTCAGTCTGCCCGACGCTTCCCGGCTTTGGAGCAGGAAATCCACTGGGTGTCCCTTGGCGTCGAGCGGCTGACCGCGGCCAAACCGCACAAACCAGTGGGCGCAGCACGCAGTGAGCCAAGTTCTCGTACTCGCTTCTCCGGGCATGAGGAATGGAGGAGGGTTTGTTCCGATGATTCCTTCCACCTCGTCCCAGCCGCCATCGGTGTGTTCGTGCTTGAGTAGAAACCTGAACGCCATGTCTACGAGCGGGCCACTGCGAAGTTGAAGATCATCCAACCATGAGATCACATTGACCGTGGTGCAGACTGTGCTGATGCCCCCTTGCTCCAACGAGTACCCTCCGTCTTCGTTCTGCATCCTACTGAGTCTGGTGACAGCAGAACGGCTGCTCTTCTGATTCCATAGTATGGATGACATTCGAGCAATCTCGATTGGATTGCCTCTGGCCGTCACGAAAGCAACAGCTTTCTCGATGTTCATGCCATTGCCGCCTGCGAGTTCTGATGTGGCATGTCGCGTAAAGAACCTATGCAGATGAATGCTTGTTATTTCACACGTTCGATGATTGTAGCTGTTCCCTGTCCGAGCCCAATGCACATCGAAACTAGCCCGTATCTCAGCTTTCGGTCCTCTAGCGCATGGAGCAACGTTGTTATCAGCCTAGCACCAGAGGCGCCAAGAGGGTGTCCTAGGGCAATTGAGCCACCATGAACCGCAAGTCGCTTGTCCGTCAGGGCATCAAAGCCTAGCATCTTGCCTGTGGCCAAGACAACCGATGCAAATGCCTCGTTGATCTCCATGAGGTCGATGTCTTTCAACGTCAGTCCTGCACGTTGCAGGCATTTGGGTATGACGTAGATTGGTCCCTCAAGGCAGGTGACAGGTTCAACCCCTACGACGGCCTGAGTATGGACTAACGCACGAGCCTTGAGACCGAGCTCGTCCGCCTTCTCGCGGGACATCATCATCACTGCGGCAGCTCCATCGTTTATGGGACAGGCATTTCCAGCAGTGGTCGTTCCGCCATGCAGTGTGGGCAGTGAAGCCAGCTTCTCAAGAGAGGTTTCACGACGAGGGCTGTCATCCTTCTTGACGATTGTGGTTCCTCCGTCTGGCTGAGCCACTTCCATGAGCACCACTTCCTTCTCGAACTTCCCAGCATCCCAAGCGGCAACCGCTTTCTTGTGGCTCCATAGGGCGAACTTGTCTAGGTCCTCCCTTGCTATCTTGTACTTCTCTGCCATCATGTCCGAACTCATCGTCATAGGCACGAGGGCATACTTCTCCACGAGCTTCGGATTGAACGACGCATAGCCCTCTCCGAAATCCGCACCGATTGGGAGCAGGGTCATATGCTCGACGCCGGCAGCTATGATGATGTCTGCGTTGTATGTAGCTATAGACTGAGCTCCGAAGTTGACTGCCTGCTGGGATGAGCCGCACGCTCGATTGAGTGTGCAAGCCGGCACTGTGTACGGAAAGCCGGCACCCAATACCGAGAGGCGGCCTATGTTTGCCGCCTGTTGTGCAGTCTGAGTGTTACAGCCCATGATCACGTCGTCGACGGTGGCAGGATCTATCTTGACCCGCTTGACGATCTCTTTCAGGACGTGGGAGGCCAACTCGTCAGGTCGGACATTGGCAAAACTCCCGTTTCTCTTGCCGATAGGCGTTCGTACTGCTTCGACGATGACTGCTTCGCGCAGTTTCTTCACAACCATAACATCCACTCCTACTTGCCCTTGAAGTCCGGCTCCCTCTTCTCCATGAATGCCGCAATCCCCTCAAAGAGATCCTCTGTCGAGAAGAGTGTCCCGAAGGCCTGTGCTTCAAGTTCCATGCCTACGTCGAGTGGTACTTGCGTACCCTGATTCAGGCATTGCTTGGCGAGTTTTATCGCGATTGGGGACTGTTTGGCCAGTTCCTTTGCGAATGCTCTGACCTCTTCCTCGAAGTGCTCGTTTGGAACGACCTTGTGAACGAGACCTATCGCCAGTGCCTCCTCAGCAGTGTACCTCCGTGCAAGCATGATGGCCTCCTTGGCCTTCGCAAGCCCGATGATTCTCGGTAGCCGCTGTGTACCACCCCATCCAGGAAGGAGTGACAAGCGCATCTCTGTCAGACCGATCTTGGCACGCTCAGCGGCAATCCGGAAATCACAGGCCAATGAGAGTTCGCACCCACCTCCATAGGCGTACCCGTTTATGGCTGCGACGACGGGTTGCGGCAGCTTCTCAATCATGGCGAAGAGGTCGTGACCCTGTGCGGATAGGTCTCGCGCTGCCGAGGGGTTGATGTCACCAGAGAAAGCTGTCAGGTCTGCTCCCGTACAGAACGCTTTGTCTCCTGCGCCAGTGATTATGAGTACTCTGATGTTCTTGTCAGCGGCGACATCAAGGAATGCCCGTCGGAAGTCCCCTATGGACTCAAGGGTGAATGTGTTCAGTCTGTGCGGCCGGTTCACAATCAGCCAAGCGATTTTGTTCTCGGGTTCCTTTCTCAAAATGAGTGTTTCCAGCTCGGTTGCCTTCTCCTTGTAATCATAGAATCCCTTGCCAGCCGCCCTCCCTGTGCGACCCTCGCTCATCATCTGTTCTAGCATAGGGTCTGGTTTGTAGAACTCGCCGTGTTTGCTGCGCAGGTCTTTCAGAGCATCCATCACTTTGTCTATGCCAAACTCATCTGCCATCTCGAGAATGCCCTTCGGAAATCCCAGCCCCATCTTCACCGACTTGTCGACGTCCTCTCTGGTGGCAATCTCCAGTCGCACAACTTCTGCTCCTGAGTTGATTGCCGGAGCGAAGAGTCTGACGAGGTCTACGCTGTTTCCTGCATCTCTCGGGATGTCTGGTCTCTCCCATCCGAGGGCACCCTGCTTGTACGTGTAGAAGCCCTTCCCGACCTTCATCCCGAACTCCTGGGCCTTGACCTTCTTCTCCCAAATGGGCGGCTGGTTGGAAATCAATCCTCTCTTGACGAAGTACTTCTGTGCATTGTAGATCACATCGACTCCGCTGTAGTCTGCGAGTTCGAACAGACCCATGGGCAGAGAAAGCCTGTACTTCGATGCAGAGTCTATGGCCGTGATGCTCGCTTCACCTCGTTCGACTATCCATGCGGCTTCGTTGAGCAGAGGCCCGAGCATGCGGTTCACAATGAAGCCAGGGACATCCTTCTTACAAGTGACAATGTCCTTTCCCATCTCGCGCGACAGTTCGACTATTGTCGTCAGCGTGCTCTCTGAAGTCTTTTCGCCGCGGATTATCTCTACCAGTGGCATTAGCTGTGGTGGGTTGAAGAAGTGCATCCCAATTACATTCTCAGGATGCGAGAAAGCAGAGGCTATCTCTGTGATGGGCAGTGTGCTTGTGTTGGTAGCGAATATGGCCCCTTTCTTCATGACCTTGTCCAAGTTACGGCCAAGTTCCTGCTTCATGGCCATGTCCTCGATGATTGCCTCAACTATGATGTCAGCAGTTCTTGCGGCCTTTGCTAGATCCAGTTCGGGCTTTATTCTCCCGAAGATCTCCTTCGCCTGCTCCTCAGTGATGTTCTTCTTCTCTGCGAATTTCCCGAGGCTCCACTTTATGCGTTCGAAACCCTTGTCAATGAACTCCTTCTTCACATCATTCAGGTACACTTGATAACCTGCCTTGGCAGCCAACTGGGCTATTCCGTGCCCCATTGTACCTGCGCCAATCACAGTGATTGTCTTCATGTAGTCCTCTCCAAGAGCGTTTCAGTAATCAGGTGCATAGTATTGCTGGCACAAATCGTTTTTGTCTGGAGGTCAACATGCCTTTGTTTCACTTGATTGGGCAATGCTGTTATATCCCGGGTCTGCAGGTTAGTATAGTTTCATCTAGCTAATCCCGGACGTGTGCAAAATGGAGAGGTTCTGGCAGAACAGCTGGCCGAAGGGCTTGCCACATGATATCGAGGTTCCCAACGTAACAATTCATGAAACTTTCATGACTACTGCCAAGCGGTTTCCCAGTCATCCCGCTTTCTACATCATGGGCAAGACGATAAACTACAGACAGATCGATGAGATGAGTAATCAGTTCGCTCATGCTCTATTGGGCTTGGGCATCGAGAAGGGCGATAGAGTAGCAATCATGGTTCCCAACCTGCCGCAGTTTCCTATTGCTTTCTACGGCGCTTTCAAAGCAGGGGCAATGATTTCACCAGTCAATCCACTGCTCAAGGAACTCGAGCTTCACCATCAACTTGAGAACACTGGAGCCAAGATTCTTGTGGCTCTGGACATGTTCCATGAGGTTGCTGAGAAAGGGAGAAAGGGCACAGAAGTTCAGACAGTAGTCTATACGAGGACAGGTGAATATCTGCCGAAAGCCAAGGCTGTTTTGGGCAAGCTTGTTGGCAAGATCGAGCACCCAACGTTACCGGTTGGACCTGAGATCCGTCTTTTTCAGGATTTGATGTCTGACCAGCCCGTGACACCCCCTGAGAACATTCTTGGCGCAGATGATGTTGCCACTCTGCTATACACAGGAGGGACCACGGGTATGCCCAAGGGCGCGATGCTGACGCACCGCAACTTGATGTTCAACGCAGAGGCGGGTCGTAGGTGGTTCAAGGTCAATGAGGGCAAGGAGTGCTTTGTGGGAGTCCTTCCGTTCTTTCACGCATTTGGCCTTTCATGTGTGCTTGTACTGGCCTCGTACATAGCGGCCAGTATCATAATGATCCCAAGACCCGACATAAAGGAGGTCCTTCACGTAATCCCGAAGTATGGAGCGACGGTACTCGTTGGAGTGCCAACACTGTATGTTTCAATGCTAGGGCGGCCTGACCTCAAGAAAGAAACGCTGCAGTCCCTGAAGCATGCTTTCTCCGGCGCTGCGCCTCTCCCTGTTGAGATTCTGGAGCAGTTTCAGCGGCTCACAGGAATATACATAGTCGAAGGATACGGAATGACAGAAACCTCGCCAATACAGACTCTTATTCCGGAGGGTGTCTTGAAGCCAGGAAGCGTGGGCCTCCCAATCTTCAACACTGACATCAAGATAGTGGACACTACGAATGATGCCAAGGAGATGGCAATTGGTGAATGGGGTGAAATCCTGATTCGAGGCCCACAGGTGATGGCTGGCTACTGGCACAAGGAGAAGGAGTCCGATGAGACGCTGAAAGGGGGTTGGATGCACACTGGCGACATCGGCCGCTTTGACGCAGACGGCTATGTGTACATCGGCGACAGGAAGAAAGACCTCATCAAGTACAAGGCGTACTCGGTATTCCCAGCGGAGGTGGAGGATCTCCTCTACAGACATCCCGCAGTCGCTGAAGTTGGAGTCATCGGCATTCCAGACCCGGCGGCAGGTGAAACAATCAAGGCATTCATCAGACTGAAGCCTGAGTACGAAGGAAAGGTCACTGAGGATGAGATCAAGGAGTGGGCCAAGGAGCATATGGCTGCCTACAAGTACCCTCGCATCATCTCTTTTGTTTCCTCACTGCCGAAGAGTGCCGTGGGGAAGATACTGCGACGTGAGCTTCGCGAGGTAAAGTGATGTTTCGGATGGTGATGCAAGAACGACAAAGAGATACCGGATAATTGCACGTGTCGCAGAACTTCGTGCCCAGCAAGGAGAGAGTCCGTGCAAGCTCTACAAAGTGGGTGACGAGTTTGACCTGTCGAAAGACAGCGAGAGGGCAAAGGTCTGTCGCTGGGCGTACAACTCCATGCTTCCATTCGTCACCGTCCTCGAGTTCGGTGGTGCTTTTCCTTGGGGAAAGGATCCGGATCGCACCTCTGTGGCATGTCCAGACCCGGGCAACGTGGTAGTGTTTGAGTTGAGGCGTGCAGGCGAGATCAAGCCAACGTGAATCCGACTAGGGGACTAGCAGCAGCAAGATATGGGCTCAGAATCATGAGCAGCAATTGATATAGCATTGATTGCCGGTTTAGGCACTCCTCATCAAATACCATTTGGGGCGAATGCTAGATGCCAGCATGCAATCGCAGTCTCAGGTATGCAGTAGCACTGATGTTGCTCGTTTCACTTGGCTTCCTGCAGCTCTTAGTGTCCGGGCTCTCTACCTATGTGGCCTTTGTGAACCCTTACAGTTACGTGCCCTCCGGACCTGTTTCATCAATTGAAGGCATGGGGATGACTCCATTGGCCAATCGGACAGTCGTGTTCGTACTGGACGGCGTGCGCGCAGACACTTTCTATCGAACGTCAAAGCCAGAGATTGAAACCTACGACGACTGGGCCAATTTCACTGCTGTCCAGTGTTCCACTCTTCTCAGTGTCAGCAAGACCGGCTACTGCGTCATCTCATCCGGAGTCAACTCGTCCGAGAGTGAGGTAATAAGTAACGAATACAAAGGGGTGTTTCTTGCAGACTCGATTTGGAACACGACAGTCACGAACTCGGGCACTACAGCCATGATTGGAAGTGACTCTTGGTACGGGCTTTTTGGCCCTTGGCTGACCTACTCTCTGGCGTTCACGAGCCAAGTGCCCAATGAAGAAGCTGTTCTGATAAACGCGACAAGCGGCGTGCCGGTCACGGAGGCCACCTTGCCTGATTATCGAGACAGTCTTGTGTCAGATTATGCACGTCTTGTCTTGGAGAGGCACTCTCCGACGTTCATGCTCGTTCACTTTGGCGAAACTGACGAGGCGGGCCATCAGAACGGCACTGCAAGCGAGTCGTATGTGACGGCGCTGAAGAACGAAGACACGTACATTGGAGAGGTGCTGGACGCATACGATGCTATGGGGCTGCTGAATACCACACTTGTGATTGTAGTTGCTGATCATGGGCAAGTCGATGTCCTTTCAGGTAAGGGCGAACACGGCGGCATCGAGGAAGAGGTGCTTCACATACCCCTGCTGATTAGAGGACCGGGTGTGAAGTCAGGGACGTATGCCGATCCTCTGCATCAGAACTCGATTGCTCCCACCATTGCTGCCGTAATGGGTTGGGCTGTGCCTTCTGACTGCTCAGGAACGGTCCTGTTCCAATGCCTGAGCTTCACCCTCCAACAAGAGGCCGTCTACAGAATCAATCTATCAGAGATACGCATAGCACAGGCAACACACAGAGTCAGCAAGATGGGCTATCTTACTCAATATCAGTCCCAGATTGCAGAGGCCGAACAACTCATCACGTATGCCCGAGGCAACTTCACGAGCGGAAATAGCAGTGCTGCCACCAACGGTGCAATCACATCTATCGAGGTCTCCGAGAGCATTCTCCGAACGTCGTGGAATGCAAAGGTCGCTGAAGAACGAACCACAAGGCTTCTGGTCGTACTGGCGTGTATTTTCGCCGGAATCTTGGTCGTGCCTGTCTTGTTCAGAAACTCTTTTAGCAGTACAAAGACTGCGCTTGCAGACGGACAACGAGTGGCGGCCACTGTAGTTGTCGTTGTCATATACTTCGCGCTGCTATATGTCGGATTGCTTCTGTTTGGCTGGAGGTTCTCAGCCAGCTACTTCTTCACTTCTGTCGAAGACTTCCTGATCCGATTGTTCGGCCCCACGTTGTTTGCTCTGTTGCCTAGTCTGGTTGTTCTCTTCTTGCTTCTCAGACTGTCTGACAAGAAATCGGGGGCTCCGAAGGATGCAATGGTGTGGTTAGCACTATTCATCTTCATCATAACAGGGATCTATCTCTCTGTCACCGCATACTTCATTGTCGACAGTGGACCCGGATTACTCTGGTTCTTGAGCAATGCTGACAGGTCGCTGATGTACTTCTTCTTCGTCCTGTCATTCCTAGTATTCACGTTGACCACAACATTGACACTTCTGATGAAGCGTCTTCTTCCTGCCCGGCTATCGGCGGAAATGAAGTAGGACCGAAGGTGCATGGGCCCGCCTGCTCGTGAAACCTATCGTGCCGATGGGAGCCTCGCTCGTGCCATCCGTTGTATCTGGGCTTTCGAGGGCCTCCCTCTGACGCGGTTTCCATGGACGACGTCCACGAGTCAGTTTCTTGACCAGTATCGTATTCCCAAGTTGTGCCCGCACTGAGTACACTTTCCCTGAGAATCAGTGCCTGTATTGTTTGATTGGAACCCCATCCTCACGTAGCAGACATGGCCGCAGGCCGGGCATATGGTGTCTTCCAGTCCTTGCTGCCACAGATTGCCTACATACACATATTGTAGACCTTGATGCTTACCTACTTCTCTCGCACCAAGGAGCGTTTCAATCGGCGTCTGCGGTTCTCTGAAGTGATAATGAGGGAAATACCTGTTCACATGCCAAGGCGTGTCCGCACCTACGTCACTGACTATGCGAGATGAGATTTCTTGAAGACACTCATTGTCGTCACTCAGTCCTGGTACGACCAGAGTGGTCAGCTCAACATGCACTCCTCTCTTGCTCATATGGGTGATATTGTCCCAGACTCGATCTACTGTAAGGCCGCAGACTCTCTTGACGCCTTCCGCACACCCCTTCACATCGACGTTAGCTGCATCAAGACCTGCGTCAATCATGAGATCGAGCGCCTCTGTGGTCATGTATCCATTCGTGACGATTGTGTTGTATAGACCCTTGCTGTGGGCTTTCCTGAAGACCTCTAGGTTCCACTCGAGCATGAGCGTGGCGGCCTCATTGAGTGAGATTGATGTTCCTTCGCTCCCTTCTATCATAGCCCGCTCGACGAACTCCTCTGGACTCATGTACCTTGATATCTGAGGACTCGGATGTCTTTTCGATATCTCGTAGTTCTGACAAAAACCACATGTGGCATTGCAGCCCCAGCTTCCAACAGTGAGCGCCATCGTTCCCGGGGCGAAGTGGAAGAATGGCTTCTTCTCTATGGGGTTATTGCTGATCGAGGAAATGTTGCCAAAACACAACGTGGTCACCCTGCCATTGAAATTCGTTCTCGTGCCGCAAAAGCCCCTTGCACTATCTGGGATAAGGCAGCGATGGTTGCAGGTCAGACACCTTGCACCCTCTTCCTCATTTCTCTGAAGAAGGCCATCATGGATTACTCTCGGATCGAACCGTCTAAGGGCGACTTCACTACTCAAACAATGATGTACCCACAATGAATTGATCGAAGCGGTTCTTCTAGCTTGTGGGGAATACGACCAGACCCAAGAAGAGGAAAACCGGAACGTCAGCAGCCAGGAGGAGCACTGTGCCTTCCTGTTCGAAGTCGTGTCCACATAGTCTAAATGCGCAAGATGCCATGGTCACCACTGGTGTTCAAGCTGAGCCCTGGGCGTCTGAGCTCTGCCCACATTTGGATGATCAGCCACGATGAGAGCAGAGCCTTCAATGTGCTCTATATCGTTCTCGCGGTAGTCCTCAGCGTTTTCGTCAGCCTATTCTGGTTGGTCGTCATTGTTGATTTTCACTTTGTGCTTGAGCTGGCACGGCAACACAGTCATTGTCCAGATTGTTTGAGGAAGGCAGTTGGTGGGTCCTTCTGGAACCTGAAGCTCGACATGTCGTTTATCGCGTTCTCCTTTGCAGTGAGCGCATACTTGGGTGTCCTGTTTGGCATGGCTGGACTCGGGGGCATTTCCCGTGTAGGACGAGTGAGTCAGGTTGGTGTTCGTAGTGGAGCAGGAATTGGAGCATACGAGAGCGCAGTACGCGGAATCATGTTGTCTGTTGACGATGTCGCCCGGACCACGACCACTGCAATTGCAAAGAGAAACGACAAGAAGAGCGACAATGTGCCAGAGGATAATGGCGTTGAAGAGGAGTGGGCCACCGCATTTCGGGCACATGTACCAGAGGAGCGCCTAATCGAAACAGAAACGGTTGTTTCGGACGTGGACATGCCGGTGAAATGGACGCGCAACGATTACGCAACTATTGCCTTCGGTGGCATCTGCGTGGTCCTTCTCTTTCTTACACCGGTGTTGATAGGACTGAGTTACCCTGAGCTGTTTCAGATAATCATACAGGACCTTCAACCATTTCCGATGTGGTCATAGACAACTTGGTGTTCCTTCTTCTGGAAATCCGATCACTGACCATGAATAATCGAGTGATCCTTACCAGTAGTCCTACCAAAGCAATGCCGCCCGGACCCTTATCGGTGATAATCGATCAGATGGTTGAATGACGGACGAGATGCAGCAACAAAGCTGTCGCACATCACAGAAGGGGTCCATAACGAAGAGAGTTGACAACTGCGCAAACAACTCGCAGTTCGAAGGTCATAAATGGTCAGTTGGCCTTGTTCAGCTCAGGAAGAGTTGTTGGGTGGTGGTACCATGAGAGCCCCTCCGGACTTCAGGAAGTCATGGGAGTTCATTTCGCGACCCGATACCGCCTTTGCTCAAGAGAAGTCGGTCCCGGGCTACTGGCCGGTCTTGCGTTGGTTCTTGATTCTTAACATCGTGATTGCAGTACTAACTCCGGTTGTGAACTGGTTTGGTGTCCCCTGCGACATAGTCCATGCAGGGACCAACGCTCAGATGGGGGCTTACGCGGCTGCTCCCTCGCTTGACGTGTCAACAGGCATCTCTCGCTACTTCTGGGTGGCTCTATTGACATACGTTGGCAATATCGCGAAGTTGCCTGTCATAGGGCTCCTGTTCCATGGCTTTGCCAAGATACTACGAGGTCACGGCACACTTCTGGACTCATTCAAGGTGGGAGCATACGCAACTGCGCCTGTATTGCTCTTTGGGTGGATCCCCTTCTTCGGACTGATCTCTGGTCTTTGGGTGGGATATCTGTATGTTGTCGCCTTCAACAAGCTTCATGATGTGCCGCTTGGTCCTGCCATCGCATTGGTCAACCTGCTGATTGGCACACAGCTGGTCTGGGCTTTCCTCTTTGGCTGGATGGGCAGTTCCACACCCTGGTAGATTCCGGAAACGGCCCCTTCATACGACATAGGACTCCTCAATGCGTACGGTCGGGTTCTCAGTGTCCATGCTCGCCTTGAGCCACATGGGTAGAGGCAGGTTGGGTGTATAGTGACCGAAGTCCATGCCTGCAATGACAGGAACGTCAAACTCCTCAGCTATATCAACAGCGACCGGCTTCACTTCAGCTGTCATGTCTTTCACAGAACCCCCCTCATCTCCCCTGATCTTGCCTATCAGCATTCCAACAGCTCTGTCGAAAAGGCCTGCCTCTCTGAAGTGAGCCAACTTCTGGTCGATGTGGCTAAGAGGCTGTGTCATCGATTCCCAGAAGAAGATGACATCCTCGGTCAGCTTGGGAACGTAGTGAGTCCCGAGCAGGCATTGAATGCTATTCATGTTTCCACCAAACAGCCTGCCCTTGGCAGAGCCCTCGCGCCAGACATCCCAGCTCGTGAGAGCTGGCAGGATGCCTAGTGGTTCTGGGTTCTCTGTTATTCTCAGAAAGAGATCTCTTTCGTAAGTGTCGTTGCTGTGCACCTCTCCCCCAAATGCGAAAGTCACATCGCTCTGGTGGAGACCACTGAGACCCGTCTTCGCCAGCATGGCAATGTGGTATGTCGATATGTCACTCATTCCAGAGAATATCTTGGGGTTTCTCCTTATCAGACTGAAGTCCAAGTAGCGCAGAGCTCGAATGGCTACTTGTCCCCCGAGGGCGCAGACTATCGCCTTCACTTCTTCGTCTGCAAACATACTGTTGATGTCATCGGCTCTTTGCTGGTCCGTGCCGGCCATGTAGCCTTCGTGCTGAAGCTTGACTGTGTTGCCCTCCTTGATCCGAAAGCCGAGGCTTCTCAGGTTCTTTATTCCTTGGTCGTACATTGCCTGAAAGGGCGCAACCGGGTGGGACGGAGCGACGATCCCGATTGTGTCCCCTGCAGCAAGCCTTGGGGGTTTCAGCAGTTTCACACCATCATACTCCATGTTTGCATGCTCACTTCGCATCAGGTTTATCCTTTTTCCTAGGAATCTCTCATCGCAGTGTCGAGGAGGGGTCATTCCCTGCAAAAGACATATGCGGTCGGTGTTACATCTGTATGTCATAAGGGCAATCGTGTTCGTTTCGAGCTCCTAGCTCAGTACCAGATGCTCGGGTGCATTGGAGAGTGGTTCGTCTTGCGCATGTATCAGACTGCAATCCCCCTAGTTCTCGCACTGTGCTGCCTTCCATGCTCACCCGTCGGGGCGGTCCCATCGAGCATGCTTGTGGGCAGCTATACCTTGAGTGGTGATGCGACCCCGACAGGCAATGTCAAAGGCTTCGGATTCAGTGTCGTCTTGGACCTAGCAGGTTTCAACCAGTCTGCCTTGTCCTACAACACCTCGATTTCGGAAACATTGGCTGCAGTTCGTGTCGAAGAGTGGTGGCCGACACACGAGCTGCTGTGGAGGAAACACATCGGAGTAGTCTTTGCGACCAGCAATGCCACTGCCGAGCCGGACTCGCATTCGCAGGTGACATGGCATGCGGAGAACATGTCAATCGAAGTGAGTTTCGTAAATGATGATATGCCCAACAATGGTTGTCACATGTTCTTGGCTGTCGCAGAGTTTGTGGTAGTATGTTGGGTGGACTCAGGGGCGGCTGCATTCTTTGAGGATGTTTCCTGCACTTTCGGAGTGTGCGTAGATGGAATAGCCAATACCCCACCAGAAGTATGGTTCATAGTAGGATTGGCGATACTTGTAGTCGGTTTCTGCTGCGTCGAGATTCTGCTGCGATCTGACATTCTATCGGCACATCATAACGGCTATCCCGTCCATCAGAATGATACGGGTCATCATGAAACTCGGCATCGATCTTCGTGTCAGAGGGTGGAGCGAGAATGAAGCGTGTTCTTATCGACACTGACATTGGTTCGGACATTGATGATGCCTTGGCTCTGTTGCTGGCGATTCATCTCAAAGATGTGGAGATACTAGGAATCACAACAGTATACGGACCTACTGAGCTACGCGCAAAGATTGCACGCAAGATTGTAGCAGCAGCTGGGCTGAACACGCCGGTGGCGGCGGGAGCTTCCGAACCCATGCTGTCACTCATGCCCGTTTGGACAGCAGGTACCGAAGGCGAAGGTATCCTCACAAAGGACGAGATTGAAGCGCCGCTTGACAAGTTCAACGTTATTGATGATGCCACGAGTCTCATCATGGACCAAGTGATGACCCATCCCAAGGAAGTCACACTCGTGGCACTTGGTGCTCTCACAAACGTTGCTAAGGCGCTTGAGTCCAGCCCCCATCTGATAGACGATTTGAAGGAGATCGTGTTTATGGGTGGGGGTCTGACCTACCCCCAAAGCCTTCCACCAACACTGTTCAGTGGCCAGTCTTATCGGGCTAGGCATTCGCACAATATCCTCTGTGACATGGCAGCCGCAAGCCGAGTCCTTCAGTCAGGTGTTCCGATGCGTGTCGTCACAAATGATGCCACCTGTCGATACTGGCTGGAAGGGCGCGCCATAGACCGTTTTCGTCAAACAAAGGTCCCTCATGTTCGCCTTGTAGGCAGGATGTTAGATGTCTGGCTGCGCTATCGGTCTGCGCTCTTTAACGAGCCTATCATAGGCACCTGCCCGCATGACTGTTTTGCGATGGCTGTCGCTGTCAATCGCGTGCCATATAAGAGTGCTTTGGGAGTCTTAAATGTGGAACCCGATGATGCAAGCACGGAGTTCATCCTCAAGAAAGAATCACATCTTGAGATTGTATTCGCAGAAGACGGCGATGTCTTCCTGTCGTGGCTTGGTGAACGTCTTCACGCCCCTGATTGATGCACGAGGGTTTCGAAGACATGCCGAGAACCTGTGCACAGCATTGGGTCATCTTTCCGAACTATACGAATGGTGCCTATTGCTCCTGCTCCGGGGTTGAAACCTCCTCGCTTCTTCCCGCGTCAAAGATGACAAGCTTGTCGGGCTTTAGCAAAACACCGAACCCCCCGAGGTAAGCGGGCCTCTCACGGCTGGCAGAAGCTGTCCGTAGCAAACTTCTTGCGGCCACTAGGAACAGGTCATGGGTCACATGTAGGCGCATCGAATCCGTTGGAGCCATCCTGAGCTTCCCGATCACCTCACGAACAACCCTTCTCCTGAACTCCTGAATAGGCTCAATCTGCCTCTCTGTGAACACTCCTCTGGACCAGTCATTCACGAACTGGAGAACCCAAATCCCATCCTTTCCCAGCTTCCGCCACAACTGAGGGTCAACCACTATTGGGCCGACGAGCAGGTCTGATGCCTCAACCAAGTCTACTTGCCCGCCTCTGTCATGAATACCTTCTGCGATATCTTCAGCAGTTTCTTGGCATCGCGGCACATAGCTGTGGAATATATGGACGTTCTTTCGCGGCGGCAATCGCCTGCCAAACTCCTTGGCCATGGCGTGCCCGAGTGGGGTCAGTCCTCTGCCAATCATGTCATCGTAGCTGGCGATTACTTCTCTGTGGGAGTGCCTGACAACTAGCATCAGGGGCTCTTCAGCACTGGTCGTATTGGACCAGTGGATTAACTCTCTAGCGCTGGCAAGCCACTCGAGTTCATTCCACGCCTGCTCAGCGTTTGCAGAGAACCCTTGGACGGTCATGGTCTGTTTGGTGTTACACGTGGTCCAGTCTGACTAATTACGCTATTGGCTGAACAGATTCTTCCTCCTTGGCATGGCCGTTTCACGGTCACTTCCTGCCGCCCATGTGCACAAGATCATTAGTGAACTACTGACCCCGGTGATGCTTCACCTACGAATGTAGAGGATCAGACTGAACACCACAATGATTGTGGCGACGTAGACAATGAACTCCTGTATCGGCAGAATGACCAGCAAGAAGGGGTCGCCCCTGAGGGCTCCAAAGAACATGCCGAGTATCTCGCCTATTGCCAGCACAGATATGAATATCTCAACCAGCTCAGTCGCTCTAGTCCGTCGCTCTTCGTGTTTGGCCTCCATCTTCTCCTGCTCTTTCTCCCTTCTCTCCACTACCCCTGCCGCGATCTCGGAGAAGAGGGTTTCATGATGAGAGAGTATTCCTAGTCTACGTTCCAGAAACTCAACCATGGGATTGACATTCACAGCATCCATTACGGCTCTGAGCAGTTCTGCGTGGTCCCGAAAGTGGGATGTGAAAGTGCCACGGATGAGTTCGATGTTCATGTGCGCCATTGTGTCGAAGTGAATCACTGGCAACAGCTGCCTGCGGGTTTCTGCGATTCTCTTTTCGGCCACATCAACGTCAAGGCTGTCAAGTTCTCCTGCAAGATCGGCGGTCTCTTCAACAAAGGAGTCCAGAAGCTCCCCTGCGATCTCTATGAGCGTCGAGATCAGACAGCGCAGACGTACGACTGTTTCTATCGTTTCCTGATACTGCACAACCACCCAATGAGGATCATCTGGGAAAGAGAGGATTCCATGATTCTCAGTCGTCACCAAGAGGTCCGTTGTGTGCGAGCGTATCGGGGCCAGGTTGCGGGACCGAAGCGGGTCTCTGGCAATCCAGTCGTTCAGGGCAGCACGAGCCTCCATCTGTCCTATTAGCAGACCCCTGAAGTCGGGGTGCTCGCTGGCCTCATTGAGGGCGAGTGCCGTTTCTCCTCTGTCGCTCCTGCCCCATATGCCACGACGAATCAGAGCATATGCGTACCAATTGAGATGTGGGACGAATCTGACGACCGCACTCGGTTCGATCTTCTTGAATGTGTCCTGCAGGGCTGCGACAATTTCGAGGGCCAGCTCGGGCAGATATCTGTATGCTCTGTCTTCCCACTCAATCGAATACTCTGCCGACTGAGGCCCATTGAAAGTCAGATAAGTTCGTAAATCAGAAACAGTCATCTCATCCTCTTCCGTTTTGAGATAGATGCTGCCAACTGCATATCTGTACAGGCGGATAGACAGTGCCAATGACACGGTCTTACCTCTGAATCTCATGGTGACCGGTTTCAATGGAATGACCACATTCTTCATCCGGTCTTTTCCCAACACGGTCTCAAACAGGTCGCTGAGAGAGTCCTCATCCACGGCTTCAGCGTGTATGCCCGCTGAGCCCATATGGTCAATGAATCCGCGGCCGTCTTCGATTAGCCTGTCCAGTATGGTGTTCAGGCACTTCTCCTCAACCCAGAAGCTGAACAGCCAAGTGAGTTCGTTGTTTTTGAGAACCAGATACTCTGGGTGTCTGTCAGCCATCTCGGCATGGCGCTGCAGAAATGCGTAGTAGCTTGAGAGTTCGGTGTAGGAGTCTTCGTCGCCATAATTGTCGAGGAACTCAAGGCTCGCGAGAATTACTCTCTCCGACTCAGGATATACCTCTTTGAACTTAGGTGTCCTTAGTGCGGACATTGCCCTGCCATAGGCGGCCACTCCTGCCCCATAGTGCTTCCAGACTCTCAGCTGTGATCGGAGCCAGTCCACGAAGTCCCCCTTCTGTTCCTCGAGACCCTCCAATTGCTGAAGCCCACTCTCAGCTAGACTCTCCACCCTGCTAGCCAACTCCATCATCGATTGTGGGTCTGCCGAGATGAGAGCGTTCTCAAGGTCGATTGCCGAAGTCACGACACCATTGAGTATCTTGACCGAACGCAGTCCTTTCTGATCCAGTCTTGGGCATGAATCGACGCTCGCATCAATGACCTCGTCTGCTTGGCGCAACAGGTTCCTAGCCATCGCATAGTCGTATGAGGACTCCCACCTAGAGTAGCCCTCGAAATGAAGCATCAGTGCCTGCAGAAGGACTGACAGTCCATGGTCGGTTGCAGCAGCGAGTTCCTTCTTGGCTATGATGGATGCGTCCTCGTATTCGCATTCATCGTACAGGTCCAGTAGCGGTCTTATCACGGTGAGAAAGTCGCGGAATGGCACGAGTATCACCTCATAATTCACTTGCCAACGCGTTTCTTCAGAAGATACTCAGAGTCGACGCGCTTCAGCCCCCTCCGATAGACATACTCGAGGATGTCTTGGTGATCGTCCTGTAGCCAGAGATCGATTTGCTTCGTCTTCACCAGGTCCAAAGCAGCATCGAGCACACTGTTACCGAATCCGCGTTTCGCGCTGAATGACACTTCGGTGCTGCCGGTCTTCTTATCCTCAGATAGGCTCACGGCACCAACTATCTTCGAGTCCTCTCTTGTTGTGAGCACGTGCCAGTCCCCCATGGGAATCAGCCTCCTCCAGCTGTCCTTTGTTCTGGTACTCCAGTAGGCATTGGAAACAAGGCGCGACAGTCTTCCGGCATGTCGGACATCTGCATTGTGAATCGAAACTGATGGGGTCTTCTCGGGCTTCCAGACCTTGCCTCTCAACCGAAGGACCAAGAATTGCACTCCGTAGCCCAGCTTCTCATAGAGAGAGAAGGCACGCGTGTTGTGGGTCTTCACACCAATGGCAAAATGCGTGATTTCTCCTCCGTGCTTGACGAGCAATCGCTCCGACTCTTTAATGAGTCTGGAACCTATGCCCTTGTTTCGATGTTTAGGAAGTACAGCCAACTCCCAGACCATGCCCCATCTCAGTGGTTCTAAAACGGCGTTAATCACAACCCCGACGATTTGGTGTTCTAAGACGGCTACTCTCCACAGTTTCTCGAGGTCCCCATTGTTGGTGCTTGTTTCCCACCATTTTGAGAATCGATCGAAAGCAATCTCATCGACATTGGGCAGACCGGTGTTGTAGACTTGGTAGAACCGTTCTCTCTCTTCAGCCATTGGAGCACGAATGATGGTCTTAGTGGATGTCATGGAATCGGTCATGGATTCACCTCACATAGCGTCTGTGTGTGTGTGGTTCTCTTGAGGGACTGTTAGATGAAGCGTATCTATCTGTTTCCTTTATTCCTTCTGCCAGGTTGAGGACAAGAGATAGGCATTCATGACCTTTGGACCAGTTTCACGTCGTGGTCCACGAGGTAAACAACACATTGGCGCTTTAGGGGAACAAGTCCAGCAGTTCCATGATTCTCTCCACAACAATCACTTCCGGTGGAATCTGTTCCATGTGGTTATGGCTGTAACATGTGAGGAGGTATGGTTTCATCCCTGCTCTCTTTGCTGCCTCGATGTCAATGCTAACGAAGTCCCCAACATAAGCACATCTGGCGGGATTAGTGCCCAAACGAGATGCGGCTTGAATCAGCATGAACGGAGAGGGCTTCATGTAGCCGGGCACACGTGAATACTCCACTGCATCGAACAGGTGCAGTATTGAGTCTCTATCAAGAAGCGGCGTCGGGTCTTCCCACCGGTTTGTCGCCAGTCCCAACCTGTAGTTTCTCGAGTGTAACTCTTCAAGAATCAGCTTAGACTTCTCTGGCAAGTGAGAGCGCATGTCCACTCCGTAGCCCATCCATCTGAGAATCATGTTCGCTGCGAATTCCTTGGACTCCTTGACTCCCAGTGATTGCAGCAACCTTCGGCCGTACTCAACCCACAAATCACGAGAGGGTTTCCAGTGTCGGTCGGCGTCGTTCTTCTGCATATACCCGCTGAGCCATCGGTCTGGTCCTCGAGTAAACGCTTCCTGAAGGCGTTGATCAGATAGACCACTGCATTTGTCTAGGCCAACCTCCCCCAACAGCCTTCGAGCTACATCCAGCATTCTCGCATCTGATGTGTACAGGGTGTCGTCCAAGTCGAATACGATTGCACGAATGTTCTGGTTGCTCAACTCTTACACCGGGCCACGGCTCCATTGAGGAACTGACAAATGCTCATGACTGGCGCCCTATTCAGCCTAGCGTTCACAGAGCGATGTTCCTTCAAAGTTCACTTCTCGCTCAGCCCGACGCTTGATGCAGGTGTTTCTCAATATAGTATCTTGAAACCGCGTCCGGGCTCAGTCCCATGTCTTTTGTCATCTTCACTGACATATCCGACCACAGACTGCGGATCAGTCCGATTCTTCTGCTCACATCTTTCTTCGAAATGCTCTTGACTGTGAGGAGATCCGCTAGCGTGCTCTCATAGTTTCTGGGAAGCCAGGGCAGGTTGCGGGCGTAGATGAGCCGCCATTTCTGAGGTGGGAGGAAGGTCTTGTTGATAGCGAAGAGGGTCCTAAACAGCAGGTCAAGCCCATAATTCAGGCAGTATTGTGCCGTGGCCAAGTCACCTCTCTCGACTGAAGTTTCGGCGATTGTGCCAATGTTGTTGCTCGGTGGACAGCAATACCACTTCATGTATTCTGCGCACAGCACGACCCGCCTCACCCAGAACTCTTCTGGAACTTCTAGCTTCGTGCTAATCATCTTGGTCACCTTGCCGATGGGATCGAATACGACCTTGGCAATACTGTAGTCCCATCTATCGACCTCGCTCCAGCGTTTCCTCTCGAAGTTTTCAAGGCAGTGAACCTCAAGATCCACATCAACGCCTGTCCTCTTCTGTTCCTCAAGCCCTATCCGTCCGATCTTTCTCCTCAGGCCCTGGTCTTCTTCGTCTAGAAAGACCGTTATGTCAAGGTCTGAGGACCTGTCCGTGAAGCCTCTCACGAGCCCGCCAAGGAAGACGATGCCAACCACACCATCAAGGGTTGACACTTCGGAAACAATCCTACCTGCACTCTCTTCAAACTGGAGAATGCGATTCTCTCCCTTGAAATCGAGCATGCTTTGATTCAACTCGGGGACTGTAACTGGCGTAAGCTGAGAATTGACGCTATTAAGGCACACTGAAACGGGACGGATGCTCGTTCAGATGCGTTCGGTCGAAACGGACAATGTCGTACCGCAGTGTGGGCATCTGACTTGGTCTGGCCCCACCCACTCCACGTCCTTGGGGTTGATGGACGCTCCACACTTGATGCAGCGGTCAGGGGGCTTGCGTGACACGAGAACCTCTCTTTCTATAGTCACCTTCTCACCAGGTTTCTGCTCGGCACGTATGAATGTGTACTCTTTTACTGTACCATGCAGCTGTCCCTTCGCAATGGCCTCATACAGCAGACTCTTCACTTTCGTAGGGCCGACGCCCGACTCACGGCTGATGTCATCCATTCCTATCTTGTCATGAGCGCTGGCAACGGCGACGACTCTAGACATCATCGAACCTTTCCTGAGCATGCTGACAATCATGAACAGTCCTCCAAACCCTAAGACCACGCCGATTGAGATTGGAAGGACAGGAGGGAGTCCTGAGCCAGGAATCGCACCGAAGAGCCCCACTGTGAGGAACCCGAGGCCTCCGTATACCAGACCGAAGAGCCCGACGAGAAAGAAGATGGTGTACAAGCATAGCAGACAGGACCGGTTCATAACATGCACCACTACCGACTGTGCTACCTCACGCGGCATATAATGTAATCTTGTGCAATGCCCTGTCTTGGAAGGAGGGCAGGGCCGAGGTAACAGTCTACCTTTCGCTCTCACTTGTTTCTGTTTGTGTCCTCAACGAGTTGAAGTCGGGGTCGATGTCAATAAAGTGAAGCACCAATGCGGCGATCAGTAGCGTGGGTGCGAAGACCGGGCCCCACCACATCAGACCCCATAGCTCGCCGCCCGTCATCACTTCCGAGTAGTCCATGAGCCACCCGAGGACTAGCGCTGAGGCTGCTTGGAACATGTTCAGAGGCACGCCAAGGAAGCCTGTGTACATTCCAGAACGGCTCTCGCCAGAAACAATCTCGTCGACTTGAGCGATGTCTGCGGGCACGATGTAACTCATGAGATAGTAGATTGCCATGCCGGCTCCGAAGGGTACAAAGAACATTATGGCGACGACTGTATAGCCAATTGAGCCGCCTATATCGCGCAAGAATGGTGTGAGAGGGAGCATGACTGCAAGGAGAATGAGCCCTGCTATGAGCGACTTTCGCTTGCCGATTCGACGTATCGCGGTAATCCAGAGGTACAGGAAGACGAAAACGGATCCAAGCATGGTGAGTGCAGCAGGAATGAGCGACTCGATTGTTGTGAGGTTCAGTACCTGCTCTAGGAACCCCACGATCTGGCTTGTGAATGCCGAGAAGGTGAAGGACAGAAAGCCTACGGCAAGTATCCAACCCACATAGGTACGGTTGTGCAGGACGACACTCGTTTCCTCTCTCAATTTCCTTGCCGGGATTATGATGTCTGGTTTCTCCCTGATGAAGAGAATAGAGGGGAGACTGAACACCAGTGTCACAAGGCAGAACGCCACAAGAATCATGACACCATCACTGGTCAGGGTGTATGGTGGCACCTGCAAGAAGAGCAGTGCTGACATCACTCCTAACACGGCACCACTCGAGTCAGCAAACCAGTTGACGGTGTTCTGCATGCTCGACACCAGCGGCCTCTCGTTCTCATCGGTAATCTCTGGCAACCAAGCCTGGTACGCCGTCATCAGAAATGCATAGGAGAACTTGAACAAACACAGAGTCGTAAGGTAGTAAACAAACACCAGAGTTTCAGTGGCTGGGTCGGCGATGTCAAGGAACCAGTTGGGTACGAAGAGCAGGAAGCCGGAAACGATCAGAGCCGGTGTTCCCAGCACGACAAAAGGGCGTCGACGCCCCCATCGTGTCTTCAAACTATCACTGTAGTATCCTGTGAACCAGTGGGTCAGGCCAATCACGACATACGAGGCAGACAGAGATATGCCAGTCAGCAGCCAGTTCAGCTCAAACCTATGGCCGTAGATGTAGAAACTCGTGAGCGTGATGAACGTCATCAGAAAGGACGGAAACCGACCCATGGCGTAACCGATTTTTTTGCGTAGCGGCAGCATTCGTGAGCACGCCCCGACCTGTAGTCTTACGGCCAAACCGCCTCTTATTAACGATGTCCAAGAAGCGTCTTCCCGTTGCAACGGCCGAGAATCGATTGAAGGTGAACTATAAAGGGGCTGGCTTGGTTGTCACAGGCCATTGGTGCGCTTCCGGCAGGCTTTCTGTGCCCAAGGCATCGAATCTACAGTATTGCCCAGAGGTTGTGGATAGGAAAGTGAACAGGGAACTCGGTGATGGGCTGATTCTGAAGACAGCCACAATGGAGGATCTTTCTGCTATATTGGAGCATAATCTTATCGTCCATGACGAAGGGGTCGTCGGGCTCACAGAATCGATATACAGAAGGATGGCGGACTTCAAACTAGAAGACAGCTTCATCGTAGTCGATTCGAACAGCGGAACCGTGGTTTCCCATATCATGCTGCTCCCGGTGACATGGGTGATCGATGGAGCCGAGATTCCCGCGGCACAAATGGAGATGGTGGGCACTCGAAAGGAGTACAGGAATAGAGGACTCATCCGAAAGCTCAACGAGGCCTACGAAGAACGAGCACTGCAACGGGGCGTCTTGATCTGGGTCATCGCAGGGATTCCATACTTCTACAGGATGTTTGGGTACGAATATGCGGCATCTCTAGGTGGTGGCCTAATAGTCCCTTCGGAGCTGATTCCCAAGCTCAAGGATGCAGAATCAGAGCCTGTCAGCGTCGTGAGAGTGAACAAGAAGAGCCTCGACCAGTTCCTCAGATTCAGAGCGAAACACGCTCCGAAACACACATTCTATCGAAAGTTCAGGTCTATCGAGTACGACTACCTCGATTATGCGGATGTTTCGCTCACCTGCTACGCATACAACTTCTTCACTGTGAGAGAAGCAGGTGCGATAGTTGGCTCATTCTCGTTGCGCTGCGACGAAGGGGTGCTGAATCTTGCAGAGCTCTGTCTAGAGAATCCACAGCACACTGCAAGTGTATTGCGCCACGTGGAGGCCATGGCGACTAAGCTTGGAGGAGTCTGTATCAGAGTTGTGCCTCCGGACCAAGAAGCAGTCAGAGAGGTCGTCATGGCGATTGCACGCAACCACTTCCCGAGAGTCTATGCGTGGTATGTGAAGATTCCTTCAGTCGCATCTTTTCTTGAAACGATAGGATCTGTCTTGACAAAGCGCTTGAAGGGGACTGAGTATGACAACTTCACAGGCAACCTGATCATCAGTAGTTACAGGGACCTCTACACGCTCCAATTCGAGAATGGGGCTTTCCACAAGGTCACTCAAGGCAAGGATGCCGGTACGGCACATTATGATGCGGCATTCTCTCCTGATGCATTGACCCGTCTGATTATGGGCTACGAAACCCTCGATGAATTGCAGCTCCATGAGCCAGATGTTTCCTGCAGGGCGTCAATGAAACCCATCGTCAGGCTGTTGTTTCCGAGTGTCAGAGCAAACGTAGAGCCAGAGTACTAGTCAAGGGATTGAGCACAAACGCGTCGAGCAATCCTCTCTTTGCTTGGGCATTCGCACGGGGATCATACCAGTCAATATCTCACGCCCCATGCAGGTTCCTCCCTTCAAAGACGGTTTCATGAATAGCAGTTGGCGCTACGTCAACTGCCGACGTGATAATCGTTGAGGTTGGAAGGTATATAACTCACGAACCACCGGGCGTTCCGAAACCTGTCCGCAATCCGTTTGAGGTGCTCACATGAGTCAATCGCCCAAAGCCAGCAAGTTCCTCATCACCACCCTCGTCATCACCATTGCTCTTGCAGGACTGACCTTCGGTAACCTGCCCGGCCCGGCAACACTGACGAGTATACAAGTAGTCAATGGTATAGTCTTCAATCTGGCAGACTACCCGTCACTGACTCATGAGCAAATCGCAGCGTACAACTACATACGCGGACTTGTCGAGCAGCCATACGGTTTGTGGGACGGATGGAACGTTGGTTCTGATGTCTACTATTTGGTCCACTACCAACTGGCATTCATGACCTACTCAATCGCAAGGCTGTTCGAGGTCACCTCGGGTTACAGGACTGACTACTACTCGGACATGGCATACGACCTCATCAAGAAGATGAACACCACCGAGGAGGAGTATGGCGAAACCTCGATCGAGTCCATGGAGTGGATTCGTCCTGTCATCGGCTACTCGAACTGGACCAAGTACTACTACCCAGACCCGATACATCCTGACGGAGATGACATCTTCACAGGGGGTTTCAGAGGCCCAGCTAACATAATGTGGACTGGTCACTATGCATTGATGGAGCTCCTCTATGAGCGGAGCTTCAATACGGGCGAGTTCTTCAGCGAGTACGACTGGTACATGCGCGACTGGAACAACTCGCTGACAACTGATGGACTGGGCAATGCACGAGAGAGCGGGATATGGGAGTGCGGGCTCATTCCATGTCAGCCGTATGCCGTATGGGTTCAGTGCAATGTCATCCCGCTGTTCTTCACAGAGCTGTATGACGATATTCACAACACGAGCTATATGGAGAGCGGAATGTGGGACTATGGTCTGGGATTCATTGAGGCAAACATGACGGACGACTATGGTCTCTATACTGACGAGTACTTCGTGCAACGCCCAATGGGCTTCAATCAGACTGGCGGTGGCCCGGTACAGCAGTTTCCTGGCAAGATGCTAGACCCCTTCGTTCGAGACGGACGCCCCATTGTGCAGGGATATGGTGTAGCATGGTCACTGTTATTCATAGAGCACACCAACGAGAGCATAGTTGCTCAAGACTACTCCACGTTTCTTGAGCACTACTCCAAGGAGATCTCTGCCGACCAGCTTTCCATGATTGATACGTACAACTGCCCTACCAAGTTTGATGAGTTCGACATGTTGTCCAACCTCTATGCTGTGGCGCTTGCTCAACAGAGAGGAGATTTGATCACCAGAGATCGGATTGTCAACTTCATGTGGTCCCCATACAACAAGGTCTGGTCGGCTGATGGCCGTGCAATGCACTGGGATACAATGGCCATAGAGCCGTTCCTCCAGTCGAGTATGGCCTACGGATGGCTCTGGGCCACAGTACCAGTGACAATCAAGGACCTAGGTGACCCACGGCCTGCTGAGTTCTGGGGCTATCCATACATCTCTCAGGCAGATGATGACAGAATGTGGGTGTACCAAGCTCAGTGGGACCCTGACAAGGAGGGCTTCGTATTGAATGTACGGATAGACCAGACGGCAACCCTGACCTTCAGCAATTTCGGGTCTGTGCCCAGTGCATACTCGGGAGGTCGCTCCTTGGGGCAGCTCACTGCATCTGGATCTGACTACGTGTTGACGCTGAACCCGGGCACATATCATCTGGTCATTGTTGCAGGAGGGTGAAGCATGGCTCAAGAGGCAGACGCTCATGTCAATCAGAAAGAGAGGCGAACAGTTTCTGAACTCTTCTACATACAGGACCGCAATGCCATACTCTGGACAATCGCATCTGCGGCCGCAGGCGTGACGTTCTTCGTCGTCCTGTCGATCCCACCTGAGCCGTACGTAATGGTTGACCTCTTCAAACTCGGACTTTGGCCGGCTCTCGCAGTCATCTCAACGGTCGGGGCCATTAGGGGGCCTTTGGCAGGATTGCTGACCGGATATCTGGGTGCGCTGCTCTATGGGCTTCTGTTCTTCGGCACTGTCGTGACTGTTTCGTTGAATCCTTTGGCCTTCGGATTGATGGGCTTCATCGTGGGCCTTGTTCGGTATGACTTCGGAAATGGTCGCTCACTAGCCAAACTGTCGATCATGTCTGTAATTGGCTTCGTCTTTACAGTGCTTGTCACGGTTGTGGTCGGCCTCACCGTGGAAGTCTACGCTGACCTAGTGGCGCTGGGATTCGTACTACTTCCACTGTTGACAGTCGGTGTCCCCACAGTGTTCTTGCTGACACCATTGTTCAGCTGGGTCTGGCAGTCACTGGTGTCGCGGATTCCGCATGCCAGACGGGTATGAGATATTGGGGCGATTATCGGCTCCGCGATTACGTGTGTACAGGCAGAGGCGCAGTGGCTCCTGTGGACAGCCGCAGGTTCTTGGTCGTTCGTTAGATAGTAAGACCCAAACGTTTGGCAGATATCAAACGCTTTATAAGCAAAAGAGTGCTATGTTTGGCACATGTCAAACGTTCCACAATCATCATCGTGGTGAATGAATCTATGTCTACAGACTTTCACACAGTCTTCAACGATCTCAAGACAAGCCTCGGACTCGCAAGGAAGAGCGTACTGAGCTACTTACTTGCTAACCTTGGCATGGTCTTTGTTATTGCGATACTGTTTGGCATCATTGCAATGCCCATCATGCTCCTAGCACTCGCTACCAGCGGTCTGTTCTGGAACAACATGGGTCTAATGATGTCGGCATGGGCCGGGCACAGTCCTATGCTAGTAGGAGGACTAGGCATTCTGGTCATGATTCCAGTTGTGTCCCTGTTTCTGGTGGTTGTTGGCTCAATCTATGGGATGAGCAACGACTTGGTCATGATAGGTGAAACCAAAGCCGAGGCTGCGTTCTCTTATCTCTGGCACAAGTTCTTCGCCTTCGCAGGTGCGGGTGCTATACTTACAATCATAGTCATTGTCCCCCAGGTAGTCGTCTGGGGCACCGCTTGGTACTTGCTCGGGTACACAATTACAGGTCTGGCTGCACAGGCTCTGACTGCTTTCTCCTTCGTCTGGACCTTCGTCACTGTCGGTCTGACTTCGATGGTCCTCCCAGCTGTTGTCAATGGAAAAGGAGTGCAGGCGGCGGTGAGTGAGTCCTTCAGACTGGCCGTCAAGCACTTCGATCGTGTCTTCGGCCTGTGGACCGCCATAGTCCTCTTGGCTGTAGCAATGTTCGCGCCCGCGATGGTCTGGGGGCTCACGGTCAACTGGACAATGATGGGACCTGAGTCAATGTTCATGCCCGTGATTGGTGCACTCGCGGCTTGGACTGTTATCGCAGGTCTTCTGTGGATACTCCTGCTGTTCCCAATGGTAGTCATCGCATTTGCTAAGGTCTACCATGAGATCACAGATGGAAAGGTCGCGCCGAAGCAAGGCCCCGACATACCCATTGTATGAGCGCACGCAAGATGAGAGATTGCTCCCCTCGAAACAAGAGGGGAGTGTTCTCAAACTACCTCTACTGGATGGCTGAAAAATGAAAAACTCAAGCTTTGAAACTCTTCTGCAGGATCTGAGAATCAGTTTCAGGTTCGCTTCTAAGAACGTCATCTCTTATGTCTTGGCAATGATTGGTGTCTTGATAGTCGCAGGCATTCTGATGGTCATCGTAGCAGCCGCCATCATGATTCCTGTTATCCTCGCATGGGGGATGGAACCAATGATGCAGTTCTTCTTTTCTCTTGGTCAGAACTGGTCAGCACTCCAAGGCGCCGAACTGTTCAGTTTGATCATGTTTCTGGCGATTCCTCTACTTGGTCCATTCCTCGTGGCCCTTGGTGCCTTGTTCGGTATGGCTCGCGAGATAGTCGAGAGTGATGGCACTACTGCCGAGGGCGTGTTCGTCTGGTACAGAAAGAAGTTCCTGTCTCTTGCCGGAGGAGGTGTAGTCCTTTTTCTGGTGAGCTTGATGCCAATCGCCCTCATGAGTATCTGGGCCTTTACTGTCACGGGAAGCTGGATGTTAGGATTGCCAATGGCGGCAGTGGCAGCGTTCGCAGTTGTCTGGCTCGTAGTGACGACTGGAATGCTATCAATGCTCTTTCCTGGGATAATAGACGGGCTCTCTGTTCTGGGTGCCGTCAAGCAGTCTGTACGACTCAGCCGGCAGTACTTCGACCGAGTGTTCGGCACTTGGTTGTCCTACATCGCTGTGTTCATCCTCTTGTCTGCCTTGACGGTTGTGCTGATTCCCATAGGAGCGATTGCCGGTCTGGCCCTTGTGTTTCTAGGTCTGCCAGCTATGACGATTGGACTGACCAGGGTCTACTTGATCCTGACAGACAACCCCAACGCGACAGAAACGACAGAGGATGAAGGTCCTGACGTGAGACTCGTCGGAGGTGTGTAGAACTTGACAGAGCCGACGCGAGTAGAGCCCATGAAAGACCTTGAGGTGGTGACGGACTCCAAAGTCATCAGGGTCCTTCTTGAGCCAGTCCGATCTGATATTGTATTCAAGTACCTCGTGAATGGCTCAATGACAGTCAAGCAGCTGGCTGACGCTCTTGGCAAGAACCCTGGAACCATACTGCATCACATTGAAGCGCTGAAGAAAGCCGGTCTTGTGGTTCAGGAGCGCACTCAGCTCACTTCTACTGGAATAGTGCAGCGATACTACCGAGCGACCGCCAGAGAGTTTCGCTTGGGCATCAGTGAGATGATACAGGCTAACGGAGGCATCGCTCGTTTCGCAAGAAACCGCTTCAAGTCCATGATATCAAGCCTGTCGGTCTATGGCATGGAGATACCAGAGTCTGAGGCGGAGCAGGCAACAGCGTTGCTGAGGAATCTGATCGAGCGCGAGAATGCTGTCAGCTCAAAGACTCAAGTAATAGATGCGGCGAGCTACAACAAACTTCCGCCATCGGTCAGAGGAGACGTGTCGCGGATCATGCGTCGGTTTGCTTTGGAAGAAGATCCGCAGTATCGAGACCTGCGAGAGAAGTGGCACGACTTCCTCCGGTCTCATCGAACGGGTGGAATGAAGAATGAGTGAATATCGAAGAAACAAGGGAATGGTTGCATGCATAATCGCTGTCATAACCGGAGGTGCCCTCGCAGTCGGCGCTTTGACCTACTTTGGATCCACTGGTTGGTGGTGGTTCCCGGGCTGGAACACTGCTAAGACAGTCTTTCCATTTGAACAGGAGGTCGGCAACACAACAGGTACAGTGACTCTGGATATGAACTTGGGCGCTGGTGCAGTTGTCATCAAGTTCGAGGAGAACACGACCCTCTTGTACAGGATGACTGTCGAGGTTCAGAACTCTACACTCGAAGCACACGGGGCGCCTGTCGTCATCTTGGCTTCAAACGTGATTCGTTTGAACTATACAGCTGCAGGGGTGAATCTCACCCTGGGCACAGGTGCCAACTACACGATTGACGTGATCACGTCCGCGGGCGCGGTATCTATCACACTAGATCATGGAGCGCACATTGGTAACATGTTTCTGACCGCGACAGCCGGCGCCATCTCTGTCATCATGGGTGACGACGTGCAGGTTCTAGGCGACTCTATCTTTGACCTTGAAGCCTCTGCCGGAGCCATCACTGTGAACCTAGACCTCCCAGTAGGAGTGGGTGGGAGCTTCGAGGCCTCAACCACGGCCGGCCCAGTTACCGTGACTCAGGTCGGATGGAACAAGATAACAACGAGTCACTACGAAACCGACGACTACCATACCGCCGAAACCACGCTCACAATCGTGGCGCAGGCTACGACAGGTGCCATATCGGCGAACCTTAGCTAGGAGTTCAGATGCAGAGGGAGAGAGAACTACTCTCCCTCAATCATTTCTGTCGTCTGGAAACACCATGATGTCATTCGCGGATATCGCCTTCACATCCACAATTCGGAATCCTGTTGACCGGGGTATGTCGGTCACCGCACAGTTCATGAGAAGGTTGTTCTGCTACTGAGGCAATTCCCTATGATGCTTGCAGGGTTCAGAAATGACCGGAGCCGACTATGAGATAGTCGATGTGAATGAGAGCAACTTAGATGACTACGACTTCCTCTGCAAGAAGTCCGACAAGGGAGGAGAGGGCTATCAGAACAAGGTGGCTTGGATCAGAGAGCGGTTCAAAGAAGGTCTGCACATCAAGCTTCTGCGTATCAGGGAAGCAAAGGGCCTCACATCAAGAGGTTTCATTGAGTACATCCCCGGCAAGTACACGTGGCGTGCCGTGAATGCAGAGGACTATCTAGTGATTCATTGTCTTTGGGTCGTAGGCAAATGGAAGAGCAAAGGCTATGGCACCAAGCTCGTCCAGATGTACATAGACGATGCGAAGAAGACGAGGAAGGCTGGTGTCGCAGTAGTAACGAGCGACAGGCCCTGGCTGCCAAACAAGAGTCTGTTTCTGAAGTATGGGTTCGAGCTTGTCGACACAGCCCCGCCGAGCTTCGAGCTTCTGGTGTTGAGATTCAAACAAGCACCTCCCCCGAGTTTTCCTAAGGACTGGGACAATAGGCTCAAGGCATACGGTTCTGGAATCACGGTGGTCTATACACTACAGTGTCCGTATGTTGCGAAGGCAGTTGCCGGAGTGCTGAAGGCGGCAAGAGACAATGGAATCGAAGCCAAGAGTGTCGAGCTAAGAAACACCGAAGACGTGCGAGCCTCTGCACCGTCTGCCTATGGGACCTTCAACATCGTCTACAACGGCAGACTGCTGAGTTGCTACTACTTATCTCCAGAGCATCTTCTGAAGCTGGTCAACTAGGATCTGTCCCTCCTGCTTTGTGATTTGAAGGCCATTCATATCGCAGGGCAGTTGATCAATCCCTAGTGTCCTAGATGCTACGCAGGTAGAGAATCCGATTGTGTCACAGTAGTGTCTACGCCACGCGGGTCGCTCCTGTCTGCTGAGTGTTTTCTGGCCGCCGGATAAGACAACAGTCCGATTAGGAACAATGCAGGAAGCGGGTAGCAGACTGCAGTGGCTATCTCGCTTGGCGGGACGGGTATGAGATGTCCCCACGGCAGTCCTACAAGGTGAGGACTGAACGTGACAGAGATACAGAGTATCATAATGCACGAGAACATCAATGCGCCGGTCAATGCCGGGAAACGGCCGCCGACGAGTCCATGGCGATGACCAATCACTGTCAAGACATACGCGACCCGCAGGACGGCAACAAACAAGAGAATCGGGACTTCAAGCATTGGAAACAATATGAACGTCATCTGATTGTCGTACGCAGGTGGATTATTGAGGACGATGAATGCCCATGTCACAGAGCTGAATACTCCTGTGATGTCTTCCGCAAAGACTTCTGAGGGATGCTGGAATACAGCGATGAACGGAGCGAAAAGGGCAATCCCAACCAGGACAACTAGTATGAGCATGCTCGTCCAGCGATTGCACTCTCCGTCTTTCCTCAGTAGGCGGGGAATGACTCTGACACCCATCAACGCTGACTATTTCCTGAACGATTCTCCAGTTGTATCGGCGCACGTTAGGCTTCAGGCAGGGCGGCGACTGTTTTGGGAAATCGGTTAGCCATAATGCATTGCCGCACATAAACCATTGCATGAAAGGTCGTGTCCGACCGAATCTCACAATCTCCCGATAGTCAGTCAGAGTCACGTCTTGGGGGCCCGTCGAACCATCTTCTGGGCAATCATCTGTACCTTGATGGCATCCTCCGGACCGAATGATGGTTTCATCCCATGGAGTATGCAGTCTACGAAGTACGAGTCCAGCTGATAATGGCCCCATACTCTGCTGCCTTTCTCTTCGAATGCCCATTCCTGTTTCTCTAGGTTCTCTCCAATCAGTGTCAAGGAGTTGTTCCGGTTCGCCTCGAGGATTCTACCATTGCTTCCATAGACCTCCAACCTACTTGTACCCCTACCTGGCGCAACAGTCGAACCATAATGGAAACTCCCAACCATGCCATTCGTGAGCTTAACAACACCAATCGTCTGATACCCCTTGAAGTTCTCTAGCCCTTCAACAGTGGCATAGTCTGCGACCCAATGCACATCTTCGATTTCGGTGTTGAATAGCCATCTGACGAGGTCTAATGACCAGACCGAGAGTGTGAAATCCGGAAGCCCACCACTTTTTCTCACATCCCACGCCCATGAAGTGAGCGGCCATTGTGCCGCAAGATCCCTCGCTGCGATAAGTTCCTTGAACGTCACTGCAAGCGGCTTTCCAACAACTCCTTGGTCAATCAGCTCCTTTGCTTTCACGAAGTTAGGAGTGAAACGGAAGTTGAGGACAGGCATGAGTAGCACTCCCTCCTTCTCGGCCTGTTGTTTCAGTTTCCTTGCCTGAGCAATCGTGGTTGCCAAGGGCATTTCGCACAGAACATGCTTTCCCTTTGACATGGCCTGGGCTGCCATCTCGAAGTGATCCGGTGTTGGCACTGCAAGTACTACTGCATGAACCCGGGGATCATCTAGGGCTGCCCCATAGTCAAGATAGTAATTGAAACCATACTTCTCGGACAACTCTTTGGCGACGCGTTCGCTGCTGCCACCAGGTCGGGCAACGACACCCACCACTTCAGCTCCCGGTATCTTTCTGAAGGCAGGAACATGAGCACGAGCTCCCACGAAACCTAGTCCTGCAATAGCTACTCCAATGCTCTTGTCCGACATCCGTTCATCAGATCTTGTAGGGATGACTCACCCCCCGGGTTTATATAACACGACCCCGGCAAGCCACGACGCTCATTCAAAGAGAAAGAGGCGATTCTGACACGAGCCAACAGTCATTCGTGATAAGCACTCAGGAGCTCGGCAAGACATACGGGGACGTTGCTGCATTGAGTTCGCTCAATCTGAGAGTTCCAAGGAATTCGATCTTTGCTTTCCTTGGACCCAATGGGGCTGGAAAGACCACCACAATCAAACTACTGGTGGGTCTCACGAAGCCGACAACTGGCGGTGGAACCGTGCTCGGCTATGACATTGTTCAGAACAGTAACGAGGTCAGAAGAGGAGTGGGGTACCTTGCTCAGCATCCTAAGTTCTACAAAGAGATGACGGCAAGAGAAACCATGCGCTTTGCTGCGCGTTTCTACTTCAAAGGACCACGTGACAAAATCGAGGAGAGAATAGAGCAGCTTCTTTCGGTTGTGGAGCTCGAGGACAAGTCGGACCGGCTGATTGAGGGTTTCTCTGGTGGAGAGATGCAGCGGCTGGGAATCGCTCAGGCCCAGATTAACTATCCAGAGCTTCTGATCCTTGACGAGCCTGCCGCGGGCCTTGATCCTGAAGGAAGAGAGGACGTTCTCAAGATCATGGAGGGGTTACGTTCTGAATCGACCATATTCTACAGCACTCATATCCTGGATGATGTGCAGCGAGTCAGCGACACTGTGGCAATCTTGAACAAAGGCCGGATGATAGCGCAGGCACCGATTGGTCAGCTTCTTGCCGGTAGCGAAGGTGTGGCCTATACACTCACACTGGAAGGAAACCCCCAGAAGGCATACGCACGGCTCTCCAAGGAACCTTGGGTGACAGGCATTACCGAGAAGAAGGCCAAGGACAAAACGCAATGGGTCGTCAGTGTGAGCGATGATTCGATGGCTAGGAAGAAGCTCCTGAGGACAGTAATGGCAGATGACACCGTAGACGTCGTGGATTTCGGCTTGAAGCAGTATGAGCTTGAAGAGATTTTCATGAAGATGGTGGAGGACAGCAACAATGTCGCACAGTGAAGCATTCGAGCCTGTCATTGAAACTGGCTGGAGAATGGGACTCTCGAACCTAGTGCGTAAGGAGCTCAAGGCTTGGTTCGGGACATCAGCATGGTGGCAGCAGGCACTCATGTGGACTGGAGCGCTCGGCCTGTTCTCGTCTATAGGTCTCCAAAACGCGGAAGGAGGCTTGATGATTTTCTACATCATGGCATTCATATTCCCGTCCATTGCAGTGCTAGTCGTCGCAACAGGAACGATACTTGAAGAGAAGGATTCGGGTTCTGCTGCGTGGGTCCTGTCAAAGCCCGTGTCCAGAACAGCATTTGTCTTGGCCAAGCTCTTGCCGAACTCTCTGAACATTGCCATCTCGATGGTCCTGATACCAGGTTCAGTAGTGTTCCTTCTAGCTGTTCTGTTTGGTACTGCTCCGAGCATATTGGCGTTCTGTGCAAGTCTTGTCCCTGTCATTCTTTGGCAGGTGTTCTTGCTCTTCCTGACTATATGTATGGGAACATTCTACGAGAAGGCCGGATCAGTTGTGTGGTTGCCGATATTCTTCATCTTCTTTGGGGTCAACCTTGGAATGAACCCCACTATCGGACCATATGGCCCATGGGGTCTGCTCACAGTGGCGATGGGCATAGCAAACGGCACAGACTTCTCAGTCTATCCGCTGATCATAACCATCGTCGTCTTGGTCGTGCTGGGCGAACTCGCAGTCTGGAGATTCCGTAAGCACGAGTTTTAGATGACCCGTTTCCTACTGGTCTGTGGCGGAAGTCCAGCTGCAGGTAGTTGCAGTGTTCCACGCATCGTCTGCCATTTGACAGCAGCATGTGCCATGATCGAATCCTATGTTGCCATGCTCTCTCCGCTTAGCGTGCCATCCATCAAGGAGCCATAGGCTGTCATATCGAAATGCCCGTGGCCTGACAGATTGAAGAGAATCGTTCTCTCTTCGTTTCTTTGCTTTGCCTCGAGAGCGAGGTCGATGACTGCCTTTATTGCGTGAGACGACTCAGGGGCCGGGACGATGCCTTCTGTCCTTGCGAAGAGGGCCCCCGCACTCAAGGCGTCGATTTGGTTATAGGCCAATGGTCTGACCCTGCCCTCCTGTATCAGTGCGCTTAGTGTTGGAGCCGAGCCGTGATATCGTAGCCCGCCGGCATGTATCTTCGGCGGAATGAAGTTCGCGCCGAGAGTGTACATCTTCAGTTTTGGTGTGAGCCCTGCTGTGTCCCCAAAGTCGTAGCGGTACTCGCCATGAGTGAGCTTGGGGCAGGCGTCTGATTCGGCAGCAATGAACTCGGTGTCCTTGAATCTGGGGTCGGCGATGAAGGGATATGACAGGCCCGCGAAGTTGCTGCCCCCACCAACGCAGCCAACCACGTAGTCTGGCTTCGTGTCGATTAGATTGAGTTGCTGCTTCGCTTCCTGACCTATGACTGTCTGATGAAGTAAGACATGGTTCAGGACAGATCCAAGACTGTATTTCGTGTTCTGGCTGCCAAGCGCATCTTCAAGCGCTTCACTGATTGCGATTCCCAAAGATCCGGGGTGTCCTGGCTGTTCTCGATTGAGTCTTCTCCCAAACTCGGTGTTTTGCGAAGGGCTAGGAACAACTTTCGCTCCGTAGAGTCTCATGAGAGTTCCACGATATGCCTTCTGTTCGTAACTGACCCTTACCATGTATATCATTGCTTCGAGACCGAAGTGTGAACATGCGAGGGCGAGAGCGCAGCCCCACTGACCAGCACCTGTTTCGGTCGTGTATCGTTCCACACCTTCTTTCATAGCATAGTAACACTGCGCCAGCGCTGTGTTCGTCTTGTGACTGCCAGTCGGCGAAACATCCTCTCTCTTGTAGTAGATTCTGGCCGGGGTCTTTAGCATCTCTTCAAGTCCGTACGCTCTCTGAAGTGGGGTTGGCCTTCCGAAACGGATCATTGCCTCCCTAACCTCGTCAGCGATAGGTATAGTCCTTTGTTGGGAAACCTCTTGTCGCACGCACTCTTTCGCGAATATTCTCGTCAGCGCTTCGGGATTCACCGGTTCGCCCGTCGTCGCGTCGATTGGGGGAGGAAGTGGGCTCCGCAAGTAGGGAACTATGTTCACGTAGCTCTTTGGTGTATCATCAGGACCTAGTGTGATTCTGATCTGTTGTCTTGTCATCTATGATTCCTCACATTCATGTTTCCCGAGGACGGCGTGGGGTTTCACGTCTGCACTACGTGCTATGACATGACCTGAATCGAGTCTTCGCACGACTGTTTCGTGAGAGAACGACGCCGTGAAAGAATATGGCGCGAGAGCGGTATCTACAAAACTAGCTTTAAGGGTCGCTTCAGACCCCTGCCCCATTGGTAGGAACGCACGCTCATCGCGACTCTTCACCTCAGGCTTAGGGTCAGGCGGTCGTGGTGGTCATCTTATAAATATTGCTCATAACTGTACATTAACGTACACTTGTGTACATCAACCAGTCTACTCCATGCAGGGTTTCGTTGCAAACAACAGCAGAAACGAAGTACTCCGAAACCAGGTGCTGCGATGATGTGCCGGAGATCACCTGCCTTCATTGACATGAAGCGGGTCCTGATACATTTGGATGTGATGGGGACTACAATGGTCGGCTGCGCTTCAGCTGCTCAGAAACAGTGCGTGAATCTGGCTGCGTACTAAGCAAGCTTTATATATGCATGTAGTACACTACTATGTAACGCATAGTAAAAGGTGTAACACAATAATGAGCAAAACAGCCCACAGGGAGGCGAGTACTGAGCCGTGAGCGGTGGATCTGGTCCTGCAAGAGAGGAATTCGAGCGGTGGTCCACTGAGGTGAAGAAAGGTGCTGCGGCCCTCGCAATCCTAGCAGTGCTGGAGGAAGGTCCTGCCTACGGGTACGAGATTGTCAAACGTCTGAGCGACAAGGTGACATTCCTTCAGCTTGAACAGGGAACAGTGTATCCACTGCTTCGTCGTCTCGAGAAGGAGCGAAAACTGCTGAGCAGCGAGTGGGACTATGCGGACCCAACCAAACCGAAGAAGTACTACCGCCTTGAGGACGAGGGCAAGAGAGCCCTCAAGATGATGACCGAAACATGGTCTGTGCTAACGAATGAAATGAAAGAACTACTCGGGAGAGTTGACGCACAATGAGTGAAGAACCATTGGAAATGATTGAGAAGTATCTCGAACGGGTCAGGATATACCTTCCCATTGATAGTCAGGACACACTGACCGAGATTAGAACGCACTTGATTGAGGAGGCCCAGTCCCTAGGCCAAGGGAAGCTCACCCGCGGCTCAGTGATGCTGGCCATTGAACGATTCGGCGATCCGAAGGAAGCCGCCAATGCCTATGCTGGGACTGGCAAGAAGGTCGGCCCCATACCCGCTGAGTACATGCTGCCCGCCGGTCGGATGGTGATGGCACTTGTGGCTCTTGCGATTGCATTCGGCATCGGCGCTTACTTCGTGGGAATCTCCCTATCAATGTGGGGCTTCCCGACTATCGAGAACTGGCCATTCAACATCCCTGTCATGGTCATGTTTTGGGTAGGACTGGCCATCGTCGTCATTGGAGTGTTGTCATTCCTTGACAGGTACAAGGCGCCAACTGAGAAGACAGTCCTTGAGGGAGTCCTAGGCGCTGGAAGCGGTGTCTTCACGCCTAAGTCCAGGCTTGATGCAGTCGCCGACATTGTGTTCGGACTATTCTTCGCAGTAATCCTTTTGCTGCCACAGATACAGCTCTGCTTCATCCCCGCATTTCTACCGGTCCTAGGTGTCATGGCGTTTCTGATGGCAGTGAGCGCGGCGAAGGGCTATCTGTTTTTCAAGGCAGGAGAGAACAATGCGAATCTACTGCTCCAAGCCATTCTCTCAGCCGTATGGATCGTCGTGTGCATGGTGCTGGTCACCACTGGCTGGCCTATTGTCAATGTTTGGAATAACACCAATGGTGTGTGGTCGCTCTTTGACATGACAAGCCTGTACGGTGAGATTTCCTTCCTGCCACTCCTGTTCAATGGTGTCTGGACGTTCATAGTCTTCATCGTTGCCGTCACCAACTCGTGGCAGCTTGTGATATCCGGGATGAAGGTCTCTATGTACATGAAGGCTGGAAAGGGCTGGTGGTGGCAAGGGACTTGGGGGTCCGGACTCCACTCAGGTTGGAAGAAGTGGTCAAGAAGGCTGTTCGGCAGGCAATCAGATGATTCTGCCCCGAAGCAGTCCTCTTAGTAGCAAGTCATTACCCGAATCGTGAGGAGGAGTGCTTAGCGGCATCCCTTCTCACCTACTTTTTTTCCTGCGTACGTACGTGACGATGTGAAGGACTGGACTCGGCTGGCAGCAGGTGTTGTAAGGAAGCGAAATGCATCTTCAATCGCTCCACAAGTTTCAAGCGGAGGGAGTTTCAGAGGGGTTTCCATGCCGAAGTCTGAACAAGGTCCTGTGCGCTTCGCGACGCGTGGCCCAGATGGAGAGTTCGAGTTTCCGTTTCCAATGGACCCAAAGCAGCTGACTCTTGATACCAGAAGAATCGTATGCAAAGTAGTCGATGGGGTGCCTCTCAGGAAGTACACCAGCTTCTATGCTGTGGGCGTATACGGAGGTATAGCCACCGCATACTCGGTCGGGTGCAACTTTCGCTGCGTGTTCTGTTGGGTTGACTGGTCCCGGGACTGGCCTGAGAGTCACGGCGTTTTCTACTCGCCGAATGAGGTCTATGCGCGCTTGCGAAACGTGATGCGTGAAAGAGGTTTCAGAAGGGCGAGAGTGAGTGGAGCTGAACCGACACTGTGCCCCGACCACCTCTGTGCTATACTGAACCTAGTTCATCAGGAATCAAGTGCCTTCGACCTGTTTGTGATTGAAACGAATGGAGTAGTGCTTGCGATGGAACCAGACTTCGCTCCACGTCTGGCACAGTATGCATCGAGAAAGCCATCAGATGGCACGGTGGGGCATGTTCGTCTGTCAATCAGAGGCGGCCTCCCTGAGCCCTTCGAGGAGAAGACTGGTTGCAACCGTGAGTTCGTTGACCTGCCTTTTATTGCCGCGCAGCGACTATGGGATGCGGGGGTTTCCTTTCATGTGGCCGTGATTGTTGACCCTCGATTCACATCGAAGAATGAGAAAGATACAATCTATCGACGACTCAATGACATAGATCAATCGATTCGGAGGAACGTCGAAGAGGAGTACCTCGATCCCTATCCTCATGCACTTGTAAGACTGAGGGCAGCGGGCAGAACTGACGTCACAGGCGAGATGGTGTCTGAGAAGGAAAAACAGGCTCTACGAGGAAAGCCTCGAGAGTAGCCTGGTTTGATTCAGTCTGTCAGCTCTGCTACAGTAGAACCAGTCTGATTAGGTCGTAGGCTCCAGTGCTGGGAGTGGAGGACAAGAGGTACATTCCACTGTTTCTTAAGGCAGACTCGACCAACGTGGAGTGTTCACAGAAACCGAAGACCATGCAATGAAGGTACTGATGTCGCAGGAAGTGAACCAAATGATTCCTGCCTGCGAAAGAAAGCACTAAAATAGAGCAGTCAAGTGATAGCGATTGCATCCACTTTGGGACTAGTACTGGTCCGAGATGAGTGCGCCAGTTGCGGGGAACCTGGAAACCATGAAAGGAATGCACAACAAGCTGCTGTCAGTTGACCTGTCGGCCCAATCATCAGAGGAATCCGCAATAGATGCCGAAACACTCACAGACTACTTAGGTGGTCGTGGGCTGGGCGTCAAGCTCTTCACGTTTCTGGTCAATCCCCGAACAGACCCACTGTCTCCAAACAACTGTCTTGTTTTCGCAACAGGTCCTCTGACTGGGTCAATCGTTCCAACGAGTGGTCGCTTCTCACTTGTCACAAAGTCCCCACTGACGGGCTTGATCCTCTACTCCAACACAGGTGGCTCTGTCGGACCTGCTTTGAAGAGCACAGGCTATGACTGTCTGATAGTGAGCGGGCGTCTCGACGAACCTGGCTACGTGCTGGTCTCAGAGGGTGAAAACCCCCAGATTGTGCCATGTGGGGGCCTCTGGGGTCTGGACACTCTGGAAACTCAGAACAGACTTGAATCTCTAGGCCTTGGCAGGTTCCACTCTCTGATGGTTGGGCCAGCCGGGGAGAATGGAGTCCTCTACGCGTCTATCATGAACGATGGCAACCACCGCGCTTTTGGCCGAGGTGGGTCAGGAGCCGTCATGGGAGCGAAGAATCTCAAAGCTATCGTCATCAAGGTCGGGAAGGCGAAGCCGGATATTGACAACCCGGAACTGCTCATCACGTATGTGAAATCTGCGAGAGACAAGTTGAAGGTCGCGCCCATCACGAACTCATCTCTCCCCATGTTTGGAACCGCAGGCCTGCTGAACGTGATCAACGAACTGGGAATGCTCGGAATCAGGAACTTCCAGATGGGCTATTCGCATGAAGCTGAGAACCTCAGCGGGGAAGCAATCCGTGAACAGATATTCGAGAAGGATGAGGGGTGTCATGCCTGTCCCATTCGTTGTGGTCGGATGACAAAGACCCAATCAATGAATGGTAAGGGTCCTGAGTTTGAATCCCTGCTGCTTGGGACATTAACCGGTATATTCGATCTGGTGACTGTCGCTGAAGCGAACTATCACTGCAACCTTCTCGGCTTGGACACTGTTTCAACTGCAGGAACTATCAGCTGTGCAATGGAGCTCCGTGAGAAGGGAGCCCTAAATGACGATAGGATTCAGTTTGGAAACAAAGACATCCTGATTCCTTTGATAGAAGACATTGCTTACAGACGGGGCATCGGAGAAGAGCTGGCGTCCGGGTCTGCCCGGCTAGCAGCAAAACACGGTATGCCTGATGCGGCGGTACATGTCAAAGGAATGGAACTCCCGGCGTATGATCCTCGCGGCGCGATTGGCCATGCACTGGGCTATGCCACCTCGAACAGAGGCGGCTGCCACCTGACAGGCTACTTGGTGGCGATGGAGGTCTTCGCCGCACCCAAGAAGATTCCCCGTGCCAGCACAGGCAGCAAGGCTGACCTTCTAGTGCTGAAACAACATCAGAGCGCAATCGAGGACAGTCTCATTGTCTGCAAGTTCGCAGGCTATGCTCTAGGATTCGACTTCTACTCAAGGTTTGCGACTGCTGTGACAGGTGAAGACCTCAACATCACTCGTCTGATGAAGATTGGTGAGCGAATCTACAACCTTGAGAGACTCTTCAACACCAAGGCCGGACTATCAAGGAAAGACGACACCCTGCCCAAGCGGTTCCTGACAGAACCTCTGAGCGAGGGGCTGTCAAAGGGGAGAACCGTGCCACTGGACTCAATGCTCGAAGATTACTACAGACTCAGGGACTGGGACAGAACAGGTGCTCCGTCCAAAGCAAAGCTGGAGGAGCTTGGCATCAGGCTGTAGGAGTGGAATGGAATGACAATCGATGAAGAGACCTTTCGCATCTTTCAGAGGGTCGGAAAGGAGGTGCTCATGCGGAATCTGGGATCCAGTCATTCTGGCAACATCTCAATCCGATCTGGAGGGAAAATCATCATCAAGAAGCGTGCGGCCATGCTGGGTTGGCTTGAACCTGAGGACCTCATTGAATGCTCCTTGAACAAAGAGGACTCATCATCGTTACTCGCCAGCACAGAGCTTGGTGTACATCGTGCCATCTACCAACAGACAGACGCAATGGCTGTTGTCCACACACATTCTCCCTACAGCGTGGTCCTATCGCTCATTGAAGACGAGATCACATGCATTGATGCGGAAGGCATGTTCATGTACAAGAAGGTACCAGTCGTAGAGCTCAATGTACCCTCAGGTTCTTCTGAGGCGGCCGAGAAGGTACCTCCTGTCCTGAAGAACTACCCTGCATGTGTTATCAGGAGTCACGGGGTCTTCGCCAAGGGAATAACACTAGAAGACGCTCTCCAGAACGCAACCGGAGTTGAATTCTCGGCACAGATAAGATACCTCACCATGTTGACAGGCAAGCCCCTGAAGAGAGACTACAGCAAGGAAAAGGACTTCGGAAGCTGGTAGTCAATGGACCTGATACTACGATACCGAGTGACGAAAGAGCTGATGTTGCTAGGCTATCCTGCAATCATGTGCTGCCAGCATACTTGCTCCTAAGCAGGCAAGTTCATCTGTCAAGTCGATAAGATGGCATTTGGTGTCGTTTGGCATGAATCCAACTGACGATTTATTGTTTCGACCCCTGAGGGAGCGCGGTTATCGTGTCCGCACTGTATCGGCCGAACACGTTCGTTCGCTGCGAGATGAGATTGAGTCGCGCTATCAGCGAGAGGAGCTTGACCGGGAGTTCTACAAGCTACGTCTCGCATGGTTCGACTTCAAGGTGCCTGAGCAACTGCCAAACACTCAGTCGTTGATCATCGTCGCAGTTCCTCGGCCGCAGACTCAAGCCACTTTCACTTGGAGCGGACAGAAGCGATCGCTCATTCTTCCGCCAACATATACAGCCTATGACGAAATCATGCAACAGACTGCGGGCTTGTTAGGCACGATTCTTGAGAAGAAGGGCTACAGAGTGGCAAAGACAGGTCTGCCGCTCAAACTCTTGGCGGCGCGAAGTGGTCTGGCTCAGTACGGTCGGAACAATGTCTGCTATGTGCCCGGAATGGGAAGCTTTCTCCAACTTGTTGCTGTCTACTCTGATATGCCCTGTTCCGAGGATAAGTGGCAAGAACCCACAATGATGAAGGCCTGCGAATCGTGTGAAGTCTGCCGCAAGGCGTGTCCCACGGGTGCCATACCGTCTGACCGGTTCCTCTTACGTGCAGAGCGTTGCATCGTCTTTCATAATGAGCGGCCGGGTGACATTCCGTTTCCTGCTTGGATGAAACCCTCGTGGCACAACTGCATTGAGGGCTGCCTTCGCTGCCAGAGAGTATGTCCAGTCGACAAGGAGTTCCTGAAATGGATTGAGGACCGAGAGGAGTTCTCGGAGCAAGAAACCGCTATGCTTCTCGAAGGCGTAACACGCGAGAAACTGCCGCCTGAAACAGTGAAGAAACTACAGCATCTCTCGATACTCGAAGACCTCGATATGCTGCCGCGCAACTTGGGCGTGTTCTTCCCGAAGCATGCCTGAGCGGATTATCAACAACTTCCCTGCAATCTTGTCTAGAGCGTTTTCAGAAACTCCTGAATCTGATAGTCCCATTCACGAGTTTCCAGTATGGCTTCATTACGTTTGCCTAAGGTCACAATCCGAAGTGAAACAAAACCGATATCACTCTGGAAATATGCACAACAGGATTCGCTGGACTCAAGCATTTTCAGTCCATACTTCCCATTGAAGAACGCCTCTGCCCTGTCAATGATCTCCTTCGGAGACAGATTCGTAGTCTTGCTCATTACCTTCATATGTGTTCACTATAGTTAACGAGCCGTGCCATATACACCTTTGTATACTGGAATTAGGAGAGCATCTCGACTTCCAGAAAGGGCCTTAAGCACCAGGTGAGCCGCTGCCAACCCATGGCGGGAGAACAAACCGTCTTCCTACTCTACCAAGTGGGACTGTTGATAATTGTCTGTTCCATCGTATCGGGGGTGTTCAAGCGGCTGAACCTCCCCGGCCTGATTGGGGCCATCTTGGTCGGGCTATTCATTGGTGGCCCTGGAGGACTTGGTCTTGTCACGGATCTTGCCACCATCAATTTCCTTGCTGTTCTAGGCGTTGTCCTGCTTCTCTTTACCACTGGACTAGAGTTCGAAGTATCCGCCTTCTGGAAAATGGGAAGAAGAGCTTTCCTCCTGACGACCGTCGGAGTGTTGCTCTCACTAGTCTGCGGATACGGTGTTGGATTGGCTCTGGGTTTCCCGAGCAACACATCTTTCTTGCTCGGAGCTGTAATCTCACCGAGCGGAACAAGTGTAGTGGCAGCCTTGTTGAGCAGTAACAAGCTAGTAAGAACCCAAGACGGTTCAACCCTTCTTACTGCATGCGTACTTGACGATGTGGAGGGTCTCATCATTCTGACCGTTGCGCTAGCTGTCATGGCCAGTGGTGTCCTGGTGCCGGTCAATCTGCTTGGTGTCGGTCTGATCTCGACCGCATTCATAGTCGGGTCGGTTCTCCTCGGAGGAAAACTCCTGCCTCGTGTAATAGTTCGGCTTGAGGGTCGGCTGTCTGACGAAACACTCTTCCCAGTGCTCCTTGGGCTGGGATTGGTCTTCGCGTTCGCGGCAACCTCCGTGGGCTTAGCCGCTGTCACAGGAGCTTTCATTGTGGGCGCCATCATTCCCTACAAGCCTGTGGGCGAGAATCTCGAAAAACAGCTGGGAATGACGAAGGACATCTTTACAGCTGTCTTCTTCGCCAGTATTGGGCTGGCGATCAACCCCTTCGATATTCCACTCCTTCTGCCAACGGCCTTCGTCATCCTGGTCGTGGCTATTGGTGCAAGGCTGGGCGGAGGTCTAGCCGGGGGACGGGCCGCGGGGCTGCATGGCAGAATCCTGCTGAGTTCGACACTCGGCTTGGCTGTGAGAGGAGAGATGTCACTTATCATCGCACGGGAGGCTTTTGCCTCGGGATACGTTGGAACGGACTTTCTTACGCTGACGGCGATAGTAGTCATAGGTTCCATCTTCGTTGTCATGCCACTCTTCTCCAGAATGGCACAGTCCTTGTCTGTTGGTCAGCAGGAGGACCTGCGGAGTGAGTAAGGTTCATCTAGCTATTTGACCTAATCACAACCGGGGATCAGTGGTCTGAGGCTGAATAGACGACAATCGGGCATCGCAGTCATTGTCATAGCCTACTTAGTCACAGGGATGGTGGTGGCTCTTGCTGACGTAAGGACAATTGATGGGCTCGAGGGATTGTGGCACAAATCACAGATGTACGACCTAAACATGAACGCATCGTACTCTGTGCTCTTCTACTCCGTAAACTTCACGTTCCTATATAGAGAGGAAGTCCCACTAGATGTTCCGATTCGTGTGCACTTCAAGACTACATTCTTAGATGGATCGTTCGAGCTTCTCAACACTTCGATTGGAGGTATGGTCCTTGTTCCTCCTCGAGTTGTGTCAAGCAGCCACACAAACCCAGCTGCGGCCATTGTTGCGTCCATCGACAGTGAACACTGGTACCAGTGGTACTATGGTGTGTCCGTCTGATGACTTAGCACGTGCGGACCAAGCGAGGATTGATGCAAACAAAGATGGACTGACTGGTGTCCATCCAGAAACACGCTCCTACACCTGAACCGCGCTGGGAGCTCTGTTCCGACAGAAAGACTTAATATATCTCATCACTGAGATAGGTATTATATCTCAACAATGAGATGGGTATTGAGTACGTGGTGAAATGCAATGGAAATCAAGTTTGACATTGGTGCTGAGTCGGGTCATCCGCATCTGCCGGTCTTCGTGAATGGGCAGGGCCCCTTCACCTTCACACTGGATACCGGGGCGATTGCGACAACGATTTCAAAATCGCTGGCGGAGGAGCTCAGCATCCGGACCTACGAGGGTGACAGGAAGATTGTGTCCGGTGTCGGGGGCGGTCGTGTTCCGGTTGCATTTGCCAAGGTTGACAGACTGCAAATAGGAACAGAGGTTGTTGAGAATGAGGAAGTGCTCGTCATAGACTTCGATTCAGCCATGGGGGGTTTCTGTTTCACCCCCGGCGTCATCGGGCACTCATTCCTGAAGAACTACGTGATGTCAGTGAACTACCCCGCCAAGAAGATGAAATTGGAGCGGGCGAAGGGTGCTACCTCACGCCGCGACAAGAACCTATCTTGGCAGGAGTTGCAGTACGTCGAAGACTCGCATCTGATAAGCGTGCCAACGTACATCAATGGAAATGGCCCCTTCCATCTTGTGGTTGACACAGGGTCAGGAGGAACAGTAATCACACCCCGGATTGCACAGCAGCTGGGTTTCACTGAAGATCAGGCGGTGGCCGCAGTTCAAGTTGCCAGTCCCACCAATCGGGGATGTGCGGATGGATGCCAAGGCGTAGGGGGAAGAGCACAGGCATATGGTGTTCAGATCGATAGCCTCACTGTCGGTCCGGTCACCCAAAAGAACACAATAGCGGCAGTCATCGACCTGAAGGTGGTATCGCCCCGTGGCGAGCTGATACGTGACGGCATTATCGGGTATCCTTTCATGAGGGACCTAGAAGTTGTGATCGACTACCCCAACAGAAGGTTTGCTCTTCTCAGGATTGGGACGGCTAGCTAGAGCGACAGTAGGTGAGCTTTTTACACGGCTCACACATGAGATAGGTTGGACTCGCCAACCAGGAGGAGTCCACCATCTCAGTCCCAAGTTGGGAGGTGTACTACAATTCCGACGAACCGCACGGACTCAGAGCTGCAGGCCAAGCTGAGAACAATGGAACTGATGAGTCGGATCATCAAGATTGATTCCTGCCTATCCATTTACTCCTATCTCATGTTGTTCGGAAAGACAACGCCAGCAGAGCTGAGAAATGCAACCGGTCTGAGCAAAGCGACCATGTTTCGCAGCCTCGCGTTGATGTCGGAAGCAGGCGTGCTTGCACAGGAGGCGGACTCGGAAGTGGCAGACAAGAGATACTCTCAGCACTACTACATCTCCCAGAATATCATTGAGATGAACAAGGAGCTCAGTTCTCTGGATCTTGCATCTTACGCTGAGTCACAAGGCAGAGCGGGCTTGGTGGCCGAATGGATCAGAAACCTTGAGTTCCTTCCAGCTACTCTCAATCAACACACAACCCAGTTGCTGATCTCTATGTCGTGCCAAGAAGAAATGAGGGATTCTTCACCCAATGTGGTGACGAAGCTCATGGTCTTCCGTGTCGGCGAGGGTGAGAACCCGGGTGAGGTCTTGAAGAGCCTACAGGACTTCGTCGAGTGGTTCGATGGCAAGCATAAGACGAAGCGACGCGACTGGAGAAAGCCGATTCGAAACCCCGTTGTGCTCTCAATGAGTCTTGTGTCTGTCGGCAATGCGAGCCATTAAACCCGCAAAGCCTCGGCATCTGGGTGACTGCCGGGCATGTGTGCCTCACCGGTTGTGGGGTTTCTGTTCAATAAGCGTTCCATAGTCTAATGCGCACACCCCCACTCTTATTGCGGAGGAAGACACAAGAGAAACCTGAAACTCTCACAAGAGGGACATGGGCCGCTAGACGGCTGCACACAGAGGACATGAGAAACATGGCAAGTCGAAAGACAGCATCCTACGAGATCAAGACTTACGAAGAGAAGTTCATCGAGGAACAGGCGAGAATCGGAAGCGAGGCCACGAAGCACTGGACTCAGTACCGGCAGACTCCCGCCGAAGAGCTCAGGAAGACCTACTCGGGTCTAGGTTTTGACCCCAGCACGAGATTCTATGCATTGGTGAAAGGTGCGCTGGTGGGCTATCTGACTGCATCCTTGGTAAGTGGTACCCCTGAGAAGACGGCAGTCATGAGGCTCCCACTCGTCAAGAAAGGGCACGAGGGGGCACAGAAGGCACTCATGGACCACGCTCTCAAGGTTCTCAAGGAGAGAGGCATATCAGTTGTCACAACAGAAGTCGGAAAGGGATGGGGCAACTGGGAAACTCTTCTCAAGCAGTACAAGTTCGAGGATGCTGGAGTTTCACAGTACCTTGCGGAGAAGAACATCTCGTCCATCGACTTCTCGCATCTTCCCGCTGCAGGAGGTGTTGAACAGTACGAGCGAGGCAAAGACCGGGACGTCTTCGGTACAATGCTGGCCGGGTTGGGATTCCCGGTCGAACGAGTGAAACTGCTCATGGATCAGTATGAGTCGGGCGCCAAGGATTCATACTTCAGGAGAGTGGCGGTGTTTCGTAAGGACAACAAGACAGTAGCCGCTTCCGCTATGACCGTTCCAGACAATGAGCCTGATGTGGCGCGAGTTCTCAGGGTCATGATGGTTCCGGGTGTCGACCTGTCTGATGTGGGCGGAAGGATCATCAGAAGGCTGATTGAGGCGGGGGCAAAGGACGGGCTCAAGAGATTTCGCATGACCTTGTTGCCCGACAATGTCAAGGCGTACAATGATTTGTTCTCTCGCCTCGGAGTCGCTGCAGCTCCCTTCATCAATACCTACAGGAAACGGCTCTAGGCAGACGACGGTGGGATGTTCTGACGAATGGTTCAGAACGCAGAGAGATAATTGTTAAGTGAAAGCCCAACAAGAGCTTGCTCATGAATGAAACCCTGAAGGTAATCGACAATCGCAAATCCCTGAGAGGCTATGACTCTCGACCTATCAGTGCAGAGCACAAAGACTGGATCATATACAGCGCCATGCGCGCACCCACTGCAGGGAACATGATGCATTATTCGATTATTGAAGTGGCAGACCAACAGAAGAAAGATCGATTGGTGAAGACGTGTGACAACCAGCCCTTCATCGCTAAAGCCCCTCTGGTGCTCCTGTTTCTTGCGGATTTACAGAGATGGTATGACTTCTTTGAGTTCTCACGTGTCCCTGAGCTCTGTGAGGACCGCCAGATCGAGTACTCCACTCCTAAGGAATCTGACCTGTTGCTTGCCTGCTGTGATGCGTTGGTGGCGGCACAGAACGCCGTGATAGCCGCCGAATCACTCGGGATAGGTTCGTGTTACATTGGTGACATAATGGAGAACATAGAGATTCACCGTGAGATGTTTGACCTGCCAAAATGGGTCTTCCCGATCGCACTACTGTGTTTCGGATATCCTATCAAGCATGAAGCGATACGCAAGAAATCTCCGCGCTTTCCGGAACGATTCGTATACTTCAAGGACAAATACTCTCGAGTAGATGGGCGACAGTTCGATACCATGCTTATGGAACACTTTGGGATATCAGATGGTTTCTACGGCGACACTCAGAACATAGGACAGAGTGTCTACTTGCGGAAAACTGGTTCTGGGTTTGCAGCAGAAATGCGTCGTTCGGTCAAGGTTGCCCTGAAAGATTGGACACGGTGAGAAGCAATCTACCCCCGAACCGCCCCTCAGCCAATATGTAGTCTTGCAGTCGAAATCTGCAGTTGCTTGCTCGAGAGCATAAGCTTATAGACGTACAAAGTACTTTGTATCACAGAGTATAGCTTCCGTATTGAGGCGTCTAAGATGTCAACTGAAACGGACTTGTTCGAACTTGAGCAGAATGTGCATCGCGAGTCGATGAAGGACGGCCTGCAAGAGATGATGATGGCACTGATGCTCGCTTTCTCTGGAGTTGTGCTCGTCGACGGCAGGTTCGTCATCTTCCTAGCGATAATCATAGTCTTTCAGACAACAGCCATCGAGAAGTTCAGGGAGCAGTATACATACCCCAGGCTTGGCAAGTTCAAGCTTCGTGAGGAGAAACAGCAGCTATCAGTCACCGGTTTCCTGCTCACTGTGGTGCCCCTAGTCATAATCCTGGGTTTCATGGTGATTGCTTCCCATCTAGAACTGACGTACCTGTACCCTTGGCTCATCTGGGCTCCTGCCGCATTCGGACTGGTCTTTGTGGGCCCGTCGATGTACCTTGTGAGCAAGTCCGGTCTAAAGAGGTACTATGGTCTGGCTGGCCTTAGCATCGTGCTTGGACTGTTATTCTCTCAGCTTGCCTTTCCAACTCCACTAGATAGACTGGTCGTGTACCTCTTCTCTTTAGCCGGCATGATCGGTCTTGTCGGTGGGATGATCCTAGCTCGCTTCCTGAGCACGTATCCGGTTCTCATCACGGAGGATTCTGCGAATGGCGTCCAGTGAAAGGAAGGACGTGGAAGGCGAGATTGACAGAATAATCCACGAGCCTGCTAGGCTGAAGATAGTGGCACAGCTGTATGTCGTAGAAAGCGCGGACTTACTCTTCCTTCAACGCCAGACTGGTTTCACATGGGGCAACCTATCATCTCATACCATGAAGTTGGAGGCGGCGGGATACGTCGAGGTGATCAAGGAGTTCGTGGGCAAGAAACCCCGCACAACCCTGAAGCTCACTGGTAGGGGCCGAAGAGCCTTCCTCGATTACCAAAGGGCCATGAAGAAGGTTCTCGGCGTCGCATAGATTTCCTATCGTACGGCTCAGTCTTTGCTGCTCTTGAGTGAGTTCCTAGAAACTGTAGCGGACATCAACCGCACCTGTGTGTGATGTTACGAAGTAGAAAGAGAACGTCCATTTCATCACCCATCAATCCTCTGAGGAATGGTGAGAGGACACTGATCAGATGTGCAGAGTCATCAGTGATGTTCGTGTGAGAGAGTTCTGTCACGTGGACGAGTGCACACGTTTAACAGTCCTACGTTGCTTTCCGTGAGCCAAGATGAACACAGAAACCGATAATGCAGGAACACATCGAGAGAACATCCACCCGGGTCTTGTTGTCGATGTGATTCTCAAGAAGGACCAAGCCACAGGCAAGCTGACCCGGGGCGTTGTCAGTGATATTCTAACGAACTCCTCCATTCATCCTCGCGGCATAAAGGTCCGGCTGAAGGACGGACAGGTCGGCCGAGTAAGGGCGATTGTGAAGCAGGCCTCCGGAAAACCGGTAATATGAGGTCTTCCCTGATTGCACAGGTCAGGTCGTGAGAGTGCTATGCCTGAACGTAGTAGGAATCGTGGCATTGGACGTCCGCGGCGAGGATATGCTGTCGCTGCACTGGTGGGATTGGATAACCATTGCGCAGTCCTCTGGGTCGTGCACAGCCAATCCATCAAACAACACGGGTCAATTGACTGGCCCAGAGATCGCGACGGTGGCACCGAAGGTGACCGCTACAACTTCTTCAACGCCATCATTGCTGCTCTGAAACCTGTATTCTCGAGTGGCGTGGGCAGCCTCATAGTTGCCAGTTCTGGAAACGGCAGCGTACTAGCTGATAGCTTCATCGCTCATGTACGCAAGCATCACGCCTACCTCGTACGTGCAGTCCGTATGGAGAGCATCGCTGCCGATGCAAGCACCGCCAACGCCGCCAGGACCCTAGTCAAGACGCAGGCGTTTCAGAGGGTCGCCGCGGATGTTGTCGAGAAGGAATCGGACAGCATACTCCAATTGCTCGATGCAAGACTCTCTGATGACACTGGACGCTTCACTATTCTCTTCTCGCTTGAGGAGATCGACCAGTTCTTCAGGACATTTTCCAAGGCTGGTCCCGTTTCTGTCGGAGTCTCTGAGCACATACTCATGACTGACAGGTACTGGACCGCCCAGAAGAACAGTCCTCGCCTACAGCGGATCACAGATCTCGCTCGCAACGCAGGGGTGAGGATTCGCGTTCTTCGGGAGGACGACAAGAGTGGGGCACGTGTCGCCCAGCTGGGTGGCCTTGTATGCATAGTGCATATGGAGTAGTGCTAAGGATGATTGTGTGGAAGGCTCACGGCCAATGCTGCCACACATGACTAGGTTTAAATGAATCTGGATTCATCAGCTTCTTGTCGTTCCCTGTACCCGCTCTTACAATCACAGACGAGGTGTGGAATATGACAAAGACCGTAGCTCACAAAGACAGTCTGGTCCAGCCTGAAGTAAGGGAGAGGATGGAGCACATCAAGCACAAGGTTGTGATACTCTCCGGCAAGGGCGGTGTAGGCAAGAGCACAATCGCCGCGAACTTGGCGATGGCATTTGCTGGGAGAGGCTCGAGGGTAGGGATTCTGGACGTTGACATCTATGGGGCCAGCATACCCAAAATCCTTGGTCTGGAAGGAATACATCCCGAAGTGTCCAATAAAGCAATCGTACCTGTTCCGGGTCCACTAGGCTCTAAAGTGATGAGCATGGGTTTCCTTCTGAGAAATGCCGATGACGCTGTCGCTTGGCGAGGTCCATTGGTGGCCAAGGCAATAAGCCAGTTCCTCAGCGATGTGTTATGGGGCGACCTAGAGTTGCTTGTGGTAGACCTGCCACCCGGGACGGGTGATGAGATTCTAAGTATCCTTCAGTCAATACCTGGTATTGACGGGACCTTAATCGTGTCCACTCCTCAAGAGGTTGCAGTTCTCGGTGCTCGACGGGCAATACAGCTCGTGCAGATGATGGATGTCCCGGTTCTGGGAGTGATTGAGAACATGGGGGAGTTCGTCTGTCCCAAGTGCGGTGAACGATACAGGCTCTTTGGCGACGGTGCTGTTCAGAAGGCCGCAGCCGAGTACGGCGTCCCGTATCTGGGTTCACTGCCTCTAGATCCTAGAATAGTGAGCCTATCAGACGAGGGGACGCCATTTGTGATTTCGATGCCCGATTCAGAATCCAGTAGGGCGTTCTCAGAACTGGTAGCCAAAATCAGCGAGCAAATCGGGCTATGATGGGTCGTGTTTTGGTCCTACTGCTGAATGGGGCATATGGTGATGGAACCGCCGGTGGCCCTTTGTACTTCCACATTTGCATAGGATGGTTCAGATATTGATAGTCACAGTTGCCTCAGGCAAAGGTGGAACTGGCAAGACAACCGTGGCTGTCAATCTCGCCCTCTCACTCGGCAGAGTGAGTCTGCTCGATTGCGATGTCGAAGAGCCAAATGCTCACCTACTTCTTCAGCCAACTCGGATTGTGAGTCGTGATGTTGAGCGTCTGGTTCCCGCAATCAATGAAGCCCTGTGCACACTATGCTCCAAGTGCGTACAGTTCTGCAGGTTCAATGCGCTGTTCCTCGGACGCGACAAGGTGTTCGTCTACGAGAACATCTGTCGCTCATGCGGCGGCTGCTCAGTCGTATGTCCCTCTACTGCAATAGAAGAGATTCGAAGAACCATTGGCAGACTCCACATTGGGCGCATAGGTGACATGAGGTTAGTGTTTGGAGAGCTCAATGTGGGCGAAACTGTGGCTACAACACTCATCAAGACAGTGAAGTCCGAAATAGACCAAGGCTCTGTCAACATACTTGATGCACCACCTGGCACTGCCTGCCCGGTCATAGAGACAATGCGTGGAAGTGACTACGTGATATTGGTCACCGAACCCACGCCATTCGGTGTGTATGATCTCTCTCTCACTGTTGACGTAGTCGAGAAACTTGGGCTGTCCTGTGGAGTGGTTATCAACAGGTCCACTATTGGAAACGATGTCGTCAAGCAGTTCTGCCAGAAAAGAGAGATACCTATCCTACTCGAGATCCCGTTCGAGAGGCGAATCGCCGAGCTCTACTCAAGAGGAGTGCCATTCATCAGCTCAATGTCGGAGTGGGTTCCTAGGTTCCGGCGAATGTACGACGATATCAAGGAGGCTGTTTCCGCCAGTGAGTGAGATCACCATCGTGAGCGGCAAGGGTGGGACAGGAAAGACCACCATCTGTGCCTCTTTTGCCGCGATTGCAGGCAGCATTGTAATGGCAGACTGCGACGTTGACGCCTCAGACCTTCATATTCTCCTGCAGCCAGACGTTGCCAAGACCGAAGAGTTCAGCGGTTCTGATACGGCTGTCATAGACAAGGACCTGTGTACCATGTGTGGCGTGTGCGAGCTTCACTGCCGTTTTGATGCAGCCCACCCACCCGTGATTGATGATCTCGCGTGCGAAGGATGCGGACTGTGCGAGCATCTATGTCCAGAGGGCGCTGTTGAGATAAAGAAGCGCCTTTCTGGTCATATTCACACTTCGAGGACTAGGTTTGGTCCGATGGTGCATGCTCGACTGCTGCCCGGCGAAGGTCACTCAGGCAAGCTTGTAACTGAGGTGAGAAGACGTGCTGGCGAACTCGCAAGAAGTGAGGGCCTTGGAGCTGTCTTGATAGACGGATCCCCGGGAATCGGATGTCCGGTGATTGCTTCAGTCACCGGGATATCTCTCGGGATTGTGGTTGCAGAGCCCACTGTGACTGGAGTTCACGACATGAGTAGAGTCCTGGATCTTTTGACACAGCTGGGTGTTCCTTCTGCTGTCATCATCAACAAGTTCGACATCAACTCTCACATGACTCATCAAATCATGAAATCATGTGGAATCTCCAAGGTTCAGGTCTTGGGCGTACTTCCGTTTGATACGACTGTGACTGAGTCAATGGTATCTGCAACGACCATGCCTGAGTACGCACCGAATCATAGAATCACTGGAGCGCTCACGAGGATGTGGCAGAATGCCATCCATATGGCTCGTAGTCGAGCGCAGTAGGACTATGGAGCCACGATCACACGAGCCCGATGTGGAAGAGTTCTTGCAGTGAGAAGCTCCAACGATGTGTGAAGCTTTATTGGGGACTGAGGATGACCAATCCTGCCATGCCTCGACGAAAGGTGCGGCGGCTGGTCCGCCAAGAACCACGTGTGTCCGTATTCAAGCCTGCAGGAGTCCCTGCGAGAGAGCTTGAAACAATCGTCTTGACTGTGGACGAGTACGAGGCAATCAGACTGGCTGATTCCGAGGGCCTAGGCCAGAGAGATGCCTGTGAAGCCATGCGTGTGAGTCAGCCAACATTCAATAGGATACTCTCTTCTGGAAGGATGAAGATGGCAACCGCCCTAGTGAAGGGGTGTGTTCTTCGGATTGAGGGGGGCCACTATCTACTGGGAGATGGAACAGGCAGTTTCGAGTGTGCTCAGTGCGGTCATATCATGAAAAGAAGTGAGGAGAATCCGACATCTTGTCCAAAGTGCGGATCCACGGAGCTACGTTGGGTCCGAAGGAGAGTCTGACGTCTTCTGCTCTCCCATGCCGGCCCTCAGAGCCCCCTCTTTGGTTTACCAATGAGTTTAAGAATCTAGATTCATAACAGGAAACGAATCCTGATTCGGTAGACGCAAGTAGCCGACTCGGTGATCATCAGAAGAGTAAGAAGCGGCAACCGGAGTGAAATGGAATGGCAAAGATAGGCATCAGTTCTGCAGGTCCAAGTCTTGACTCGCCCGTGGATCCTAGGTTCGGACGGTGCACGTATTTCATCATAGTTGATGTTGACACGATGGAGTCCAGAGCGGTTCCCAATGCCGCAACAGGTGCATCAGGAGGAGCCGGTATACAAGCGGCGCAGATTATGGCGTCTGAGGGTGTAGGCACGGTGGTCACTGGCTCAGTAGGTCCGAATGCCATGTCTGCTCTAAAAGGCGCGAGGATAGCAGTGCTCTCAAGCAGTGCGGGCACAGTCAGGCAGGCAGTGGAATCATTCAAGCAAGGACGGCTCTCTCAAATCGAAACGCCAAGTCCTGCCTACACGGGCATGGGGATGGGTCGTGGTCGAATGGGAACCCGCGGAAGAGGGTGGCGGCGGTGAGCAGAAGGATACTGATTCCTACAGATGATTCCGAGGGTACAATACTCGCAAGCCATTTTGGGCGCGCACAGTATCTCCTCGTAGTGGAGCTCGACAGCAATAAACAAGTCATAAGAAGACAGACTCATCCCAACACCGGTGAACACACTGGCGGTCAAGGGTACACACATGAGAATGTCCTCAGCCTGAAGCCAGATGTAGTGATTGTGGCCGGCATGGGGCCAAGGGGTCTCTTGTCATTTCAGAGTCAGAACATCCCTGTGCTTCGTGCTGACAGTCAGCAGGTGGATCAAGTTGTCAGGAGCTACTTGTCGGACCGCCTAGAAGAACTGACTGAAGGTTGTCGCGAGGCTCACCACAGAGACTAGAGGATGTCTAATATAGCCCATCTGACCATTCGCATGTGGTTGGCACGTCTAGAGCTTCGGAAAGCCTGACGACTAACAACTGGTATCCCACTGTCATCCAAGAGGTACGTTTCTCATCTCATTGTCCACGTTCTCCGGGCTTGCATAGCCGGGGCCGGATTCAGTCCGGTCCCGGTCGTATGACTGACTCGTCACAAACTACTGTTTCTGAAGCTCTTCAGTCCGCTTCTCGATTCTGGCCAGAGTCTGTTGGATATTCTGCAGTTGGGCTTCGATTGCCTCTTTCTGCCGATTCAGCATCTCAAGCTCTTGGGCCGCTGTGAGCGATCCTGAAGGTACTGAAGGTACTGCCGGGACACCTGTTGTGCGCCAATATCCAAGCGTCCAGCACGAGCCCGGACCATATAGCCATCCCGGTCTTTCCCATGGGGGCAAGTCCCGAAACGGACCATTGCCTGGCCACGCACCGCTTCTGCCCCTATTGCCATATCTCATATACATTGTTTCTCCTTGAGAATTATGTGCATAAGCACACTATTAATTCTGTGCGTATGAACAAATATAAATGTACCGAATATGTCACTAGTAGTGGGTCCTAAACAGAACTGAAATGAGTGGATTTGAATGCAACGACGAAGAAGAGGCGCACGAGGCCGTTTCCCATTGCAGCCGAACATCGGTAGGCCCCTCCGTACTCAAAGGATGAACCCGGAGCCCTTGCAAAACATGGAGGCCATATTCCTCGACTTGGCGGAGGCCGAGGTGATGAGGCTCGTTGACCTTGAGGGTCTGTACCAAGAGCAGGCAGGATCCATCATGGGTCTATCAAGAGGCACAGTCTGGCGAATTCTCGAGAGTGCAAGAAGGAAAGTCGTTCGTTCTATCTATGAAGGGAGATGCCTCATCATCGCAGCATCCGATGAGATCGACAGCCCGATTTGAGGACCGGCTCTAATGGTTTCTCCTGTCGCACTGGGGAGCACATCTTCCCACTCACCCTGCAGTATCTTCTTCAAAGTGAAGACATCCATTTTCGTGCCCAGCGTCATAAGTCCCGAATCAGAGAAAGCAATCCTCCCTGATGGTCACATAGAAATAGCAAGGAGAGAGGTACTCTCTCTCCTATGGTATAGATGTGTACCACATCTGTCTGGCTTGCGTGTATGGTGGTGAGTGCGGACCAAGAGATCCGCTGATCGCTGACTAGCGCAAGAACTTGCCAACGAATGGAGAGGTCTCGCCTCGGCGCATGAAGTGACCCGAGGGGCCCTCGCCAAGGAACTCAGAGAACCATGACTCGTGTTCGATCTCCTCGTTGAGGATGGCCAAGACGAGGTCGTAGGTCCTGTGGTCTTTGCCCGCAGTCATGTGACAAATCTGTGTGTAGCCTCTGACTGCGCATCGCTCGGCCTCTACGAGCACATTAAGTATGGCCTTGACATCCTTTGGATCCTTAGGAAGCTTCGCCGGCGGGCATGCCGATAGATTGTGGAACTCAACCATTCCTGCAGGCAACTCGCCGCCCAGTTCATAGATGCGAGGGAAGAGCGCTTCGAAGTGGTTCCTGTCCTCTATGCGTGCCGTTTCGGCAATCTCCTTCAAACCCTCACCCTCAAGTCCAATCAGGTTGGCTCTCAGGATGGTGTAGTAGTAATATGTTGTCAGCTCAGCTGCTGCGTTTTTTACAAGAAGGCTAAGAAGCTTGTCGACATCGATTCCAGCTTTCTCAACCATCTCTCTAGCTACTCGTGCCAATCATGTTTCACCTTAGAGTCAGATAGAAATAAGTTCTATATAAAAGTTACTACATATACACTTATAAATCACGCTGCTATTTCCAGATGTGTGATGGAACTCCTCAAGAAGCATGGACTCCGTTTGACACCGCAACGCCTTGAGCTGGTCAGAATACTTGAGAAGATAGGGCCCAAACACCCTTCGTTCTCGGAGGTCTGTGATGCTATGAAGAGAAGGCATGCAAACGTGAGTAGGTCGACGGTACTAAAGAATCTCAACGAGATGGTGGAGCTGGGCTTGATAAGCAGCTTCTCATATGGGGGGGAAACTCACTACGAACTGAGTTCTCACCCACATGTGAACCTCGTGGACTCGAACGGCAAGATAGTGGATATCGAAGATGAGGACATCCGGCAGCTAATGCTGAAACTCATGGAACTAGTCAATCGCCGAGCAGGTGTCAAGACAAAACACATTCTAGTCATGGCTGATTGATCTTTGAGTATGTCCATGTCCTTGCGGCGCGATATGTAGGCGAAGCACCTATCGGTACTGCACTCTACAGTTATTGACTGTAGCGCACCGAATGCAGATCAATGGGCCCTAGGAACCTGTTTGCTGAGGCGTGGGCTCCGTCTGTCTACGCGTTAGGTAGACTTTATAGAAGCAGCCTGTTGTCAGTCCCGCGGTGTAAGAATTGGAGCTAGTGCTTCGGCCTATCGGAGTTATCAAGACCCAGTTTGATTCCAGTGAAGGGGTCCCTATACAGTCAAGCAAATCGGAAGCCATGGGTGAGGCTGTCGTCTATAAGGAGTTCTCTCCCGGGCTCGAGTCACTGGATTGCTTCACTCATGCCATACTCATCTACTGGTTTCACAGGTCAACTGGACCAAGACTGCTCTTGACTCCGTACTTGGACTCACGAGAAAGAGGAGTATTCTCGACAAGAGCCCCCTCCCGGCCGAATCCTATTGGGCTTTCAGTCATAGAAATAACAGAGGTCAGACCCGACGGTGTTCTGTTTAAGGGAGCTGATATGCTCAACAACACTCCTCTCTTGGACATCAAGCCCTTTGTTCCTGAGTTCGACAATCGACCCGGGGCAAGCTCAGGCTGGTTGGAGAAACCGTTACACGACAGTTCTCGTTCGTTTGCCGCGGATGACAGATACCAAGCGTGAGCATAGAGTAGTCACTACATACCGTTACGATTTCCTGCATCAATTCAGAATCCGTGCACCGTTCTCCTCATGCAGCTACTCTCCTGCACATATTGGCACATAACTGGCGAACGAGTCTTTCATCCGGTGGCGGCCCGTTCGGATTATCACTTCCTGATTGGAATCCACTTCCGGACTTTGGCCCTGTAGTTTGCATACTCTGCTCCGAACTTGGATTCAAGCAGTCGCTCCTCGTAGCTGGCCATCAGGTCGTAGATCATGAAGACCACAATCCATAGGCCCATCGAAAGCAACGACTTGGTGCCTATCGCCAGTGCCAGGTACACGAGGAATGTGCCCAAGTACATTGGGTGTCTCACACGGGAGAAAACGCCAGTGGTCACAAGTCCCCCCTCGCCACTCTCAAAGAGAGTCTTGTGAGAGGAGTTCATGAGCTCCAGTGCACCAATAATGATGATGAGTGCAGAAACAATGCTGATCCAGATTGGCACAATATCGAGCATGGGAGTTGTCAGCCTGAAGATGAAAGAGTCTAGAAACCAGACCGTGATGAAGGCGACGAACAACGTTTCCTGATAGATGTGACTCCTTGGCATCTCTCCTGCTAGGTGTTCGTGATTGTGTTTTCCCATGGCATCACACGAATAGACCATGCATCTTTCCACTATATATGGAGTAAGCCATCACATAGGTGGGAGCGGTCGCGTGACAGACCGGCCAACGAACAGGTTATTGCAGCAAGACCATAGACCAGATAACCGATGGTTTAGACTTATCCGTGGTGGGCGTTTCCCACTCCTGTGGAGGAAGTCAGATGAACATTGATGGACGCGACGACAGGGAGAACTCGGGAAGAACATCGAGCGAACGTGCCAAGGCCTATGACAAGTGGTACCTGACTTTCGAAGGGGCTGTGGAGCACCACGTTGACTAGCAACTGCTGACTCCGTATCTTCCCGCGGACCGCAACACGAAGATTCTTGACGCTGCTGGCGGCACAGGAAGGATGACCCTTCCCTTGGCGAGGATGGGATACTCGGTCACTCTGTGCGACATATCTCCAGATATGCTGAATGTAGCAAGACAAAAGATCCGAGAATCTGGCCTGATGGACAAAGTGGAGGTTTCCGCGTGTGACGTCCGCAGACTACGCTTCGACGATGAGATCTTTGACTTCGTGCTATGCTGGAATGGCATGGCTGAGGACGTGAGGGAGCTTGTTCGGGTGACGAAGAGAGGGGGCCGGCTTTCCATCTTTTTCCTGAACAGGTGGGGTGAGGCCGTTCGCAGTTTCCGTAGAAGCCCACTGGCTGTTCTTAGTTCCGTCAGGTCGAAACCGAGTCATCGTGGACACAAGATGGGAGAATCTACGACTGTAGACAGAGATACTGCACGACAGTTGTTGGAGATGCAGGCGGTCAGAGTAATCGATATATATTCCGTCTGTGGCTGGATGGACGTACTCGGAGTGCCCAAGGAACTCAGGACCTCTCGTAAGTGGGACGAAGCGGCCTTCAGAGAGATGTCTGAGATGGTGCTACTCCTTTCCAGGGAACCCTCTCTTAGTGGGATGTCAAGGCACTTTGTCGTATACGGAGAGAAGTCGTAGATTGCACAGTCGAATCCAAGCAAGCGAACTGGTCTGGATTTGGTCTTCCTGTCTGTCCGGCTGCTGTTTTCCTCTCAGGGTGACAACGATAGACCCGGATATCCTCGACACTGACCCTGAGGGAGTGATTGTGTCAAGAACACTCTTGAGAGAGCGATGAATCTGACAAACGAGGTCTTCTTCGAGCAGCCTCGCACTTTTCAGGTAGGCTTTTGTTCTCCTACGTACCACACATGTGGTCAGCTGTCAAGGAGGTTCCCCATTGTCATTGATTGAGAACGTCCTATTACATGGCTCACTTGCGGCAGTCCTTTTGGTCGCCTACTTGTTGCCAGTCATGAGGTTCCTGAGTCCAAGGATATGGGGATTCAGTGATTATCCAAAGGAGGTCACCAGTAGAGTGCCACCACAGACTAAAAGGGAACGCAAAACAGCAGTCCTCCTTGCTCCACCCTTCTTCATACTCATGCTCGTATTCCCACTTGTTTCAACTCTCATACTGAAGGCCTCCTATGGCGGAACGATATCCTTGGTCGATGCCTTCCTCAATGCATTTGGGGTACTGATGATAGCGAATTTTGCAGACCTCTTGTTCCTAGACTTACTTGTTGTCGGTACAATCACTCCCTCGTGGGTGATAATCCCGGGAACAGAAGACATGAAGGAAACCGCTTACAAGGACTTCAGGAAGATGCATGCCATAGGGCATGTCTATGGGACCGCTGCCCTAGCTGTGCTGAGTCTTGCAGTTGCTGCTATTGCTGTGGTCATCTAGCGCGAGTTGGAAAACACCACAGCCCTGACAACATCGCTGATTACGCTAGGCAATCTACTGCCCCTCTATCTTCTCACTACCAAACCAGAGGGTCAGCAATGCCCAAAGGACTATCGCCGACAATGGTAAGTCCATCAGTCCAAAGGGCTGAATGTTCGGAGCACCTGCGATTGTCACTGTTGATAATAGAATTCCAAATGTGATTCCGTTCTTTCTCCTTTTGACAATAGCCCAGCCTGCTGCTATTCTGGAAACGCCATACATTCCTCCAGTCAGTGCCCAAAAGGTGAAGTCGCCTGACAGAGATATCGGGATGAATTCAGGCGGGAGAACAAGCATTGACAATGCTAGTAGCTCAACAAATCCATGAATGACTAAGAAACTGGAAGACAGTTTCACATAGAATGAGTTGTTCATTTCCAGTACACGAACCTGGAGAATCTTCTCTCTACTACTTGAAACCCCACATACTCTGGACTGAGCGCTATGGCTACAATTGAAGACTTCGTTGTGGAGCAACTCCATCCTTGGAAAAGGAGCGGACGCAGGTCCCCGACTCTCATTGTCACTTCTGGAGAATACTGATATATGCGGCGAATCCATCCGGTCAGCACATGAATGGTGAAGCTGCTCAGAAGGCGGCTCTGACGGCATACGCCAACGCCCACCTTCAAGGGCATAAGGTTGCTTTCGGGCTCGACCACCCCACTGCATCCCATTGTCGGAGCATTGAGTTTGTCGACGTTCCGCAACTTGGATCTCTTAGGGGCCGCAAGATGCTGGCCAAGGACCCCGAATCTTGGTTCACCTACCTTGCCACAAATGGTGTCCACCACCTGCGATTGCACTACAGCTCAGCATCAGCAGAGGGGATGCCAGACAGGAGCAGTGTGGCATTCTCCGGGGGTGGAGGCTATTGGTTCATCGAAACAGTGAGTCCAGCCGGTAGTGCTCTGTGGGAATCGGTGTGGAAGGCTCCAAGTAATCGAGGAAGAAGAATCTGGAACGTCTGGTACGTTCTGTCTAAGGTGAAACCTGAGGAGCTCCAAGACACTTCCTACTCACTTGGAGAGGTACGCAAGGAATTGCAGCAGGCCTTGGTGGACATATCTTCGTTCGCAAAAAAACACGATGACACCAAGGAATGGGTCAGCTATTTTCAGCGTGCTCTAGATGCACTTGACTCCGAATATGATGCTGAAACCGTAGAGATTCTTCCTGTGGGCTGCTTCACCAGAGATGCTGAACAGCTGATGGCTGCCAGCAGGCATGCGTTCGTGTTCGGCGGAATGGGCTCGTGGAATGACGTTCTCTTCGAGGCTGCTGACGAAATCAAGAAGGAGTATGACAGGGTTTCCAACCGGTTGTACGATGCCATCTGCAGAGGCACTGTGGCCGCAGTCAACAGCTTTCCGCAGCCATGACTGTCAAGGACATCCGCTCTGTTCGAGTTCTCTACCCATTTCGCATCGTCCGAGTGAGTTCGCCTGCAATCCGTCACGCGGCACGACAGGATGATTCGCCTATACGATACGTCCACTGTGCTTTATTATGATTGAACACTGATTACTAGCCATGCACGCAATTAACAGTAGGTCCGCTCCAGTACTGCTTCTAGCTGTCCTGTTGGTACCAGTGTCTGTCGCACCGTTCGTCGTGGCGTACAGCCCCGGCGACGAAGCCCAAGTCTTTGGTCACACCTTCAGCCAGGAGTACTGGACAAACAGCTCGATTCTGGTCAAGGGCGCAGACGGAACAAACGCCAGCCTCACTACATCCTATGTTCACGTTGGTGAGTTTCAGGCGTTCCTGATAGCATTCAACGAAATCAACACGACAGATGGTCAGAGAATCGTTTTGCCGTATCAGCTCTTCGGAATGCACTACAAGACTCCGGAAAACAAGGAGGTCTTCATCGGTGCAATCTTTGCGTTCCTGCTTGTACACAACGAGAGCTACGGCTCAAACAGTCTCCCTGATGTCGGCAACGAAAACGCTTGGTACATAGTTCCCGTGACCTCCAACAGCCCGTGGACTGACGTAACTGCGGAGGTCGAACCCATTCCAGCAACTCTCGTGGAACCGAACCATTACCGCTTTGGTATGCGATACACGAACATGACTGCAAGAGTCGTGTCTGCACAAGGCGGTTTCTGGGTTTCGCTTCTACTTCCACTTGTGACAGTCCTATTCAGTGAGATAGTCATCCAGTATGACATCACAATAGCAGCAGATGGTGCCATCAGTGCGGAAACGCTCTACACAATCGGCCAAGTCACCCGTGCGCGGGTATTGAACGTCGAGGTGAACCCATCGGCAATCATTCTGCCCTCGATGGAGATAAGCGCCGTCCACTACCTATCCGTGTTCACCAGCAAGTACAATGTCACGAGGAGTTCAGACGGTAATCGATTAGTTCCGCCCACTGCGACGACTCCACTGTCTGACAACATCACGATCAGAGTCGGTAATGACAGCGAACGTGCGTTTGATATTGGCCTCGGAAGGAACTACTCTCTCTATAACGAGTCCACAGATCCTTGGAACCTCATAGGCGACAACTACGTAGCTCTGAACTGCCTTCTTGGAGCGAGGGGAAGCGACTTTCTCCTGATTGCATGGCAGGCTCCACTCTCTGCACGGCTATTTGCACACATGGCGTACGGTCTTTCGGCCCAATTGAGGGCGACCTATGCTAACGTTCAGCAGATGGTGAACAATGTGGGAACTGCTTTCCACAACAGCCAGTGGTGGTATGCGGTCACCTTCCCTGAGTGGAACGGACTGCGCGTACAGCAAGACCCTGTCTATGTTGCGTACACCAACGTTATCAGCGGCCAGACCGGCGGTGTAGGAATCATGGTTGTTGCAGCAGTTGTGATTGGCGTTGTTGCCTTAGCTGTGGTCGCGAGAAGACGCTGAAGTCTTCTCAGATGATAACAGGAGAATGCCAGCGAGGCCCTCTCCTGTCGTTTTCTTTCTCGGGGAATCATCTCATTAGAGAACTCGGGCGGCCTAGCTTGGCAGGCAGCATTGCTTTCAACTGAGGCTCCATTCTTTGGGGTATGCTCTTTACTCTCTGAAACCCGCAGCTTTGAGCTTGGAGTTCACGCTATTCAAGCCAAGAGTGCTGAGGGTTTCTGGGGTTGGCACACCGTTTTCATCCCAACCTACGGCGAGATAGTAGTCTGCTCGTGCTTTCTCGAATGATGCCCTGTCCAATGCTTTGCCTTTGTAAGGTCCTGAAGGCAGAGGCTCCCAGAACCTAGGCGGATTGTCATCATCAGTCTTCGCCCTCCAAGTGACGTCGGGTCCTCCAAGTAACAACATCGCTCTCTGTATCTGAAGTATCCTTAGGGCTTTCTTGTTGTACCAGTCTTCTGCTGTCTGTTTCCACCCTGTGACGGCCGTATAGAAGCGGAAGACCTGCTCATTGTCAACGCTCTTGGCGAACATGCAGTAGACTGCAGAATCATGCAGAATGGCAGACAAATCACCACCCTCTCCATTTGGTGGGAAGCGAGCTTGAGAACCATGATCTCCTCCTTGCACTGAACACGCAAACCCGATGTGATTCGAAATGAAGTCCTTTTCACTCCTGATACCGTGTCCTCCGATTGCCATGCCCTTCTCCTGCACGACATACTGCATGAGGTCTGTTCCTTTCATCTCTCCAATCTTCTTTGCAGCCCGATAGACTCCCTGTGCTAGGATGTCGCCAATCCCTTGTCGTTTGACGACAAGATTGATCAAAGCCTCGAATGCCCCTGCATTCCCCCAATCGAGTTCTATTCCGTCAAGGTCCTCTTTTGTAAGAATGCCTCTCTGGTACAGCTCTCCTGCAAAACCAAGAACGGCTCCGCCTTGAATTCCACAGAGCCCCATTTCGTTGACGACTTGCGCGAGGTGAATGTTCACTTCGGGATCAAACACACCCAAGTTCGTTCCGTCATATGACTGCAGTTCATAATC
>CAZVZC010000003.1:53325-92821 GCA_964631415.1 uncultured archaeon | reverse complement strand
CGTGTGCGCTCCCAGTGCTTCGGCCTCGGCTGTAAGATCCATACACGTGAACACTCCATCGTAAACAAACCTCCTTAGAGCCGCTATCTGTGAACGCGCTTGTTTATGGGAATCTTTGAGTAGTTCAACCACGGAGTAGCCAGAGATCGTGGAAGAGCACAGTCCCACCAGAGGAATGACTGGCAATCGTTCTGGTCTTTCATGCTGCAGGCTTTGAAGCACTATCTCCAAGGGTTTTCTCACTGTTGTAGAAACACTTCCGACCGGGCTAAGCTGGAACTGGTCTTTAATGATACTGGTCGTTCCATCGGCTTGATCCTTCCCGTCCACAATCCCTCCACTGACATCTTCATTGGGAGCGAACACAGAGGGTACAGTCTTCAAGAGTACCAGCTATCATGCTCCACCGAAATAGGTTCATTCGATGAATGTCCTACTGAGGACCGCCCTTGTCCTCTGCTGTGTGGCCCGGTCTGAACAGCTTTCTTCTGATCGTATGTCTTATCTGAGTTAAGAAGCTGGAGAGAAGGCGAACGGGAAGAACAATCAAACCCAGAACTATTCGGAGAGTCTTGCCGCCCATTGTTGCGCGTTCGGGGTATCCTATGTAGGCCAGGGTGTGCTCGTTGAGGATGTCCTGTACTGCCGTGGCAAAAGCCTCCTTTGCGAGCTCTGATATGTCAATGCTCCGGAACAACTGACTCTGACTGAATGTTCTTTCCTCCATCACACTCTTCCACTTCAGGTATTTTGCTCTCTCAAGGACAGAATCTAGACTCTCTGCCAGTTCCTTGATGTGCGGAATCAGGGCAAGCTCGCGTTCTGTCGGTTTCGGTTGCGACTCTAGTATCTGTCGCAGGTCCTGAACGTGCCGAAGCTGCTGGGCAGGCGGCCTGAACCACAACACATGAAGTAGGCCCTCAATCTTCCGCATTGTGATTCTGTCCTGTTCTTCGATCTCCTGCGGAACCTGATCAGATATGGCCTCCTTCACTCTTGCCGCCGCTCTTATACCAAGTTCCTTCCACATCCGTTCAAGGTCGATCACTGCCTTAGCATAGCGATAGAGATTGATGTCGAGTCTTGATTCCATATCATCCGCCGTGACGACTCCGACCTCCTTCAGGGTGAAGGATTTGGTGCCGCTCGCAAGATTCCAGAGCCTTTGGATGATGGCCATCAGCCCGCTTCTTGATGGGAGTTCCAGGCGAAGGGCATGGTCTCCGGGCTGTGCGACAATGTAGCAAGCTCGAAGCGCATCATCAATCGTCCCGAAACCCGTGAGATCGACAGGTAACAAGTCCATCGCTCCGTGACCTGTGGTCGACCAACAAGAGATACGCCCTGTCTTCGTATTCTGCTCGATGATTATCCTCTCTTTGTCTCCTAAGTGATCGAATTGGGCAGTGAACCCTTTGCTGTAGGCCATTACTGCATACAGGATGCGGCGTTCGGTATCTGGTTTCAAGCCAGGCATTCTCAGGACCAGACCGATTGTTTCGAGGGGTTTGCCTTCAGCCAGCCAAGCTCCAGTTGTTTGATCCCACTCCCATCGATCACCCAGACTGTAGAACAGCTCACGAAGGCTGCGCAGGTCCTTTGCCTCCTTTGCCGTTCTCAGGGTTGATTCTTCCCATGACTGGTAACCCCTTCTGAGCCTCGCCATGCCTTTCGTTTCTGCATCGAGCCACTGGGCGTCGATTCGTAGTCTGACTTTCATCCGAATCCTGTCCTCATTGTGCCTTACGCTTTTCAATTTCGTCTTATATGAGCTGCCTTGCGACTCAGTCCTACATCTTCTTCTGCGTACTGGCGACCACTTCGGTCACAGACTGTGTCTACTGTGTGTTGCATGTTCAGATGGGTGAACCTTCGGCTCCCAGTGCTTCCAGCAGTTGTGAGATGGCACCGGCTATTGTTTCAGACACCTTCCGTGAGCTTGTGGGTACTGCGACGATTGAGGATAGAGATGAAACCCTTATCGCGTGAAGCGGGTTCAGAATCTGGATACGGAATCCTGACGCTCTCTCTTCCACTTCAGGTTTCCAGCCCAACTCTGCAACTACAGAGAGTATGCCTAGGATACCGAGAACTTCACCGCGGATTTCGCTCTCCCCTACAATCTCAAGGCGCTCACTCTCTGTCGAGAGAATGCCGAGCCAATAGTAAACGACGACGCCGCTCTGACCTTGTCCCTTGGGAAAAGAGATGACAATCCCAATATCGGCGACGACTTGCCGTGTTCCTATATCAAGCCAGCGAACGCGAATCGTTTCCAGATGATTCCTTGTGGCAGCCTGAAGAACGCGTAGACGTGTCATGATGTGGTTCTCAAGCTCGTCTAGGTCATCGCCAAGGGTTCTCACCGATGCACTCCTGAAGCCATCCACATAGCAGATTAGGCAGATGGCGGCTGTCAGCGGCATCGCCCCAAGGCACAAGGCGAAGTTCGGCCCCGTTGCCACGATAAGCCCGACGCTCCCCACTGCATAGACAAGGACAACGAACCATGCCAGATCACTCAGGTCATCGACTTTCATGGAGTCGTATCGCTTCGCTTCGCGTTCCGCTCTCTCGAATAGTCTGGCAATCTCTTCGAGATGTGTTTCTGCCACTGTTTCCCTTCTAAGGCCAATCAACTGTGAGGGGTCTATGAAACCAACAAGAGCCCTGGCTCTGACTCCAAAACCGTTGTATACACGTGTGGCCGCTAGCCCAATCATCGCCTCGAATGTGAGTAGAACAATCGCTCCTGGCACTGTCCCGGAAACAGGGGAGAGCAACATGAGGAAGACCGTGTATCCTGTGAGTACAGGCAGGCTCACAACCAAGGCTTTCAGGCTGGCTTTGCGGACTCCGGACAGATCTATGAGAAGAAGGCTTCTTTTAGACTGGTCCGAAGGGCACACTTTCCCATCCTCTAATGCCGACGGCCCAGCCCTGTACATAAAGGCTTTCGCTATCTGCTTGAGTGGAACACGATTATCTTGAGGCTGACCGGCGGCAGTCGGGGCCCGCAGTCTTGGTCAGTCGATGAAGAAGATTTCGCCGAGGTTCTCTGAAGCCTGCACGCGAATGTGCATGCCATTCTCCAGTACCATGGTGGCATCCGCGATTTTGACCATACATATTGCATCATGTCCATACGCAGAGGCAGCGAACTCACCGATTGACTCTCCGAACTCTGCAACCACAGCCTTCACCTTAGCAAAAAGGTCGTCCAGATCTTTAGGATTTGTCTTGAAGTGACGTTCGAGGCTTTGATTAAGAACGGCGATATGGTCTGACACCCATTTTCGCTTCAAGTCCTTCGGAGAAGACACAATCACGACATGACCAATGAACTCCCCGTTCTTACCCACTGCCTCCCCACGTAGAATCGGGAACACTGGCATCTTGTTCTCTTTTCGCGGTCGAGCTGGCATGTTACACGGCCCCATTGGCTGGTAATCGGACTGTCACAGATATCGCCATTCACGAATATAACGTTTCGGGGGTCTGTGGACTGACCGTGGATTTGCCCTTACCGCACTCCTGTCAGAATGCGTTGTTAATCGTCAACCTAAATACCATCTTGACGAGACGTATTCGCGTGTGATGGCAAATGACAGTATACGAATTCGAAGGCAGAGTCCCGGTGATAGGCGAGAGGACATACATCAGTCACTCAGCGACAGTGATAGGGAAGGTCAACATCGGCAACCAGTGCTATATCGCACCAGGTGCCGTCGTCAAGGGTGACTACGGAGAAGTATTTGTGGGCGATGGGACTAGTGTTCAGGACAATGTTGTCGTACATGCTAGGCCCGGAGAAAAGAGCGTCGTCGGCAAGAACGTGACGCTGGGGCACGGATGTATTGTTCACAATGCCACTGTCAAGGACGAGGCAGTTATCGGCATGGGAGCGATTATCTCTGACTACACCGTCATTGGCCGATGGGCGATTGTGGGCGAGGGATCAGTCGTTACACAGAACTTCGTGGTGCCGGACGAAAAGATCGTCGTTGGCATTCCTGCGAAGGTCATCGGAGACGTTCAACAACGTCACAAGGATGAACTGTCAAGGTTCAAAGCAATATACCAGGACCTTGCAGTGCGATACCCAACGGGTCTCAAGAAGATTCGCGACTGAGTGTTCCATGCACCCGGATTGTGCCGATGCCGCATAGGGAAAAGACAGGAAGAGGAGAGGAGGAGCCTCCGCTTCCTCTTCACCTGAGAGATATCATTCTGTCACGGTTGAATCGTCTGACTGCGAGTGCCCATGTGACGATCATGAGAATTACGGCAATCAGGACTGTCACGATGTCTGCAATCCATACCATTTCCATGTTCAGCATGTCCGACTCGATACCTATCAGTGGCGCAAACATCGGAATCATGAGGACAAGGATTATCATCCCTGAAGTCTGATACGCCTCGTATACCCTCTTCACCTTGCCGCTGATCAGGATGTTCATTGACACCGCTGCTAAGATGATTGCAGGACCGGCAGTCAGGATGAGGAAGAGACCCGCCAAGTCTGGCACTAGCATAAACGGCCTTCCGTAGACGACCATAATGATGTTGACCGCAATCATGACCGCCGCTGTACCTCCTAGGAGGATGGCCATGCTGGGGATTAGTGAGCTGAGAGTCTTGCCCCAGAGGAGTTCTCGATCGGTGAGGGGTGTACAGAGAAGTGGCTCTAGCGTGTCCTGTTCACGTTCGCCAACTAGGGCGTTGGCGGCAATGAGCGTTGCTGGGATGACCGCGAACATGGCAAGTAGTGTGGCTGCCATTGATGTAAGGAATCCCAAGACCATATCTGCCTCAGGGCCAGCCGGCAGGAATGCGACAATCGATCCGACCATGGCAATGGCAATTATCGGCCCCAAGGCCCCCATGCCTATTATTCCATACTTCACGTACTTCACCTGCATCGCCATCTTGAGGTCTGCCATCGCGACGAGCATAGGCTTGCTTCGTGCCATCACTTTGTACCTCCCTTGATTGTCTGGAGATAGAGGTCTTCTAACGTCGCCTCCTCCTCCGAGAACTCCACGATGTTAACACCTGCATCCAACAGCTTTCTCATCAACTTCGAGTTGTTCTGCATGGGATCGCGAATACGCACAACGACCGTGTCAACCTCTGACCTCTGGACCTCCACATAGTCCACTGTCTTGAGGATTGATTCCGCCTTGCTCACCCCACCAGTCACTCTTATGACGTACTCCTGGAGTCCATGCAATTTCTCGCGGAGTTCTGTGGTCTTGCCAGTCAGAACAATCTTACCCTCATCGATAATGGCGATGCTATCACATATCCTCTGAACCTCTGCGAGATTGTGCGAGTTGATGAAGAAGGTCTGCCTGTACTTCTGAGCAAGGCCCAGTATCAACTCCCGGACTCTTTTGGCAGCCACCGGGTCGAGAGCCGAAGTGGGCTCGTCCAACAGTAGAACCTTTGGCTTGTGAAGAAGCGCCCTGCAGAGAGCAAGACGTTGCCTGTTACCAGTGCTCAGTTGCCCCGCCTTGTCATCTTTCCTATCCCAAAGCTCCATGAAAGTGAGGAGTTCCTCTATCCGACCATCGATTTCCTCATCAGGCACTCCGTACAATCTGGCAAAGTACTGCAGGTTCTCATACGCAGTCATCGAGGGGTATAGCGTGTGATTGCCTTCCTCTGGCAGAACGCCTGTGATCTGGCGTACATCCACAGGATTCTGGATGATATCGTAACCTGCCACAGTTGCAGTCCCGTTGGTGGGTCTAAGCAATGTACACAGCAGCCTAATCGTCGTGCTCTTGCCTGCGCCATTTGGACCAAGAAGCCCGAAGATGGTTCCCTCAGGGACCTCAAGGTTCACCTCGTTCACAGCAACAAGTCCGCCGAAGTTTTTGGTCAGGCCTGTCAGAACAACCTCGTCCAAACATATCACTCCATGAAACTCCATATCGCCGCATGACATGCCAATGTGTGGAATGCCCCGGCGTTCGGCGCAACGATAGAACCGATATAAGGATTCTCTACGACGAAGTGACCATCTTCTCAACGACGGCAGTGGTGGTTTCCTTAATCCCATGGATGCTGTGTATTTTGCGGACCGTGATATCGTAAAGCTCCTCGAGGCTGTCCACTTCCAGTCTCACAATCACGTCGAACTCCCCTGTTGTGACAGCTATTTTGTTCGCTTTCTCTATGAGCCTGAGCTTGTCGACGACATCCTCTGTGCTGCCTATATCGATTTTCATCAGTACGTACGCGGTTATCTGACCTACCATTGTTCCACCTCGCGCGAGTCGAGATTCATTGCTTCTTATCCCTACCTATATTCCCTCAACACGATCAGTGTGTGAATACTTGCCACACCTGGCACGTGCTGAACCCGTTTGAGAATCTGTGTTCTTGTCTTGGCCAGACTTCTGGATTTGACGCTCAACAGGTAGTCTATATCACCGGCAAGTGCAGATGCGCTCTCGACTCCCTTTATGTCATACAGAAGCGGGAGCAGATCTCCCGTCTGAGGCTTGACCCTAAGTAGCATTATTGATCTGACATCAGAGCCTTGGAGAGCAAATACCCCTATCATGACAAGGATAACACCAAAGACTTTCAAGGTCCAGAGAAATGTGTCAGAGGTGATGTTTCCAAACCCGCCTGGTAGAAGGAAGTTACCGAGAAGGGTGACTGGAATTCCCAGCACTACAGATATGGAAGAGAGCGAATTCACGACTGCCATCGAACCTCTCCCCAATGCCCGAACATACATGACCAGAGAAAAGAACGCGGTTAGGGAAGAGCCTACCATCATCCAGACCAGGGGCATGAAGGTCTGAGCCATCTGTGCCCATCCCGTTGGTGTTATCATCAGTGCGGCCGGCACACTGAACGCAATGTTGAGGAACAGAAGCGACCATAGACGCATGTTGAGGGAGTCCACTCTCAGCCCCGGTCTTATCTCATATCGTTTGGACTTCTTCTGATAGAATGTGAAGAACGCCGACGTGAGGTTTAGCGGTACCAGAACTATGAGTAGCGTGATCAGGTCAAAGCCACCCGGAGAGACTCCGACGAGGAGAACGCCCAATAGTATCGAAGTTATGCACTGAATCTCTATGATTGTCGGGGTGTCCTTCTCTGCCATGAGGTCTCCGAGTAGGAGGTAAATGACTACCAGCTGTCCATACGGCAGTACTGCGGATGCATCTGACTGGCCTGCGAGTACGTAGTAAGACAGGGTTGAGATTCCTGCAAACACACCCGCCAGCAACTGGTATGTCATAGGTTTCTTTGGAAGAATGCTCAGTCTGCCGAAGTCTGGGTCCAGTTTGTAACCTATGGCCCTAGGCTTTCCGTCAATCGTGCGCCTCAGGCTGAGAAATGCAACAACTAGGAATGTCGCAGCAAAGCTCACCCATTGTGACATGAAACCATACGCCAAGGAGTCGCTGATTACAGTGTTGACTGCAACAATGTCAAAAGAAACTGAAAAAGTCCTCATGATTCCAGAACCGAGGGCGAGGACATAGAACACAGTGATGGCGGAGTAGCGGCCCACGGGTCTTCCACTCGTGGCACTCATGTTTCAACGCACCTCTGCCTATCGCCCCGCTTATGGCCCTTATGTCACAGGATAATGTCTACTGCTTCTCTTCTTCGACATGATCTTCGGTCAACGGCTCTTCATCAGACTCGTCCAAGGACTCTTCGAGCGCAGCCTCGTCGTCGCTGATGTCCTCGGATCTCTCAGCAGATCCCTCTGCCGGTCTCTTCCTAGGCCGCTTCTTGTCATCACTGACCACACGTTGAGCAAGAATGAACTCGTCGAAAGTCAGCCTCTTCCCAGACTGCATCTTCTCGACCGCCACGTCGGCACGTTCCTTCTCCTGTTCTCTCTGCTGAGCCCTGCGGTCGACTTTTTCAGTTTCCCTCTGGTCCACCATCTGCTTTCTTATCTTGCTGTGTGTATCATCGATCTGAGTCCTAAGGTCCTTGAGCTTTGTTTCTCCGTCCTTTACCTTCTTCAGCCACTCCACAAAGTTCTGGTGGGCAGCATCTGCGGACTTTTTGTACTGCTCAAGCTGTGGTCTGATCCTAACGACCTCTTGATGGTGAACCTGAGACTGCTCTGACAGCGTCAAGACTTTCTGATGTGCCTCGGTAGCCTCGTCCTTCAGTCTTCTAGCCAAGCGCCGGAGTTCGCTTATCCTATCTTGCTTCTCTTTCTCTTGCCCTATCTTGACGAGCTGCGCTTCGATCTTGGCTATTTCCTCGACTATGTACCGCTCTTCGTCCATTGTGAGCTGCTCAGTCTGTTGTCGCCATTCGAGCTCCTCGACTGTTCTCATCATCCTCCGTTGGTCTGTCGAAGGGCTTCCAACGATTCTGCCTCGCAGTTCCCTTATTTCGTCGTAGACGCTCTTGAGCTGAGCATGAATGGCTGTGCGCTTGTCCTTCGCCTCGATTATGTCCGCGTTTATTCTGTCGCGCTCTTCACGCTCTGCCTTCACCGACTCGATGAGTGAGCGGACTTCTTTGTTGTGATCATCACGGATTGTCTTGTACTCTCGCATTTTGTCTCGGTCTCTGCGGAGCTGCTCCAGATCGGTTCTTGCTTGTGTCTTGAGATCTCTGAGCTTGGCTCGCAGAAACTCTAGGTCTTCTGGAACTGTTTCGGCGGCTTCTGTCAAATGGTACAAACCTCAGAACATGATTTTGCGAGCCCTGCTAGGCAGGGCGGATTCCACGCTCTCCGGGCCCGTTTCAGGCCTTCATTGAGTAATTGGTAAATGCGAGCCCGTTGCTCCCTCTTTTAAGCTTATGCATGAAAACGAGGTACAGAGGTCGCCCACAGCCGTGGTTGGCACACTATCGTGGTTTGTAGAAGGTCTCGGCTATTCTTCTTGATATGTCGAAAGCGGTGACACGCTGAAGACCGGTCCACCCCGGTGTGGCGTTCACTTCGAGCACCCACAGTCCGCCTAGCAAATCGGGGATGATGTCGACACCTACGAGCCTGCCCCTGACAGACTTCGCAGCAGCGATTGCCAAGTCGTTGATATCAATATCATTGTGTCGGGGAACGCCGCCGGCGTGGATGTTTGTCGTGATTCCTTGGCCTCCAACTCTCTGCATCGTGGCGATGACCTCTCCCTCAACAACTAGTGCCCTTATGTCAAAGCCGGGGCTTCGGATGTATTCCTGAAGCAGGAATGCGCCTTTGCCGTGAACTTGACTATGGAACTTCAGGTAGTCGTAGACATTCGTGAGATCGAACTGCTGGTCGATCAGCTGAACACCTGTGCCGCCGAAACCGGTGATTGGCTTGAGAACACAAGGGAAGTGTGTCTTCACAAATTCTGCTGCGTCTTCAATAGACTCAGTGATCAAGGTTTCAGGGACCGGAAGCCCGGCCGAAACGAGTTTCCTCATTGTTTCGGCTTTGTTTCGCATTTGGAGGATCGAATAGACTGAGTTCACCACCTCCACACCCATCTCTGTCAGTGCGGAGAGAAGCCCGACACGGTTGAAGAAAGCACCTATGTCAGTTGCCCCCAAATCAAGAACAAGCAACTGATCGAGTTCGGACAAATCCTTATCGCCCGTCACGATTCGATGACTGTTGGTCGACCCTGTGCGTACGACCTTCCACGGGATCACCTGAGTGACACTTGCTCCAAGGTTGCGCAAGGCAGACTCGAGATCGCGCACTCTTGCTGACCAGGGATCTGATGAGAAAAGCCCTATCTGCGATTGCGAGTCCTTTGCCAAGTATATCAGCCCTATTCACGAGCAATGGGTTTCCTTTTATCCATAGCGCGGGACTTTTTAGTGTGGCATCTTGAGTGAGTGCGAGAAACAGATGGCACTATTCACGAAGATCGAGACTGAGGCGATTCGAAAGGAACTGGAGGGAAAACATGGCAACTTCCTGATAACATTCAGGAACAGCCACGGGCCGACAGCTCTCAAGAAGCTCTGGAAGGAGCTGATGACGGAACTGGATCACGCAGGCAAATGTCTAAGCTGGTGGTCGAGCTCTGGGACGATAGGTCTCTTGGAATGTGAACCAAATCATGGCCTCGCTCTATATGGGCAATGGGCTCTCGCTGATTCGACAGAGTTCGTCAAGGTACTAGAGCTAGATGATGAAGAAATCGTCAACATGAGAGAGGGCTTTGAAGCAGGCAATGTTACCTCGTCTGCGATACGTGTCATCAGAATCGGTGAAACCGGCGACAGGGACTGATCAATCGACGGTCAGTGTCTTCGACAGATTTCTAGGAAGGTCTGGATCGATTCCGAGATTCACAGACAGGAAGTAGCTGAGAAGCTGTAGCGGAATCACGTCGAGCATCGGGTTGAGCAGTATGTCTGCTTTGGGAACAACAAGGTAGTCCGTCGCATTGTCAACATAGGGCTCGAGCGTCTTCTCTCTTTCCCCGACGATTATTGTTCTCCCGAATCTGCACTTCACCTCGTTGATGTGGTTTATCACCATCCAGCTGTCCTCGGCCGTCGTGACGAAAATCACGGGGTAGTTCTTTGTCACGATGCTCAACGGTCCATGCTTGAACTCAGAACTGTACATGCCCTCACAGTGGTTGTAGCAGATCTCCTTGATCTTGAGTGCACCCTCACGTGCAACGCCATCAGTCAGCCCATATCCGAGGCAATAGAGATCCTTCACGCCAAGAAGAGTACTTGCCAAGTTCTTTGCCATTATTGCGGTTCTGTCAATGGTTTCTTGGGCAAGGACTGGGAGCTGATCACTCAGCATGCCTATGACGCGTCGGGCCTCTTGTCTGTCAAGTCTGCCATTTCTCTCTCCAAGCATTGCAGCCAGATAAGCTAGTATGACTGTCTGGGAGAAGTAGGTCTTCGTGGCTGGAACACTCACCTCGTACCCACATGCCATGGGAATATACGAATCTGCATTGAACATGAGAGTACTTCCAATCACATTGACGATGCCTAGGGTCTTGCCCGTCTGCTGTTGCTTAACGAGGTTGAGCACGTTGATGATGTCCTTCGTTTCTCCACTCTGAGACACCAGTAAGCAGAGGCTGTCTTCGTCTAGAGTGCGTCCATACATCTGTTCGAACTGTCCGCCGATCGTAGTAACCAAAGGTATGCCAGCGAGCCGATTGAAGTAGTACGATCCCAACACACCTGCATTGTATGAGGAGCCACAAGCGACAAGATACAGCTTGGAAGCATCCTCCAGCAGCTTGAGCCATCTGTCAGACTTGCTTCCCTGAAGAACGCCCATGACGTCTTGAGCCACCTTGGGCTGCTCGTTTATCTCCTTCAGCATGAAGTGAGGGTATCCTCCCTTTTCAGCTGCATGAGCGTCCACAGAGGTCCTCTCAGGCCGACGATCGAGCTGTTTACCATCTGACACCCGATACACTTTCACTGTGTCAGGAGTCAGTTTGAGCATCTCTCCATCGGCAGGATAGATTACGTTGCTTGTCACAGGAAGGACTGAAGGGAGGTCGCTGGACGCGACAGTCTCATTATTACCAACACCAGCTACTAGTGAGGAACCCATCTTGACCGCATAGATCTCCTTGGTGTCAGCACGTCCGACTGCAAACGAGAATGCTCCCTTCAGGTCCCTTGTTGACAGTCGTACTGCCTCGAACATGTCGCCCGTCTGTTCATAGTACTTGTCCACAGCATGAACACACAGTTCGCCGTCGTTTTCGGATCGGACCTTATGACCCGTTTCAACCAGCTCTCTACGGTATTCCACGTAGTTGTGAATGTTGCCGTTGTGTGCACCGTAGAGCGAGTCATCACATCCGAAGTGTGGCTGTGCGTTTGCTTTGGTAGGAGGACCATAGGTTGCCCATCTCAGCTGGGCAATCCCCCTGTCACCCTTCATTGTAGAGAGACCGAGCAACTTGTCAACTGCGTCTACTGTGCCAACGTCTTTTCTCAGGTCGACCTTGCCTTCGAATACAGCTGCGACTCCGACAGAGTCATAGCCGCGATATGTCAGCTTGCGGCTGCATTTCACAAGTATCTCGCCGATGTTGTTCCGTTCAAGGCTGACTATGCCTGTTATGCCGCACAAATTGGTCCCTTCTAAGCTGAACTTACGTGAAAGAGCAGTGAACGCGCTCCGAAAAAAGGTTGTGTAGCATTCATTTAGGCCGTCTGAGCTGATTCTTTCGAATCAGAGCCGCCATTACCTGGCTTACAGGCAAGACACAACAATAGGTTGTGCAGGGCTGGTGCACCGTCCGTCTTTTCTTCAAGGTCGAAGAGCTTTTATGACCTTTCGGACCATCGGGAGAGGGAGCAAGTCAAGAGGAGAGCCCGATGGGAAAGCAGAAACGCCTAACCTTGCTACTTCACCCTTTCAGGCGTGACCTCTACCAAGTACTATGCGAGAACCCTGGGACATATTTGCTTGAACTCGTAGAGATGCTGGAGTCCCCCCTTGGCACTCTCACTTGGCATCTGAGGATACTCGAACGTGAGGGCCTTGTCAAGTCAATCAAGTTCGCAGGCAAGAGATTGTACTATCCCAAAATGCTTCGGTCTCAGGAGGCTGAGATGGCTTATCTCACGATGCGGAGTGAAACTGCACGTAGAGTGTTCGCATACATAGTGAACAATCCGGGTTGCTACCAAGAGCAGATGGCTGAAACCCTCGGCGTTCATCATGACACAGTACGATGGCACATCTCACGGATGGAAGAAGTGGGCCTCGTAAGGGTCGAGAGGGAAGGACGCAAGAAGAGGCACTTCCTTGCTCATCTCGGTCAGGCGCTAATGGATGGCAGCCTGAACTCGATCACCGAGGCGTACGTGGCATGGCTGATGGAGAAACTGGAGAATGGTTGCATGAACCCTGAGATCAAGGAGAAGACTCCAGACCATGTCACGATTAGAATTGACTGTCCTGAGCGCGGAAAGGACTGCTACATCAAGATTAATCTGAGGGAATGGCAGTTCGATATGCTCGCTGAAGAGGAGTCGGCTCCCGAAGAGGTTGCGGAGCCCGCAAAGATTCACTAGACTGTTGTGTGGTCTTGGACGAGCGCTTGCACTCTCTTACACAATTCGTCTGATCGTTGACCCGGGCATATTGCGGCGAGCAGGCGCGTTTCATCAACACGAGTCACAAGTAGTGTGACACGATCTGAGTTGATTGTTATCGCCTCTGTGCGGTTAGAGAATGTGAGTCCATTTGCAAAGATGGAGCTGGCCAGGGCGGCCACCTCTATATGATCCTCGAACCCTACCGAGCCTAAAGGCAGTCCCTCGATAGTCAGGAGCATGGCTTGCGTGATCTCGGGGAAGGATTTGACGATGTTCCCAAGCAGAGTTTCTTTTGTGAATGCCTTGCTCGAACCCATCAGCAGTTCGATCCGCGTCGCAATCGACTGGAATGTCGATACTGCGGCACGCATGTCAAGCCCCGCGTCGTCTGCTCTGCTTATCACAACTACGAGCTGATAGTGCGGCTGCATGACGGTCAGGACATGCTCGAGAGAAGTTGAATGCAGGAGGTGCGTGGGCCTTGCGTCACTTACTCGACCAAGGACATTCGTACCGGCCCAGACGAGTGCCGCCGACACAGTGGAGAGCACACGCGGGTCTATGTTCTCCTGATGTGACACTGCCGCAACGACGACGCCCTCCTTCGTGCTGAGAATGACGTTATTCACTGACTTGTGAACCTTTAGAGCGTCCTCTAGAAGATCTGCGACCTTGCCGAGCATCTCTCCGGGCATTGTTTCACACTCTCGGTTTGTGGTCCAGCCACTATCACAATACCACTATTTAAGCTGTGGTTAGGAGTTGCTCTCCAGTGACGGACTGTGGTTCGTTGTCTAGAACAAAAGGGTGGCTGTCTGCCGGCCAGCAATCATCTGATCAAGCCAAGAGGCGACACTTTGAACAACAGATTTATATCAGCGCCGAGGCGCATCGCTGCCGTTCGACGCTGGAGGAAGTACGGTGAGCTCTAGGTCATCTCTGTTGTCGTCGGTGGTAATCGTCCTAGTGATTTTCGGTTCTGTTGGTGCTCTGCTATTCATCACCAACCCATACGAGCCCCCGACTATTGCTGTTGTGGTGATGGACCCGGGTTTCGGTGACCTGAGCTTGGTTGATCAGGCCAACATAGGCATGCAGAATCTTACAGCCGATGTCTCCGTTGAGTACTTTGTGCCTACTCCTTATCCCCAGACTGTTCCAGAGGCCGAGGCACTCCTGCGTAGTCTGGCGGCTCAAGGTCAATACGACCTCATCGTTGCCATTGGGCCCAAGCTCATGCCGGCCCTTCAGAATGCGGCCGAAGCATATCCCAGTCAGAGGTTTGCCATGATCGGAGGTTACGTGAACTTGGCAAACGTTGCGTCAGCCAGTTTTGCAGTCGAGCAGGCCTCCTTCTTGGCTGGAGTCCTGGCTGCCTTCCTCTCAATACGGGAAAACTACACTGGGAAGGTGGGCATCATAGCTTCTGTCAATGACGATCAGCTGGTCACAAGTCTGATCAACGGCTTCGTGCAAGGCGTTGAGCACGCGAACACTACCTATTTGCTGAATGTCACTCTTCTTCCGATACAGTATATCGGCAGCTACAACAATACGGATGCTGCTCGGTCAACAACTTACAATATGTTCATTACGAGCAAGGCCTCCGTCATATTCGCACCAGTTCGAGCGTCAATCAACGGTGTTCGGCTAGGGATGTTCCAGGCGAACACTACTCTCTTGTACCTGAAACATAGAATGCCACTTGTCATTGGAGCAGAGGCCGATCAGGATTACCTCGGTTGTTCCGATACAAGTCATCCTACTGATCCATCCTGGATAACGACGAGCGTTGTACCTCGGGCTGATCTCGCGTTCCAACAGATAGCCAACTTGACAATGTGGGACCTCTTTCCCGGTGGCCAGAACTTGGAGTACAATCTCGCGAATGGTGGCGCGAACATAACGAGGTTTCAGTACAGCACCACATACGTATCAGACGCTTTGATGATAATAATCTCTGATTACAAGGATTCGATAGTAGAGGGCACAATCGTAGTGACTCCATAGTTGGAGGATAAGAGTCAGAGGGCGGCTTTGGTCGGCCTGTAATGGGGTCGAGGATGGGATTGACGTGAACACAGATGACATCATTGTTCTCTCGCTGAAGGCTGAAACTCTAAAGCGCCTGAGGCGGACAGGATGGACACTGGTCGGGCTAGGTTCATCCGACGAGGAGACTGTTGCAGCCCATTCTTGGGGGACGTCTCTGATCTCTCTCCTGATTGCTGAGAAGATCATGTCTGACGGAAATAACGTCGACCTTCAGAAAGTGCTGACGATGGCGATCCTCCATGATCTGCCTGAGGCCATTGTGTCAGACATTCCACTCACGGCTGTACAGTTTGGTGGTGACTCCATGAGGTCATCAAAGGAGAAGACTGAGGCGGCAGCAGCAAGGCATATCCTGTACCCTCTTGGTGAGGTCGGCTCCTTTCTGGCCGGCTTATGGGAGGAGTTTGCCGCGTGCAAGACGCTTGAGGCACGGATAGTCAATGCTGCCGACAAGGTTGACATGTTGACACACGCGGTGAGCTTGGAACGGGCAGGTTGCCTGCCAACGTTGCTTGATGAGTTCTTCCACAATTCACATCATGAAGAAGCTGGCTCCTCATTGGAAGTCTTCGAGGAGCTCTACTCCAAGCTGTTGAGTCTACATAGAGGCAACAGACGGAAGCCGACCGGTTCTTGCTAGACATAGCCGGAGTCTCGCATTGCAGATGCGAGTATACGAGCTACTCGTATGGGCTCGGGAATGCCACCATCGACAGTGAACATATCGACAAGCCTGAATCCCCTCTCAAGACTTAGTCCTTCTACAGACAGGAAGATTGGATGCCCGGTGCTGAGATCGACTTTCGCTCGAGGGCTAGCGTGTTCGAGCACTGCGTTCCGTTCCTGCCAGTCCGTAGGGAAGTACTCTTGCAGGTACTTCTCGATTCCCTCTGACGGATGGTAGGACACACATGTGACCGGCACACTTGTGCTTTCGTGGAGCCTGCGGAGGTCGACCACGTTGAACCACGATATTACGCTACCACCCAACATCCAGGCCCGTATGTCTTTTCGATTGATTCTATCATACATGGCGAGGAGTTCTTGGGTCGCATTCCTGCCCCCGATGTCCGGCCGGCAGAATCCGTAGCCATCTATTCTGAGGTCTCCCCGCATCACCACACCTGCGACAAGACTCCTCTTGTCGGACCGCTGGAAGCTCTCTGCGACCCCAAGGACTCTCACACCTGTCTTCCATCCGGCCGTACTGCTATGGAGGTCTCCCGACTCGATGTCTTGGATGCGCAGAACCATTCGAGACTCACCGTAGAACGGGCAGTAGTCAGCTCTGGAAAGAGTCCCAGTTGACGTAGATGGTTTGTGGGCGTGACCTTATTACTATGTGCATCAGATTTGAAGGGCGACCCAATGACTGCGCGGTTGCGTCATGCAAACTTTATTAACGCACACCTCCAAGCCGAACTCAATATACCCGCCCAGAGAGTGGTGGCCATGTTAGACCCCAACTTCGAGGAGCTTCAGGGGAAGCTGCAGCAGATTATGGAGGAGGCCACATCTCTTGCGGCAGGTGTGCGTGCTTGGATGCTCCTTTCAAAGGAGGGTCTTCCCATTGCCTCCGCCTTGCCGCAGGGGCTTGAGGAAGCCGAGATTGCAGCCATGGCCGCTTCCATTCTGGGGGTCGCTGACCTTGCTGCTGAGAGAATGGAACAAGGCTCGCTAGAGGAGGTCCTTCTGACCAATGAGCGCGGCATGATGCTGATGAAGAGTGCTGGAGAGAAGGCAATCCTTGTGCTGGCTGCAGGTAAGGCTCTCAAGACAGGTCTTCTCGTCTACGCTGCAAAGACTGCCTGTGAACGGATTGCCCCGCTCCTCTAAGATTACAGCGCCTGTATCAGCCATAGGACGGTCTGCAGGGCGAGCTTCGAGTTCTGAGTAGACTGATACAATCCATTGATGCCCCAGTTATCGATGAAAAAGTTGCTGCCCATAGCGACCATTCTAGAGCCGCCCTCGCCTTCTAGACCCACTGCCACTGTTCTGCTGTCTATGTGCAGATTACCCTGAGGGTCTCTCCAGACAATTTCTGTCCATGCGAGTCTGAATGCCCCATTCGAGAAATTGAGCGAGCATCCGTTGAAGTCGAACGACCTAACCCCCTGAGCAAGTGTATTGTTGGTGAGACCAGACACCAAGACAGATGATGGAATGCCGTCCACCACGATCGTGACTCCGGGTATGTGGTCATGGTTCAGAGTCATGTTGAAACAGGACAGTAGCTGGTTTGTGCTCTCTACGTCTATGCTAGAGTTGTCGAGAGCTGCCACGAGGAGTCCTCTGCCAGCACGCCAGTAGGTGAGGTAGGCTTCAATCTCTGACTGCGAATAGGAGGCAAAAGGCGATGCGACAATCCTGTTTTCGTCAAGCGAATAGCTCCACGCGCAGGGATCCAGCACGACTATGGCGTCATATCGAAGCATGGATTCAGACTGGAGATCGTTTGGGTCTCGTATCTCCTCGACAGCGATGCCGATGTCCGTAAGCAACTCGTAGAATGCCCTAAACTGACCATAGATGGAGTCAGTCCACCACGGACTATGACTCACGTCAAAAGCGACGACAGCGAAGCCCACCGAAGCATCGAATTTCATCTGGGCCTTCAGCGATAGATAGCCGGGAGCTATCAGAGTCACGAGTGCTTGAAGGTTCAACATGTCAGTCCCTGATATGACATGGACTCGCACGGAGAAAGAACCTGTCTGGTTGACCAAGATAGTTTGCGGCCCTCTTACCCAAGGTGAGGCCGAGCCCTCATAGAAGAGATCAAACGTCGTACCACTGCTTGCGAAGACCGACATCTCCACTGTCACAGTTGAGTTGACAAACCATCTCTCGAAGCTGCCGGGTCCTGTCTTAGGGAGTACATAGGCGGCCAAAGGGAGGCTCTCGTTCTTCGGCACCTCGTCCAGGAATTTGAGTGCAGAATCAAGGTCGAGATTGCCCGCACCCGTTTCCCACGGTTCTGATGACAGACGGTCTGCGCTTGCCATCAGAGTTGCCTTGATCATGCCAGGCGTCCAATCCCAACCCTTCTCTATGCAATATGCGATCAAGCCTGCCGCAGCAGCGGCGACCCTTGGTGCTGCATAGCTTGTGCCGTAGACTGTGGTAGAGCTCTGTTGGTCGGTGTACATCCCTAAGGCAGAGATGTCCGGTTTTGTTGTGCCATTTCTGAGAGGCCCCCTGCCCGAGAAATAGTATGGGCGTCCTTGTTCATCAACCGCGGCCACAGCAATGGCTTGCGGATAAACGGCTGGTGATTCTATGGAGCTGCCCGTCACGCCGCCTCGACCGTTGTTGCCTGCCGCGGCCACTACTGAAACGCCCTGCTCAAAGGCCCACCTGACAGCCTCTCGCAAACCATCCTGCCCCGAGGGGGATCCGCCGAGGCTCAGGTTGATAATGTCGCAGGCTTCCTCGTTGACAGCCCATCGCATTGCTTCAATGATGGCCTGTTCAGTTGCTGTATTGTTTGAGTCTACGACCTTTGCGTTCACTATCAGGACATTGGATGCTTCCTTGACAAGGATTCTGGCAACGAATGTGCCATGTGGGTTGCCCCTAGGTTCGCTGTCAACTGTGCTATTGTCTGTGCTATGGTAGCCGTTCCCTTCTGTTATGAAGCTCCTACCCGAAACAACCCTGCCATACAGTGTGCTGTCGGGTGTCACGCCAGAGTCGATGAGCGCTACTCTTACTGGCGCGCTTCTCTCCCCCATACCTCTGGGACCCAAGAAAGCGAACGCGCCTGTCGTGATGACGATCATTGTGATGACCAGTAGTGCTGTCCCTCTCCTAGGAGGGGGCGACATGCCCGGTTCATCATTCGGACCCATACCCAGTCATCCCGTTCTTCTTGCTCTTGGACAGTGTCGTTCTGTTCAGCTTGCAGGTCATAAAGTCTATTCGAAAGGAGCAACGATCGCTGAATGCATCCAAAACCTTATCATTGTGCCCCCTGTCGTTGTTCTGGAGGCTCCGCGCTTGGTAATCGAGGATCCTGACCGCATTGAGTTGGAGGAGCATGTCGGGATAGGTGTCTTCGAGCCGGGCTCTGACATAGAGCGGGAGGTCGACTGGGACAGGCTTTTCCAGGTACTTGTCTATACGGGTGCCGCATGGGCTTTGACGATGGGCCTCCTTGTGGTTATTCTGATTCCATTCATCGTCATGGGACTCGTGGCAATAGATCTAGCAACCTTGCAGATTCTATTTGCGCCATGGTCGTTCCTCATATTGACCCTATCAGAGGTTGGCTTCGTGATTCCTCCGATAGTGTATGCGAGGAAGCAGAACCTTCCTCTTGCATCTATAGGACTGAAGACTGCAAAGCCCCTTACAGAAATCCTCTACGGTCTCCTCTATGGTGTGGCGATGCTGGTAGCCAACCTTGCAATCACGTTGTTCATTGGGTATCTGATTCCTGTGCCGACCGACGGTGGCAATGAGTTGTTCGTTGTTTCAGGACTGCCGGAACTCGTGGCTTGGGTGGCAGTGATGTTCTGCGTCGTTGGACTCGGTGAAGAAGTCGCGTTCAGGGGATTCCTTCAGCGTCGAATGGAGATATACTTTCAACCAAGGCGCAGCAGTCATAGGGCAATCGCACTCGTGATCACGTCCGTGATATTCGCGGCCATCCATCTCGACCTCATCGGATTTCCTTCCAGGTTCGTCCTTGGTCTATTCCTTGGGTCACTTGCACAGAAGCGACACTACTCCATCGTTGGGCCTGCGGTTGCACACGGCTTCAACAACTCAATGGTTGTTCTTCTTGCTAGCCTTGGCTTCTAGATGAACCAGTTCTCATGCGGCCACAGTTGGCAAGATTAGGATTGACTGCTCCTGACACGACTGATGGTATCCACGATTTAATCCGCAATGACATTACTCACGCCAGGGTGGTTCGCCTTGCAAGAACAACCCAAGCGAGCAGTATCATCGCTACTGTGAATGCGAGAATTGTCATTATCTCATTGGAGAAGGTGGCTAGGGACACTCCTTTGAAAGCCGTGTCGATCATCATGACTCTGCCAAGGTTCAGCGGATATACGTCATCGACCAGCCCCACATCCATGAACCCGGTCCCGACGATAAATGAGCTGAAGAGCATCAGAAGGAATGACTGATTTGCCTGCAGTCTGGTCTTGCAGAGCGTTGAGATGAACACCCCCAATGCAGAACCCGAAATCGACATCAAAGCCAGAACCCCGTTGAGAGTGAGGAGGTCGGCATTCGGTCTGATTCCGAAGAGCCCCATCCATAGAAAGAGCAGGAACTGAGCCTGTATCATTCCAAGCACGAAGTACGCCAGCACCTTCGCCAGTACTGCTTCCATCTTGGATGCCGGCGTGAGAAGCATCCGGTTTAGGGGAACATCGCCGACAACTGCCTGAGCGGCAGTCGCAGAAACAGCTATGAAGGACGAGAACACAATCAGGAATACACCAAAGGTTGCTGCGGAATAGTCTCCCACTGGTTCAAACTCCCTGATGTTCCTCATCGCAATCTCGCCTTTCACCCATCCGTGGTCCGCACGGAAGTCTGCGACAACATCGCCGAAGGCGGAGAAGACTGCAGCTTGGCTCATGAAATCGGTGCTACTAATGTGAATAGGGACGAACGCAGGGATGTCACCGGTTATGTTCCCTTCAAAGCCATATGGTATGGTGGCATATGCTTTGATGGTGTCCATATACAATGCTCTCAGGGCAGCCTCCTCGGTTTCATACACGAGAACGATGAAGTCAGGGCTCCTACGCATGTACCACGTGAAATTCTCAGACAAGTCTTGGCCCGGATAGGTGTCGGTTGGATCGAGGTCTACGACTCCAACCACAAGCGCATCGGAGCGCTTGCCTGTGTCAGACTCAACAGGAGGAAAAAACGTGGCTTGTGCTCTAGCAACCCAAAGTGTGCCCATTATCATACCGGGCAAGAAGAAGACCATAAGAAGCGCAAACTTGTCTATCTCTATGAGCCTGAGTTCCTTTATGAACATCGACCATATGCGCCAGGTCTTCGTGTTCTTCTTCTCTGATTTGGTGGGATGTTTGCCCAAACGCTTCACCCGTTGACTCTGGGCTTTCTTCGACTGGGTCACCTTTTATGCGTTTTTGAGCGCCTGACCGGACTGATGGCTCCAAGCACATCCGCACACATGAGCAGATACAGAACCAGGGGTCCGTTAGTCCCCCAACTGCTGGCCACCTCTCTTACCTCAGCCTCGGACACTCGCTCTCTGTGCTTGTGCAGCCTGCCCAACAGGTTTCTCATCCCGATGTCACTATATGGGAATACGGAGAAGTCGCCCAGACCGGAGATTGCCAGAGCATTCAGGGTCCAGTCCCCAATCCCCTTGATACTGCCGAGCACTTCGCGGGCTGCATCAACAGTCCTGCCGACCAGTCCCTCGGGCTCCAAGACACCACTTGCCACCATCGAGCATACCTCATGCACATATCGAGCCTTGAACCCCAGACCTATCTCGGCAAGCTTGGACTCCCCGGCACTGAGAATTGCCTTGTGGTCGGGGAATGGGTAGAGAGGATGCTCTTTGAAGAGTAATGGGACTGCGAACCTAGTTACAATGCGTTTCGTGATGACACTGGCAGCCCGGTATGATATTTGTTGTTGGATTATGGACTTGATGAGCGCTTCAAAGACAGTGTCTGCGATATACGGACGTATTCCTCTTACTTGTGGCTCTGTCCCATGGATGACCGGGTCTCTTGCTATGCATGCAAGTGCGCCACCCGTGTCGATGTCAAGGCCCAGAACCTTCCTGACCTTCCTACGTACAGCCGCCCTGTTGATCGAGTCATCATCGAAATCCACATAGAGCGGCCGTCCGGCCGACGATTGCGACACCACAACGGGAGTCCGAGCATCTCCAATTGTGAAGAGCCTGGCAAGAGCGCCTTCCCAGGTGGACTCCGGAACAGGCTGTATGTCGGGGTAGACCCAAGCATGAACCGAGAGGAGCAGATCATAAAACGGTGGCACATGCATCGAAAAGGCCATTCGCGATTAGCACCTTTTGATCGGACGAGAACGAGGTTTACTTCTTCTGTTGTAGTATCTGAGCGGATTCACTCCATGTGGACACCAAGTGGATCGTGTGAAACCACTTCTCTTCCTTCTTGGGAGTCTTGAAAGGATTCTTTGGTCCGTGAACCTTGAACCCAACTTCACACTTCAGTTTCTCTCCCGTTGATTCTTTCTTCTCTGTGCTCACCTGTTACGCCTCGCAAACCACTTCTTGCTAGCCAAGTGGTCGTTGAGCATCTTACGGTTTTGTATTTGAACCATTTGTCAACAGGACCACATGTTGAACGAGCACTATTAGGTGTCCACAATCAGCTTGCCGGGCGTATAGTCTGCATTGGGCCCAACGGTTGTGCCACGCAATGGGTTTCCATAGAACACCCACTCAACGACAGAGAGAGCATTCTCTGAAACGATATCAGGTGATAGGCCTTTACTCACACCCTCGATCTCGCGTTGAGCGTTGGGGTCCAGATGGTCCAGCAGCTCTCTGTCGACCTGTAGCTTCACCTGCCCCAGCCGATCACAGCTATCTAGCAAGTCAAGGAGACCGAACTTGTAGCCATCACAGTATGCGCAGTCTCGCCAGTCGTCAAACGGTCTGATGTTATTCATGGTGTCCATAGTCGCCCCTAGGTAACAGGCTCCCTGATTGAGGAACGCCCTCAAGAGGGGCCCCTCGCGAGCCGTGCAGCACGCCTCGGAATAGATGAAGGGGTATCCTTCGAAGTTGATCTGAGCGGCTTGCTCGTAGCTGAGAATCATCGAATTGTGCGATGCCCACATCTCGGGTGTTCCATGTATTCTGGACGTATAGACACCATCAGAGAATTGTAGGATGAACTCGCAAACGGACATGAGCTTCATGTCTTGCATCGTGAATCTCTCTAAGACCTCAACATCAAACCCCAGTTTCGCAAGAGCCTGCACGTGACGGTTTGACCGTCCGGGTTGACTATCGAACACAACAGCAATGTTACTGTCGATGATCATTGGGTCCATATGATACAGGATTGTCTTTGGCGGTCCGAATATCCTGCCGACAGGAACATCAGGGACGCCATCGCCGTCGACGTCCTGCATGAACCAGTCTGTGTATGAGGAAGAGCCCTTGTGTGCTATAGGTGTTGAGGGCAGTTCACTGGCTGAGCCCATGAGCAGAATCCCCTGATGCCTGCTTGGGTCGAAGACCTTCCGTATAGCTTTCACTGTGGAGGACCATGTGTCGGGACCGCCAACGATGAAGTCGGCTCCGATTTCCCCTGCCTTGGCCTTGTACAGGGCTGCATTCTCCTCGCCTACCTCTCCACAGACAAAGAGTAGTCCGCTGGCAGTCTCTCGCGGCATCTTCGCTAGGTCGAAGACAAGAGATTCGGCCTTGCGAGGGGTTCTGAGAATCTTGCGTATCTCATTAATCGTGCCGGTTCGCTTGCCCTTGTAGATGATGTTCATCTTGGTTCTCATAGGCAATCAGAACCGTTAATACCCTTGTTCCTTCAGACTCCGTGAGTCCCCCATGAAATCGAGCCAAAGCTCTTCCAAGACAAGTCACATCAAGGTTGTCGTATTCGACCTTGATGGTGTGCTTTTCGATGGACCAAGCGCGGTGTACCCTCTAGCCAAGCAGCTGGGTCTTGAGAATGCGTTTCTTGGAGCAATCGCAAAGGCGGCGCGTGAGAAACTGACCATGCGCGAATCCCTGCTTCTAGGAGCCAAGGTCTGGACAGGTATCCCTGTTGACGGTACTCTTGATCCGATAGTTGAGAAGATTCCTCTGATGGAGGGTGCTGACGAGACTGTGGCCACTCTCAAAACACGAGGCTATGCCGTGGGATGCGTGTCCAGTGGGGCTAGCCAGTTCTTCATGAAACCTTTCAGTCGTAGATTGGATTTGGACTTTGCGTACTCCAATGTTCTAGGAGAGAAGGACGGAAGACATGACGGCACTGTGCATTATGTTATGGAGGGGCCGCAAAAGGCGGAAATGGTTCTTCAACACATGAAGGACATTGGACTTAGTTCAAGGAATCTGGCGAGTATAGGCGACGGCGAGAACGACTTGGACCTGTTCAAGGCGTCCTCTTTCAGTATCGCGTTCAATCCACAGACGGAGAGAGTGAGCCGCTCAGCTACCGTCACTGTCCACTCGAAGGACCTCCGAGCTTTGCTGCCGTACTTCCAGTCTATGGTCTAGGAGAGGGCTTTCCGGATCACTTGGTCAATGTGAGCTCTATCTGCATCTGTGACCAGCGCATGCACAGGAATCTCGAAATGTCGCGCACCTATCTCTTCAGAAACAGGCAGCTTCAGGGCTGAGTACTTCGGATACTTCACGAACTTGGCCCAGCGCCACTGACTGATGTTCAGGTACGTGTCCTGCTTGTGACAGGGCAGTGCATAGACTGTTCTGGAGCCCACCTCGTTCTGCTTCAGGTACTCGATCATCTGATCCCGGGTCATCTTGTCTGAATACAGGCAGGGCGCATAGACATGATAGGCTGACTCGAATCCTTTCTTCTGGACTTGTGGTCGAACACCTTTCAGCTCGGAGAGGAGCTTGTCATAGGCTTGGGCGTTCTTCCTACGTGCCGCCAGTACACCTGGCAGTCTCTTCAGCTGTTCAATGCCGATAGCGGCTGCAAGATCTGTCATGCGGTTGTTGTAGCCAATACGAAAGTGGCTGTATCCTCCTTCCTTTCCTCGACCGTGATTCTTGATCATGTTGGCTCTGTCGTAGATCTCTTCGTCGTTAGTCACAATCAAGCCGCCTTCCCCGGTCATCATGTTCTTTGTGGCATAGAATGAGAATGCAGCAGTATGACCGAATGAGCCTATCTTCTTCCCACCTATCGCGGCGCCGTGGGCTTGGGCCGCATCCTCGATGACCATGAGACCGTGTGTTTCTGCGATCTCCATTATGCGCTTCATGTCGCACGGCATCCCGAAGATGTGGACTGGCATGATTGCTTTGGTCTTCTTGGTGACAGCCTTTTCGACTAGCTCGGGATCGATGTTGTACGTGTTTCGTTCAACGTCGACAAAGATTGGGATGGCCCCAAGCATTGCGATGGTGTTAGCAGATGCGATGAATGTGAAGGGTGTCGTTATGACCTCATCACCCGGCTGTATGTTCATGGCTTCGAGCGCGGTGCTTAGAGCCGTTGTACCATTACTCGTTACGGTGGCGAACTTCGTACCGATATACTCCGAGAACTGTTTCTCGAGTTCACGAGACACCTTCCCCTCAGCCAGCATCCCTGACTCGAGGACTTTTCTTACAGCTTCAACTTCTTCTTTTCCAACAAGAGGCTTTGCGACCGGAATCATCCCAAACACCTTGGTGCCGTGTCGACTGTGGCAGTTAAAACGCTTGTCTTACGAGAGTCTACGCGCATGGCGGTCAAGAGGACGCTGGGTCGAGCTCTTACTATGTTTTTCCGGTCAGTTGGTAATCGCTTTGGGAGGGGGCTCCGGCGAAGTAGTCCGGCTGCGTTTTGTTTCTATGGCACCGACCAGTCCGATTGAACCACCCATTACTATGAGCGCCACGAGCAGGTAAACCAGATTTGCCAGGACAAATATGACCGCCAGAGAGAGTCCACTTAGGAGTCCAGTGACTGCTCTGATTCTGACCGTGGTCTTGCGGGGCGTAAGCCTCTGCGTTGTCCAATCGACGACTGTGGCAAAGCCAATCGCAACAGCTCCGAGGAACCAGAGCCATGATGGCTCCGGGGTTACGTGTCCAACCAAGAGAACCAAAAGCCCTACTGCCAGACCTCCATAGATGCCTGAACACCGACCGCAGAAGTAAACAGACTTACCCATAAAGGAAACACGAAGGCAGTGTCCGAAGTACGAAGGAGGATGGTGTGAGATGATCATCTGGACGCTTTCCTTGAACTCTTGCCACCTACTCCACTGGAGGGGACTTACGTCCAGCTCATCTGGCCTTCTTTCACGAGTCTCTGGGATTGTCATGTCTGCCGCGTCATCTTCTTGAGTCGCTTATCACTGTTCTCCTTCGTCTGAAAGCAACTGGGCCTTTGTCTGCCAGAGGCTGAACCTCTCTTCTTCCCAAGACATCTTTTGCGATTGCCGACAGACTCTCCCTTGGGGGCAATATGCCTTGCTCGGGCGACGGACTGTCGAGGATGAAAGACGAAAGTGCTTTTGTCACTCTCGTGCTAGGGAAGAGTCCGGGAAGATAGGCCTCTACTACGACCGCCTCCGCAATGGTTCTCCACCATTCTCGGTATTCAGCCTTCTTGATTTCAGAATCTTGGGATTGGACAGCGCCCGACATGAGACGGTCGCAGAGCCACGCAAGAACTGTACGTTCGAAGGACATTGGAACAGGCGCTTGTCCGAGGTTATTGGGCAACACATTGACTGTCACGGTTGCGTTGTTTGTCATGACTTTGCGGAAGAACCACCACACGAGGCCGGAGTTGAGGAAAACACAGAGCGACTTCAGGAAATCCTTGGGAGCTTCAGATATGTAGGTGGCCGAGTTGAGTACGAGTGATTTGCCTTCGTCATAATAGGCGATTGGGTTCATTGCGTTCTGTTGCACCACAACTTTGGGGATCTCCTGCATGTTTCCCGGACCCGGCTTCGCAAGCGATTCACGAGAGTAGTCAAGATACATGGATGGTTCTGCTCTGAAGGGGACTATATCGCGTCCACGAAGGACAGGAGTCCAGTTGCGATTCCCGGTGGGTGAGTCAGTAAGATATCTCCGATTGTCACCAGTTTCTATTCCTCTTCTGACCACGGCTTGTTCGTCTATTCGGGGCAAGTCTAGGAAACGATCCAACAGCCGTATGTCGTTTCTGCTAACAGACAGCAGGTACCGATAGTTCCAAGGACGGACAATGCGAGCGTAATCGTTCTGAGGAAGAACAAGCACCTTGTCCAATGTGCCCGAAGCAACCGCGTAATGAGAAAGTCTAGTTTCCAACGACGGGTTGACGGCCACCTTCCTCAGAACTACTATCCCAGTTTCCGCAGTGACACGCTTGAACACCCCCAGACCACAGTCAATCAAGTCTGTGCATTGATAGGAGGTGAGGAGACGTTCTCGGAGGTCCTTGAAGCTATCGAGTGTGAAGATATTCTTGTGAACAATGTACCCAAGTACCCCGCCGGCATTCAAATGCTCAACAGCCGAGTCGATGAAGAGCGCATGGGAGTTGTACTCACGGACTACAGCATAGTTCTCGCGCAGTCGCGACCTCACGTCTTCAGGTAGCAGAGACGCCCTCATGTAGGGAGGATTCCCCACTATTATGTCAAAGCAGGTTGCGTCGGATTTGCCCTGAACGAGAGTATCCACTGCAGCCAGATCTATGTGTGGGAAGGATGATGGTTTCAGGCCGCAATGATGCACCGCATAAAGCCATAGCTGAGTCGCCGCAATCCTTAGGGCTGTTTCATCCATGTCCCTTCCGTGTATGCACCTAGTCAAGAAATGCTGAATCATGGACGACTGACTCTGCGGATCAATGCCAACTGAAACCATGCTCTCTCGACAGCTGGGCGAGTGCTCAGCCGCTGTTTCCATGAGATGGGTGAGTCGATCCAGCATGGTGACTAGGAAGACACCAGTCCCACAGGAGTTGTCAGCGACCTGGAGAGCAATCAGTTGTGCTATTGAGCTGGGGTCTGCTCCGGGCATACCCAAAGCCCATGTCCTCTCATATGCAGCTAGGGCAAGTTCGCAAATCATTTCAGCTATTGTCGCGGGTGTGTAGAAGATTCCATGCTCTCTTCTGCTTCCGTGGTCTCTGAGTAGCTCATAGATTCGACCAAGCATCAGAATCCTGGGGTCAATACTGCTATCGGCAGACGGAGGAACAGTCTCCTGCAAGACGCCTGCCAGTTCTTCGAGTTGCTCACCTGACAGACTGAGAGATTCGCGGCACGTTCCTGAATAGATTGAGAGTGGACTAGATACCAGTAAGCGCCCATATTCTGAAGACTCACCATCAGGCCCATGTCTTCTTCGGTCTGGGGAGGATGTTTCGAACGACTCGGACAACTGTCTGCAGGAGCCGTTTGACCCATTCCCCGGGTTGGTCAATACAGCGTCAAGTGCTCTTCTTGGGACGATACCGAGCAGTGATAGCACATGGACGAGGGCCATTCTCAGAATCAGCGTGTTGAGTGCCTTGGCGTTCCGACCTGCAGCACTCGGTTCTGAGAGCAGGATGTCCCGTAGTCTTATCAGCCGCAGGACTCCCTTCTCGAACCCGTTTCTCTTCAAAACCTAGTCAGACCCCGCCGGGCTTTAATGACTTCAGATTCCTCGTTTAAACCCTGCGCTTCGCTCTCATGTCAAGCCCTACAGCGATGTAATGCGTTATGAACTGGTCCTATTGGTTCTGGGGCCTTACTTGGCTGAGCCGATATGCTTAGCTGAACATGACGAGGAGGATAGGATTTTAATGTAGGTTGCGAGTGGTTTTCGGCAGTTTAAGTTGAACCGGTTGGAAATGCTATGGCGAAGCTCCTGCTTGTCGACATGGACAAGTGTACCGGCTGCAAGCAATGCAGCCTTGCTTGTTCCTTGACGAAAGAAGAGTTGTTTGATCCTCACAGGTCGAGGATCAAGATCATGAAGCGAGAAGAGATTGCACTGGGCATTCAGCTGCTGTGTGAGCAGTGCGAGGCTCACCCGTGCATCGACTCATGCCCTGAGAAGGCTCTGGAAAGGGACAAGAAGACTGGTATCATCTCAGTCTACAAGGATTCCTGCAAAGGATGTGCAAAGTGTGTTGACGCTTGCCCCTATCATGGGATACGGCTTCACCCTGAAAAGAGGTATCCGTTGATCTGTGATCTCTGCGGCGGGAATCCCTATTGCGTGCCGCACTGCGTTCCGAATGCTCTTCGATGGGTGGATCAGACTGATGCCACAACGAAGGAGAAGAAGAAGCTTCGTACAGCTAGGATGTCGATGTATCGAGAGATTACAAAGGAGGCGGTCTAAGACATGTTTGGACATCAGGGCAAGATTCTCCATGTTGACTTGACTACAGGCAAGATATGGACTCAGCAGCTGCCAGAGGAGTGGCGAAAGCTCTACGTTGGAAGTAGAGGCATCAATGCCAAGATCCTGTGGGACTCCTGCAGAGATCATACAATCACATGGGACGACCCGCGCAACATCATAATCTACGCGCCAGGTGCTCTGACGGGCACCACCGCACCCGCCTCAGGAAGAACCTCTGTCACCACAGTGGGCTGCACGACTGGACTGTATCTAAAGACAAACACAGGCGGGCACTGGGGATCGGAGCTGAAGTATGCCGGCTACGATCATCTGGTTGTGCATGGTGAGGCCCAGAAGCCATCTTACATCTACATTGAGGATGATCACGTTGACATCTTCGATGCAGCAGATCTATGGGACAAAGACATAATTCAGACTGACCTGCTTCTCAAGAAAAAGCACGGCGAAGACTCTAGGGGTCTCTACATAGGACCTGCTGGCGAGAGGCTTGTACGTGCTGGCTCTATTCAGTGTTCTGTGTTTCATGCAGCTGGCAGAGGTGGTGGAGCAGCGGTCATGGGCAAGAAGAAGTTGAAGGCGATAAGTGTCAAAGGGACGAAGACGGTACAGGTCAAGGACCCCAAGAAGTTCGCCGAGATTGCTAAAGAGATGAGGGACCTGTTGCGGAAGGACAGTGGGTCAATTGGACTCCATGAGTTCGGCACCTCCGCCTCAGTCGCCGCTGTGAATGAGCTTCACGCCCTACCTGGGAGGAACTGGACGACCGGCTACACCCCGAACGTTCATCCGATCACCGGTCAGGCACTTGTTGAGAATGGCTATCTGAAGAGGAGGGTCGCATGCTTCGGCTGTACAATTGGCTGCCACAGGTACTCAACGATTGAGAAAGGTCCGAACAAAGGGATAGCAAGCGGCGGCCCCGAGTATGAAACCTTCGGAGCTTTGGGGAATGGACCCGGAATCGTCGACACTGAGGGTGTCATGCTGGCGAATGAGCTGTGCAACCGCCTTGGACTTGATACAATCACCGCAGGCACAGTCTGCCAGTGGGCGATTGAGAGTTACTTGAGAGGTGTGCTGACAAAGGCTGACACCGACGGTCTAGAACTGGGATGGGGTAAGCTCCCCGAACTGCTCAAGATGATTGAAGCGTTGGCGCTGCGCAAGGGCAAGCTGGGCGAGCTCTTGGGCGATGGGCTGAAGATTGCCACAAAGAAGGTTGGCAAGGACAGCTACAAGTGGGCTATCATCAACTCCAAGGGTCTTGAGCAGTCCAATGTTGAGACTCGGTCAGCAAAGGCATATGCGCTTGCCTTCGCGGTCAACCCGAGAGGGAATGATCACCTTATGACCGAAACCTTTGCTGAATTTGGAGCCAGCCCCGAGGCTATAGGTGTCATTGAGAAAGTGACAGGTGACAAGAAGTGGGCCACACCCCACTCGACAGAGTACAGAGCAGAGATTGTGCGATGGCATGAGGACTGCTACGAGATAACTGAGGCTCTTGGCTTCTGTGTGTTCACATCGACCGCGGCTTATGGTGTCAACCCAGACAACATGGCAAGACTCTATGAGGCCGCAACAGGCATCCCAATGACTGAGCAAGAACTCATGCTGAGCGGCAGGAGAGTAGTGACACTCGAGAAAGCGTTCAATGTAACGCGCGGTGCCACAAGGCAGCATGATGACTTGCCTTGGCGTCTCATGAACGAAGGCGCGGCGTCTGGTCCTCTTAAGGGAGCGATGAACTCGCGAGCAGAGCTCGATGGCATGCTCGACAGATACTATGCTTTGCACGAGTGGGATCTCAAGACAAGCTGGCCGCTTAGGGCCACCCTTGAGAAGCTCCAGTTGAAAGATGTCGCCGAGTATCTTGGAAAAATGGGTAAACTGCCAAAGAAGTAGGGGGATGTCCCCCTCCTTCCATCTTTCGTTGAAGATTGGTGTACTTTGGGCAATCTTAACTTGAACAAACATGTGCCCTGTAACTGAACAAGGAGAACAGAACATAATGAAGGGTTTCAAGGAGTTTGGTGTGGCCATGACTGGCATCTTTCCAGTCAGAGAGGCTGTTGCAATGGCTAAGACTGCTGAGAGGAGCGCTCTCGGTTCGGTCTGGTTTGCTGAAGACTACTTCTTTCGTGGAGGCGTGCCCTACGTTGCGGCCGCGAGTATGGCAACGGAGAAGATCCGTATCGGTCTTGGGGTCGTGAATCCATACTCTCGTCATCCTGCTCTGACAGCCATGGAGTTCGCGACACTCGATGAAATGTCCGGCATGCGAACCGTGTTTGGCTTGGGCTCGGGAGTCCCGTACTGGATGTCCCAGATGGGGTACACAGTGGACAAGCCGCTCTCTCGTACTCGAGAGTGTGTCGAAGTCATCCGCAAGATCATGACTGGCGAAAGCATCACACACGAAGGCGAGTTCTTCAAGACGAAGGATGTCAAGTTGGTCTTTCAACCTGTCCGCAAGGAAATCCCAATCTATCTTGCATTTGAGGGAAAGATGGGGTTGGAGCTCGCTGGAGAGGTTGGTGATGGAGCAATCCTGTCCATATTCAATACACCATCCTACGTGAAGTTTGCTTGGGAACGTGTGAAGGCTGGTGCAAAGAAGGCCAACAAGAACGTGAGCAAGTTTGAGATGGTGTCTTATCTGCCTCTGGCAATTGACGAGGACGTTGACAAGGCGATAGAGATTGCCCGTGGCCTGATGAAGATGTACCTGCCACACTCTCAACCCGGAGGTCCACTGATGGAACACGCTGGCGTACCAGCTGAGTTGACCAAGGAGATGGCGAAGGCAGTGAGTGAGGGGAAGGACGTCGGTGACATGGTGACCGACAAGATGGTACAGACTCTGGGTGTCGTTGGTGATACAGAAACTGCCATCAAGTACCTTCAGCAGTTTGTAGATGCAGGGGTGAGCACACCTGTCGCATTCCCGCTACCGGGCGCGGACGTGCAGCAAACAATGAGAGTCCTCTCCAGGAAGGTCATCCCGAGTCTTCATTGAACGGACCACCGAATCGGTATGAATACTGTCCAAACAGTAGTGTGAGATGCAGTTGATGGAGCAAGAGATGGAACCGAAGCCGTCAGCAAAGCAGTGTCTGTCCGACTCAGCCAAGAAGCGCATCAGGATGGTTGCCTACCTCATCACTTTCCTGTCTACGTTCTCACTTGGAGTGACAGAGATCTTTGCATCTTGGTATGCAGGCCAGCTGCACGCAACACCTTACGAAATGGGTTGGGCTATGGGCAGCTTTGGGCTTGTGTATATGTTCTCTCCAGCAGTAGGCGGAAAAGTGTCAGACCGAATCGGCAGACGGAAATCGCTTCTCATCGCCGTTATGGCATACATTGGAGTGCTCTTCCTCTATCCTCAGCCCTTCATCATGCCTATGCACCTGATCATCATCAGGGCACTGGAGGGGCTGTTCTTCGGACTGTTCAACCCGACCGTTGAAGGCATGGTTGCCGAGCTCTGCCCACAGGGCCAGGCAGCTGCCTTGGGCAACTTCTCGACATCTTGGAGTGCCGGCATGATAATGAGCCCCTACGTAATCGCCTTCATGGCCACAAGCTTCGGGAATACGTCTAGCATCTACGTGGTTCTGGCTGTGGAGTTTCTTGTTCTGGGCATCATAGCACTCAATATCCAAGACTACAGAGTTGACCTGACTTCGGCACAGGATAGCGCCAAGTCGGCTTCACTGCCGAATCGGGATGATTTGGCTGAGGCTACTGGACGTGTCAGAGGGCAGAAGACAAGCCCCAGATTCCTGGCATCTTACGTTTCACTCATGCTTTTCGGGTTCGTGTCGACGGTCTTGCTCGCGTTGTTTCCGAGCTACGTCGGCGGCCTTCCAGGTTACAGTACGCAGGACTTTGGATACCTGCTTTTGGTCTGGAACATCGCACGCACGCTGGCATTCATCCTCTGCTCTAGACTTCGTCATGAGCAAATGGGCACTGTGATTATTACAGGGGCACTTCTGATCACTGTTTCTATGGTTCCCCTTTCATTCTTCACAGATATAGCGTTCTTCGCAGTCGCTATGGTCTTGTGCGGGATTGGAGCCGGCTTCACTTACTTGGGAGCTCTATATTCAGTGGTTTCCGCGACGCAGAAAGAGAAGGGTGCCCATGCGGGGATTGTAGAAAGCCTAGCTGGTGTCGGCTTCTTTGTGGGACCGATTGTGGGAGGTTGGATCGGAACTTTCGGTCTGGCACTGCCCTACTTCGCAACAATGGTGTTTGGGCTTCTGAGTTCTCTGGCGATTGCAGCACTCCTGAGAAAACGCCCCACATCTAATCAGTAGGAAGAAGAACGGAACCGAAAAGCCTCATTTGCCTATTCTCGGAGGATTCGATCGAAAGCACCTTTCAAGCTAGGGTCCTCAACAATGGACTTCCTTGGAGGTAGAGGATAGGCAATCTTGCTGTGAGAGATGCCGGCATCAACCAACATGGCGGCAGTCCTAACAGCCACAACAAACGGGTCGAGTACCGGAACCCCTACCTCGGCCATGATTGGCTTGAGGTCCACTTCATGTGATAGCCCTGTACATCCCAGAACAATCACATCTGCCCCGTCCTCGAGCACAGCTTGCTTGCAGACAGCCAGCAGTTCCGCCTGTGCTTCTTCCGGCCGCTTGGCGATATCAAGTACTGGCATCTTCAGATACCTGACACTTGCACAGAACGCATCTAGGCCCTCTTTACGGACGCCTGACTCCATGCATTTCATCAGGGAGAGCCCCTGAACTGTTATGATAGTGAACTTCGTGCCAAGTGTCAACGCGAGATGGAGAGCTGCCTTTCTGGGACCCACAACAGGAATGGTCGACACCTCTCTCGCCGCGTCGAGTATGGGATCACAGGCGCAGTCGATCACAATTGCGTCCATGCCCTCCTTGTTCGCTAGAACGACCTGTTCAAGGATGAAGGGAGCGTTGTAGGCCTCGTCCGAGTTTGACTCCAGACTATGAGTGCCGAACCTAGCATGCATGTTCTCACAGACGAAGCCTGGCGGGGTGACTGCACGTACGAAGTTCTTCTTCTTTGGGTCGACCCACCAGTCGACACCGGTCACGCCGATGAGTGCGATTCGCTTCAAGTCTGATCACCCAACCGGGCTCGTTTCGAAGCTTATATCCGAAGTGTCTGTGCTCAATGGAGGTTCTTTATGATTTCTTCCATGGGCTTGTATTGGAGCTCAGGATGTCCGTACCTCTCTGGTCCGAATGCTTTTCGACCTATGTCTGTGTTTCCTGCAAACCGAACTCTCTCATGTGCGGGTAGGGCTGTCACAGTCACGCGCAGGCCCTCCTTGAGATCAGAGCTCATGATGCCATAGCCAGTCTTGGGGTCGTGCATGCAGATGAGGTCTGGGAACATGACAATGGGCTTGTCATCGCACAATGCGCACATGTACTCATTCTTGACCACAATCTGGAACTTGCCCTTTGTGTCCTCAGGCTTTATCGTGACAAGAACGTGCCAGTGTCCTGCACGGTCCTCTCCTTTGACCTCCTTGATGGTCCCCGTCGTGAGGACTCGACCACCCATCACACTGAGGAATGCATCGATTGGATTCTTGTGGCTGGCGTTGGCGTCGCGCATGGCCTCTCCCAGACGTATTGACTTAGTGATGCTGTTCGCGACGACGCTCTTCTTGAGCTGTGCTCCAGTCTGGTAATAGTGATTGTTGGCTCCGGCTCCACCATCCTGCACTACAGCGAATCTGCCTATCTCGTCTGCGAGCGCGGGGATGCTGGCTTGCTGCACTATCACAATGCTGCCTCCCTTGGTGACAACTGGCATCGGGCAGAGAGATATACCATAGCCCACGAAGGATATCATCTGGCTTTCGGGAGCTGACCTGCCAAGGCCATCACCGTCTACCGAAGTGATGCCAGCTCTAGTCGCCATCGAGAGCATCACTGTGGTGTTCAGCCCACCGAGCTCAAATGGAACAACGTGGTTGACTTTCTTGCCAGTCATTTTCTCGGTTATCTTAGTGACCTCGTAGAGTTCGAATCTCTTCTCCCACTTCTCGAGCATGTCACCGACTGAGGTGAATACCTTGACAGATCCCATATAGCCACCACATACGATGAACGCATCATCCTTGATGTCTTTCGGGTCTGTGATTTCATAGACTCGGCCCTTGCCGTAGTCCCAGTCAACGAGCGGCTTTCCGAACCCAACAGGATCCCCGCCGCCTCCTGTGCCAAGGATACCAACTCCGGTAAGCATGTCGTATGCATTCTGTTTTGTGAGCTTCATGTACAATACTCCCTCACGAACGTCCATCAACACTTGGAGGCCTGTCCGCCCGCGTCTCGCGTCCCTTCCATGGAGTGAACGAACTTGTACCAACGCTGCTTCGTGCCGATTGCAGCTCTTCGCTTCCAGCCGCCTGTCTTTGGCGTGTCATCGATCAACTTGAGGAGCTTCTGAGCTCGAGATACGACTTGGTCCTTTTGTTCTGGCGAAAGCAGGTCAACAGTCGGCACGAAATCAAGCAGCTTCTTTATGTTCGTGGTGACCGTATGGTAGAATCCCCAGTCATCGCACAGTAGTGAGCTGATGTAAGGCCCGTTTACCATGGAGTCGTCATCTGTTTCGCTGACCTCGTTCGCCAGGAAAGTGATCACCATGTCCTTCAGGTCCTTTGCATTGATTTCGACTATCTGAGCTTTTTCAAGAAAGAGGTCACCAAGGGTTATCGTGGGATTGTCTAGGCTAAGCCGGTCGTGCTTCTTGAAGTCGATATTGTGACAGAAGTCAAGCATGTCATAGAACACATCGACCTTGCCGCCAGTGTTGGGGTTTATGAACAGGTCTCGAAGATTCGTGGCTCGGGCGAAGCCTGGCGGGATATACTGATATCCGAGTTCGTCGCGCAAGAGGTCAATGACTTTGTTACGATACTTGTAGTAGCTCATGAAGTCAATGTCTGTGATTTCTCGCCCCATCGCTTTATGCAACTCTATGTACTGCGGGCTCTTGATTCTGTAGGCTATGCATCCCATGACTCGAAGAGGCAGACCGTTCTGTTCGGCTGCCTTTTGGATCCTCAATGCTTCCGCCATGAGGTCATTGAGAATCACGCCGTACTTGCCAGGCATTCGGATTCCTCACGCTTTCTCTGAGTGCTTTTGGTCAGTTCGGTGAGAATCGACTTTAATATCTATCGACTGGACCAACCCTTATCCCGTTCTCCTGAAGGAATTAAACAGCAGGAACGACCCTATACCATTAAACTCTTAAACGACCTAGGGGCGTTTCGCGTAGTGCGTTCGCAAGAAGAGTCGCACTAGTTATAGGTGAAGTACTGACATGAGGATTTTCCATGCATGTGACCCTCACGGCAGCCAGCAGACTTGGGAGAAGATGTGTCGTGCTCCTCAGGTCTTCAAGGCAGATGTGGCAATGATGTGCGGCGATTTGACTGGGAAGGCCATCATGCCAATCATAAAAGAGAAGGAAGACAAGTGGTTTGCAAACCCACATGGTGGTAAGAGAACCTTCAAGAAACAAAAGGATCTGGACAACTTTGTCAAGTTCACCAGGGACGAGGGATTCTACCCCATCATCATCACATCTGATAAGTTCGAAGAGCTCAAGGAGAAACAAGGAGAAGTGAAGGAGCTCTTTGCGAAGCTAATGAAGGAGCGTATCACTGAGTGGCTTGACATGGCGGCGGAGAGAATACCGAAGGAAATCGACGTCATTGTCAACCCGGGAAATGATGATGACTGGGTGATTGATGATGTCATCAAGAATCATCCGAGGATCATATATCCTCTAAAGAGGGTTGTCGACGTTCATGGCTATCCGTTGATTAGCCTAGAATGGGTCAGTTCAACTCCTTGGAGCACTTACCGGGAGTGTCCTGATGAGCAACTATTGGGCAAGCTTGAAGAGGAGTTTGCTAGGGTCAGTGACCACACCAACTTGTTGTGCAATTTCCACGACCCTCCCTTCGATTCGGGACTGGATACCGCACCAACTCTTAGGAAGGACTACTCCATCTCCAAGGCAGGAGCGATGGAGCTTGCGGGGCCAGTAGGCAGCAAATCAGTCCGAGCTTGTATTGAGAAGTATCAACCGCTTCTAGGCATGCACGGACACATACACGAATCGGTGGGCTTCAGGAGTATCGGAAGGACTCTGTGCATCAATCCTGGCTCAGAGTACAGGGAAGGAATCCTGAAGGGGTTCGTTATAAACATCGACAACGGTACGGCATACGCCAGTCGTGTTGAGCTATAGTCGTTCTTCATACACCTTGGGAAGTGTGTCTGCACTTCCCACTCTCTTCCTTTTCTGTGCGGGATCTGTGTGCCACGTTCGAGTCTGACTGCCATCTGAATCGGCTCGGCACCCGTTCGCCCCAGTCGGCCGTGTTAGGTCTGCTCCGTCGAGGATAAATACAGGTCTGTTTAACCTCGCCGCAACCCTGTTAAAGGAGATTGACTTGGATGACTCTGACACTCAAGAGCAGGACCGATATCGAGGATCTCGCAACGGGCTGCACGTTCTTTGGTACCGGCGGCGGCGGCACGAAGAAAATCGGCTTGGACATGCTGTATCCACATATGGATGCGGGAAAGACGATAGAGATAGTAGATGTCAGCAAGGTGAAGGATGGCGACTGGGTGGCGTGTCCCTACTACTCGGGAACAATCGCTCCTCCGACAGCAGAGATTGAGAAGCTCCGACGAAGATGGCCTTGGGACTATTTCGAGAAGGAGCTCGCCGAAGGACTGGCAATGCTAGAGAAGTACATGGGTGTGAAGTTCGCAGCTGCAGCACCCTTTGAACTCGGAGGCGTGAACACGCCTGCGCCAATCGATGCCGCGGTGAAGCACGGAATCCCCTGTGTAGACGGCGACTATTCTGGAAGAGCAGTGCCAGAGATTTGTCAGAATACAGTCTGTGTGCTGGGGTTTTCCATGACCCCAATGGCCTTAGTGGACTGGTACGGGAACAGAAGTATAGTCACGCGAGTCATCAACTATGAGATGGGTGAGCGAGTTTCGAAAGCACTGAGTGAGGTAGCATGGGGCCGCTTAGGTAATGTTGCTTTCCCCGTTAAAGGTACTGACTTTCGTCGTGCCATTATCCCTGGGACTCTCTCCAAGGCATGCAAGGTGGGCAAGACTATACGTGAGAGCCAAGAGTCGGGCGACGATCCAGCAGCCAAGATTATTGAGAGTGTTGGAGGATGGGTTTTGTTCAGAGGAAAGGTGGCCGCAAAGAAATGGGAGAACCGTGAGGGCTACATGTGGGGTGAAACCCTGATTAAGGGCAGCGGCATCAAGCCCGGCACAGAGATGAAAGTGTGGTTCAAGAATGAGAACCATGCTTCTTGGCTTGATGGAAAGCCTTGGGTGACCAGTCCTGACCTGATCGAGATAGTAGACGCGCAGTCAGGGGAACCGGTTACCAACACAGACTTGGACAAAGACCGCAAGGTCACTGTGATAGGCATGAAGTCTGTTCCCATATTCCGAGAGCCCCGCGGGCTTGACGTACTCGGGCCAAAGCATTTCGGATTCGATATCACATACAAGCCGATAGAGGGTTTGGTCTAGTACTAGGAGAAGCGCCGGAAGGTCAGCCGGCAGACGCTGGTCTGACCAATCTTTGCATACTCCGTCCATTGTACCGGCGCATCTGTGCAGAAGTCAGTCCCTATCTGCCCTGAGCTGCACGACGTAGTTCTTCCGGAAACCCTTGGGTTCCTTCAACACGATGATTCCATCGTAGTCATCATTCCAGAATTTGACAAGTTGCTTCTCGACTTTGAGTTCGTTCTTACGGATTAACCTTGACGCGTGCCAGATGAGAATCTGAACCCACTTCTTGAGATGCTGGCGTTCTTCGGCGAAGAGATTCGGGTTGTTCTCGATGTAATAGAATACGAGCCAAGAGACTTTGCGATTGTACCAGCCGCTCGAAAGCAGAGAGATGAGTAGTGCAGCTACTGCGGCAATCAAGAACGGTGTAGTGAACCAGTCCCAACCCTGTATACGAAAGACCCACGGAATGACAACGATAGGAAGCGCGAAAGTCAGGAGCACTAGCGCGATGAACTGCACTTTCTGTCTTCGCACCATGTATTGCTGCACGCCGGGTAGGTCAGGGCCGACGGCAGCGAACTTGTACAATACCGACCTTATCGTTGGCCATTGGCGTATGAACGCACGCGGCACATCACCCTTTGCCACCCCCTTCTCTATGAATGTCACGTCATAGCATCTATGGATACGATAACCATCGAGCACTGTAATCAGATTTCTA
>CAZVZC010000003.1:0-53225 GCA_964631415.1 uncultured archaeon | reverse complement strand
CTTGGGTTGTCTAGAGATCTGGATTTCACTGACTTCGAGTACGTCGGAGTGGACCCTCACAGCAAGACTGTCGGTGAGCTGAAGATATGCGCCAAGGGTGCAAGATTCGTATTGCCGAGAGAGAGGAAGGGGAAAGCATACCAAGCGTTGTTCGATGTCGAGTGGTCTGAGGTTGTTTCCTTCGAATGCTGTGAAGTCAACTACTGCAGAGACGAGAAGTCGTGGCCGCTAACGGAGGAGCTGCCCGGTAACTACAAGGTCATTGGTCCAGCAGGAATGCTCTTCGTGTATGCCATGCCCTATGGAGAAGCACATTTCCAGGTGTGGGCGTACATTCCCCAGAGTGATGTGCGGGACGTGACGGAGCTTGTGGAGAAATACACTGAAACGCCATCGTTACTAGGTCTTGCGCATCATGCGACAGCAGCGGCGGTTCGGTATGTTGTGGACCATTGCGAAGTCCTTTCGCGGCACGAAGCTGAATGGCACGATTGGCTGCACAAAGGCCCATCCACTAAACCGCGAGAGAAGAGGTGGAGGGAGAAGGGCGCTACGTATGTCCTCTGCAGAGAGGGAATGGCTATTGACCTCTACGGCACAGGAGAGCAGCTGGAGCAAATGTCAACCTTCTGGCCATGGCGGCGCATCAAGAGCATACTCGTGGACGACGTCGAGATCCTCTATCAGTGGCATGAGGACTCGTACATCTACCGACAGCAGGTATGGGAGGAAGAGGAACGACGGACCGTTCTCTCAGCGGCTGAGAATGCGCTCAACACATACAGGTCATCCGAGGGCGTTCCTCAAGTCTTGTTGATAAGACCGTGGTCATTTCCGTCATGCCTCCACAGAAGCTGGGACCACCTTGAGCCCTTCGCAAGCAAAGCGAGCAGGAATCGGTTCCCGCCAATATACGACTTTACAGAAGAGGACTAGTCGCTGCTGTTTTGAGGGGCAGTATCGGGGCTAATGCGACATCATGTGAATGGCGAACCACAGACTACGTGGCAGGCGGTTGAGCTGCAGAATCGAGAGGGAGAAAAAGAAGGGAAGAGAGCTGGAAGCTCTCTTCTTGTTGGGGAATCTCTACTCAGGTGGTAGCTGTCCAAAGATAGCTCCGAGCTCGATGCCCTTCGCCTTGTTCTTCGCACCGTAGTATATGTACATGATCTGACCCCAGACGTACACGATCACCGTGAAAAGAATCTCGTATACGGCTGTGGCTTGGAAGGCGATCATTGCATAGAAGAATATGGCGCCAGAAATCAAGCCACCGAATGAAATCAGCGGGACTTTGAGGCCGGGCACCATCCAAGCACCACTGCGCTCCCATAGCGTCGGGCGGTAGTATGGCAAGCTGACTGCAGCGAGTGCCATCTGCCACCTTATGAACACGTACGTGAAGCCGACACCCACAAGCGCACTCAGACCCGTGCCGGTGACAACCTGTAGGATGGTAGCGTAGACTGTCGTTGCAATGGTCAGTATTAGCCAGAACCACAGCGAAACATGTGGTACGTGGTACTTCGGGTGGACACTTGCGAAAGCTGCTGGGCAGAAGCGGTCCATAGCCATTGAGTGGAATGGCCTAGTCACCCATAGGGCGTTGCTGGGTGAGTCAAGCACGCTTGCGTATATCGGACAGAGGATGACGAACCACACCAGAGGACTGCCTTGGGCTGCAAGGACGACGGCAGCGAAGTTGCCGAATCCTGGGAAGACAGAGCCCGCAGTGGCAGTGTACGCGGCTATGTTGTTTGAGTACAGGAATGTCCCCATCATGCTCTCTAGGGCAAAGCCTGACAGCAGGAAGAAGAAGGCGATACCTGCCCAACCACCCACGTTTGAGAGTGGTATGTTCTTGCTTGGCTGGGCAACCTCACCTGCAACTGGCATAATGAGGTAAGGCCACATCATACCGACAGTCAGAATCAGTGCGGGACCGACTGCACTCCAGTTGAAGTTAGTATATGCACCAATGTCACCGCCAGCGGTAACAACCCCGGCGTAGGCGCCTCCACCAAAGACGGTGTCCCATATGCCTTGAAGGGAGGCATGTGGAGTCGCGAGCATTACCACGTCAGCGACTACTAGGGCGAGGATGTTGACCAGTCCAAGTATGATCACAAACCAGCCCAGCCACTTGACGCTCATGTAGCTGAAGACAAATCCAACCAGGATCATCGCAATTGCCGTTAAGCACAGTGGGATGGGTGCGGCTAGGGTAACTGCCAAGCCCTGCACAAATGCATCGCCTGTGGCGGCACCTACAACTGTCAGTCCGCCTACAAAGACCTGCACAGCAAAGAAGCTGCCAGTGCCCCTGAAGACTGGATTCGTTATCACACTTCGCCAGCCCTCCATCACACCGAATATCGGGCTGAGTCCTCTTCCTGTGAAGTAGTAGGACGCTCCTGATCTCGGCATCGAAAGCATCAAGCACATCAGTGCCAGCGCCTCAAAGAACACTGTAAAGGAGCCGATTGCAAACATCGCAGTGATGTGCGCACCTGGGTACCAAGTTGAGATGTAAACACCACCGTAGTGGAACCATGGACCCAGCGTGAGCGCAATCGGAAGCAGCAGGGCAAAGCCTGTGCCGACCTCCTTCACGAGGCCTGAGCTCTCTCTGACGAAGAGCATCTTTTGATCTCCGCTCATTGCGTTCTTCTCCATTTTTACTTTCACGGATTCTTATGGAGTTCCGTGATGGGAGGTCTAATGGCAACAACCTGTATTTAAAACCATAGGACTCGTGAGTTAATGCGGTTAAGAAACCAGATGCCCTACGACAAAAAGACACGTTTGCGCATATATCGACATCGTACAGACTCATCTGGAGCCACAGTACAAAGGTTCTGTGTCCCGAAGTCTCTAGTCCGCCTTGGAGATGTGCTTGAAGAACTCTGCGTCGAGCAGAAGCACCTCGACAGGTCTCACCCTGACGCCCGTCCTGCTCTCCAGAAGGATGTTCAGCATAATATCGATATCCTGTAAGTGAACTGGGGGGACTACTGTCTTGACATCTTCTAAGACATATCCGAGGGCTTCAGCCCTACCCTCCTTAGAAACGACACCATTTGTGATGAGAACGCCTTGGTTGGCCCTGAGAGTCGGCAGAGAGCCTCGAATCTCAAGGATTGTTTCTCGGCCAACCGGTTCATCGAGTTCGCACTTCTTGGCATATACAACGACGGGGGAATGACCGCCATCATCGCGCCACGAGGTGATCATCACTACAGTGTCATCATGCCGCCTGATGACTTCGGTTTCTTCGACCCTTGCCCGGATGTTGGTCAGAATTATCATTGCAAGTTTTTCAAAAGCCTGTATGTCCAGTTCCTAGATTGCGTACCGCATCTCTCTGCGGGTCGCGGCATTAAACTCCTCTGCCCTGTTCCTGACTTCAACAATCAGGTCTTCGTCTAGGGCGCCTTCGCATACGTCGTTGTATCGGTATAGACCTGGTGCAACTCTAACGAAATACGGAGGGCGGTTGTCTTCAAGGGCCTGCTTCCGTTCGATGGACAATGAGGCGGACACAGACGCAGGGTCTCTTCCCAGAGCTTCGGCAATCTCTGTGTAGTGCTTAGCTTCCTTTCGCGCGTTCTCAGACAGCCATTCTCTGAGAGTCCGCCTTTGTTGTTTGTCTGCCATTTGGTCACACCGTCATTGCTTTTTTCTGCTTCAACCCTGAGCCGCGTAGGCATGCTGAAGCTGAGATTCGCGTCTTCCATGCTCATGTCAACTGAGGCTAGACCTTCTGAGGCCCCCACAGCGGCCATCGAATGGGTCAACGTAATGCCCCAGTGCCCTTGAGCTGTTCGGCATGTTAATATAATCTTTATGTTCACTTTAAGATGACGGCTGTTGCTCAATAGAGCGGAGCGAGTGGTGTTGGCACAGGTCTTCGTGAAACTGATGAACAAGGGGCAGAAGTACAAGGAGCACGATATGTTCCCCTTTGAAACGAAGCCAGATGCGACAGTTCGAGATCTGATTGATGCATTGTACGAACGCCAGCCAGAGAGGTTCAAGGTCTATCTCGATGATTCTCGGAGGAGGACTCTGAAACGGGAAACAATAGTCATCGTGAACGGTCAGAACATGGTCGCTCGCAAGGGGGAGAAGACCGAGCTCGCCGAAGGCGACCTTATCGTATTCATGATTGCTGCTGTCGGTGGGTAGCCAGACTCCAGGATCGTCGGCGTGCGGCGAGAACTAGGCAGATGAACCGTTGGTCCATGTCGCCTATTCAATCTTCAGGAATGTAGTCTGGATCTAGGATCTCATCGCTCGCTAGTCCGGCTGCCACTGCTAGGATCTCAGCGACGTCCAACACTCGAATGTGTGCATTGGTTTCATAAGCGGCATGAGTCAGGTTCAATTCGCACGCCGGGCATATGGTTGCGACGATAGAGGCATCTGTCTTCAAAGCCTCCGTTATCCTCTCAACGGAAACCTGCTGGGAATAGTCGCCATACATGATCTTCACTCCTCCTCCTCCGCCGCAGCAGAATGCTTGGTCGCGATTCCTGGGCATCTCTCTGAAGGTCACACCCGGAATGGCCGCTAGAACATTTCTGGCGGGCTCGTATATACCCCGATAACGTCCGATCTCACAGGGATCATGGTAGGTCACAACATTATTCACACGCTTTTTGAGGGCGAGCTTCTTCTGGCGCACAATCTCCTCTAACACTTGGCTTGTGTGTCTAACCTTGAATGGGGACTCCTTTAGGCCGAGGAGCTGAGGGTATTCCTCATCTAGGGCTCTGAAGCAGCTAGGGCAGGGTGTAATGATCTCCTTTACCCCACGTGCCTTCAGCTTCTTTACATAGTCTTGGACCCACTGCTTTGCCTGCTTGACATTTCCAGTGATCCACAGGGGCGTTCCACAACAAGTCTGGTCCTCACCGAGGAAGTCAAGCTTGTACCCCGCGGCCTGAAGAACGCTGACGAGGATTCCTGTCTTCTCCTTGAATCGATGGCTCGCGAGGCATCCTGGGAAGAAGAGCGTTCCAGATCCTTTCTGAAACTTGATTCCTGCAGCCCACTTTGTGTGTTCGGAGGACGAATCCCCGAAGATGTTTCTCTTCTGCAACATCGTTTCAGCCATCCGGCGGCCATCATCAGGCGCACCGATGCCCTTGTCCGAGAAGTCGGCACGCATCGCTCTCGTAATAGCTACTACGTCTATCTTGGCCGCCTTCTTGCATTCCTCTCTGCACCTGCTGCACAGAAAGCAACCGAATACTCTCTCTCTGAGGTCTTCAGTGTAGTCCAGCTTTCCCTCGAGAATCGCACGAGCAATTGCCATCCGACCCCTCGCCGTTGACGACTCCCAACGCTGAGTGAACAGCTGTGGGCATCTCTCGTTGAAATCGCTACCACGACAGAAGTTGCACCGGCCGCACGCATAGATCATATCGTGATACTGTTCGATTCTCATTCCAATTCCTCCTTCCGGATGAATATGCCCCGTTGTAGAATATCCATGGGATCGACAGCTTTCTTTATGGTCTTCAGCAGTCTGTAGTATCCCGTATCACGTGCCTCCACAAAGGCTCTGAGACCGTCCCGACCACCAATCCCGTAGGGGACCACGGGTCCCTTCAAGACTATGTCGTTGATCTCGTCTGATATCCTAATCATCTCGTCCCACTCGCCCGGCTCGCGATAGTTGGTCACCATGAAGGCCAGCCAGTCACGCGGCAAAACCTGTCCTCCAAAACCAGCCTTCTTGTAGCCTCTCTTGCCGATGAGCTCGTCACGCCACACCCGGTAGAGGAACTTGATGTCGTCTATCCTCAAAGAGCCGGAGCCAAAGAAATGCCAGACCCCAGCTGTGAATATCTCTGTCAATCCTGTGAGTATCCGTCCGTAGTAGTCATCAGCAGCCGCACGGTCTCCGATTGCTCCACCCAGTTCCTTAATCTTCGCGAGAACACGATTCTTTCTGTGTTCCACGATTTCTTTCTCATATCCGAACACGTCCATCATCACGATGAAGACGTCAGGTGCAGATGGGTCAACCCAGAGATAGAAGCCCTGGAGATACTCATCTCCGACATTTCTGTTGACGAAGTGACCCAGCTCAATCACATCGTCCAGACTCTTCATGGTGGCCACCATCCGCTCTCTGATATCAGTGGCCGGACGGACTCTGAGTGTCAGCTCTGTGCAGATGCCCAGTGTCCCCTCAGCACCGATGAAAAGCCCAGCAAGATCTGGTCCAAGGCATTGTCTCTTGAACTTCCCTGCGCTGGGCCAAGCTGCGGACCCCGTCTGCACGACATCACCATTGGGCAGAACCATCTCAAGCGTCAGTATGTCTGCATTGCCGTGAAACCCAAACTTGGCTGTACCAGAGGGTCCTCCACCTGCCTTCATGACCGATCCCCCGATTGTCATGGCGGGTCCTCCCGCCTCACTACAGAGGTAGGTCAGCCCTCTCTTCCTGAGTTCGTTATCCAACTTGGCCCATGTGCAATTCGGCTGGACCGTTGCCGCGAGATCGCGTTCGTTTATCTCAACTACCCGGTTCATCTGACCCATGTCAAGCATGATTCCGGGCTCTTGAGGCAAGTAGGCATCCCAGTGTGAAGTGCCGCCACCGCGGATGTACACCGGGACGTCATTCTCATTGGCAATGCGCAGGACAGCTTGGATTTCTTCCCGTGACTGAGGCATTACTATGTGTGTCGCCAACTTCTGTCTAGCTGGGCTCACGTCCCTGCTATAAGCCAGAATGTCAAAGTCCCGGTCTGTCACACGGTTTGGGCCAACCGCCTTCTTCAACAAGCCAGTGATTCTCGCTACGTCAACCATTTGGGGTTCACCCGCTTGAGAGTCAGCGACTTCTGAGGGAAAACCACGTTATTAACGCCGCGGTATCATCCTTTAAACTGGAAGCAGTTCCACACGCAGCTCTTAAAATACTCGAATCACGTTTCAGATATCCAATGAAGCCTCGAGAAAGATTCCACCATATAGTCAATCATGAAGAGCCTGACAGAGTGCCACTGGACTTCTGGATCACTCCAGCGGCGTACGCCAAGGTTCGTGACTACCTGAAGATTACGGCACCCGAAACACAAGAGTGGGGCATAATGAGCTCGTGGCTAATCTCGGAAGAGATACTACGGAGGCTACATCTAGACTTCAGAAGAGTGTACATGCACGCTTCGTCGTCGTTCAAGGCTAGGACCTACCCTGACGGGAGCACGGACTCCGAGATGGGATTTCGGGGAAAGTGGTTCGGGCCCTACTGGGAAGTCGTACACTACCCTTGGGCCGACTTCACGGACGTCGACCAAGTCGAGAACTATGAATGGATGGACCCTGACGATCCCTCAAGGATGGAAGGCGTCACCGAGTGGGCGAAACATCTACATGATGAGACTGATTACGCAGTTGCTGGAATGGTGGGGGGCCCCTGGGGCGTGTTCGAGATGTGTGCCCATTACATGAGAGGATTCGACAAGTTTCTGGTAGATCTTGTGGAGAGGACTAGGCTCGCGGAAGCCATGATGGACAAGTGCATGGACTTGGCACTTGAGATGAACCGTGTGTTCCTCGATGAAGTGGGGGAGTACCTAGACCTTGTGCAGGTCGGTGACGACCTTGGGCATCAAACAGGTCTGATTATGAGTCCTACTATGTATAGGCGGCTCGTCAAGCCACGTCACATGAGAATCTACAGCGACATTCACAAGAGAGCTCCCGATGTGAAGATGCTGTTTCACAGCTGCGGAGCGGTAGAGCCTATGATCAACGATCTCATCGAAGTGGGCGTTGACATACTCAACCCGATCCAGCCTTTGGCGAAGGGAATGGACTCGGCTCTTCTGAAGCAGAAGTATGGAAGCAGACTGACCTTCCACGGTGGAATAGATCTTCAGCACGCAATGTCCTCTATGGGAACTATGAAAGATGTCAAGGACGAGATTGACAGGCGACTGAGGGCGCTGGCACCTGGTGGAGGCTACATACTGGCTCCAGCACACAACATTCAGGATGACTCGACACCTGAAAAGATAGTCTACATGTACGATTATGCCGATAAGAAAGGCAGGTACCCAATCAGCTGAACGGGTACCTGTCCTTCAGTGACATGAAGCCAATCTGCACGACTGAAAGCCGGACTCGCAAAACTGTCCGGTGACTACGACCTCTGCTTACGGAATCGGCTTCTGCTTGTGCAGCTCTTGGGGGTCCTTGCCCTGGTCGAGCATCGAGCACCACCACTTGTCCGTTGCCGCGACACGCTCAGCGGCGGTGAGTATCTCTTCGACCCGACCGCTTGGTATCACTACCACGCCATCACCATCACCGAATACAAGATCACCGGGGCGTACGGTCACGCCGCCACACTCCATTGGCTCCCCAACTGACTCGATATCTAGCCTAGCCCGAACGGTACCGGGGTGGCGTCCTCGAGCGAACACAGGGAACGCGATTCTATCTGTTTCATCCACATCTCTCACGGTGCCGTCAACAACTGCTCCACGAATCCCCATAGACGAAGAGATCTTCGTCATGATCTGTCCCCATCCAGAGCAGTCAGTTGCTCCTGACATCTGGATGACGACGACGTCATCTCTCTTTGCACGTGTTGCTATGGTCATGAATCGTTCGAGCTGGACCTCGTCATATGGCTGTCGCACGGCAGACTTCGCTAGCTTCGCGGGTCTCGCGAAACCAACCACAGTCTTGTTCTTTGTCACAGGTACGATCCTGCTGTCCATGCATACGCGGCCTATTCCAATCTCGTCTGCTGCGTCGGAAAGTGCCGCCACATAGAGTCTCATGCATCGATCTATCGGGTTGCTCTTCTTGCTTGACATATCATCACCTAAGGCATTGAAGTGCGTTGTTTCATTTGGAGTAACGGTAGATACAGTGGTCATCTCCACGCATCATGCACTTCGTCAGTGTCATCTTCAAATCTGGGTCAACGGCCTGCCCGATGCCCTCGTCCATTCGACACACCCATTCGCTATGTCTTCACCAGCGTTTTTTGCCTTGAAGGTTTCAAGCCACGGGCAGTGCGTGACTTACATTTCAAGTACATTGCCAGATGCCTGCAGTAGTTCAAGATCGAACCCGAAGTAGGGATGTGCTGAGTCGAAGAAACCAAAGATGGACTTGAGGTCTCCTTTCCTCAGTCCGCCTTCCTTGATTCCTGCGTTGCCCAGCTCCAACCCGTGAATCCGATTCGCTTCGCCAATCGCTTTCAGACCTTTCTTGCCTGCCGATTTGCGCGCCGCCTCAACGTACACCGCATGAGCACTGGCGACCACGACCATGCTGTTCTTTCGCACGTCATCTGCTGTGGGAGTCTTCATGGACACCACCGTGTGACCGGTCCTTTGCGGGAACCTGTGTCGGCTATCTTAAATGTGATGCGGAACGACAAAGCCCATGACTTGGCCCGTGCCTAGGACTGAACCTTCAGCTCACAATCGAGTACCTTTAAGAGGAGGCGCAATGGCCTCGGGCTTACCAAGCAGCGCAGGTGTTGCCGATGAAGCTCGCTGACAGAACCAAACTCGTTCCTGCTTCTGAGATTCGCAAGATGTACAATATGGCTCGAGGGCGTCCTAACATCCTTGACCTGACTGTGGGTCAGCCGGACTTCGATACTCCCCAGTTCATCAAGGATGCTGGCAAGAAGGCTTTGGATGATGGCTACACTAAGTACACTCACAATGCAGGACTTATCGAAGTCCGGGAAGCTCTTGCCAAAAAGGCAAAGAGGGAAAACGGGATCGATGCCGACCCCGCCAAGGAGGTCATCTGTACTGCCGGTGGCATGGGTTCTCTTCTGTTGGCGAACCTAGCTCTCGTGAACCCCGGCGACGAGGTGCTCTATCCCGATCCAGGATTTGTCAGCCACTACGCTCACATCATGCTCACAGGCGGCGTTCCAGTGCCATTCCAGCAGAAGAGAGAGAACGGCTTCGCAGTGAAGGCCGAAGACATAGAGCGACTCATCACGAGCAAGACCAAGCTTCTTGTCATTAACTACCCGAACAACCCCACTGGGGGAGTGATCTCGAACTCAGAGCTGAGGAAGATAGCGGACTTGGCAATCAAGAAAGACATCATTGTCCTTGCAGATGAAGCGTATGAGAAGTTCAGATACGTTAGTGAGAAACCGCTGTTCATCGGTTCACTGCCCGGGATGAAGGAGAGAACTGTCACACTGTTCTCATTCTCGAAGAGCTATGCAATGACAGGATGGAGAATTGGGTTTGCCATTGGCCCCGAGGAAGTCGTAGCGGCAATGACCAGGATGCAGGAGCACGTCCTGTCTATGCCTACTGCAATCTCACAGAAGGCTGCAGAAGCAGCGGTGAATGGTCCGCAGGAATGTGTGGAGCAGATGCTCAGCACCTTCAGGAAGAGACGCGACCTTATCACCAAGGGTCTCCAGTCGATTCAAGGCATACGTGTGGATTCCCCAGCTGGTGCGTTCTACGTCTTTCCCGATGTTGCTGCCTACAAGATGAAGTCATATGACCTCGCTGTGAAGCTACTGGAAGATACTGGCGTCGTGACAGTCCATGGCTCGGGGTTCGGGAAATATGGTGAGGGTTACCTGCGGCTCTGCTATGCTGTGTCGACAGAAACAATTGAGGAGGCCCTTCGGCGTCTCGACACATACCTTCCAAAGCTTCTGAGAAAACAGAAATGACCGCATAGTGAACTGTTAATAGGTTTGGGGAAGAGTGCGGCTCATGACTTCACGGACGTCTCTCATGAGAGAACGCATGCTGGATTCCCGTCCAACTCTTTCTTCAGAGAGAGCCTATCTCTTCACTCGGTGCCTTCGGGAGCACGAGGACGAGCCCCTCAGAATGAGGCTTGCGAAGGCGTTTGCCTACGTACTTGACAACATGACCATTCGCATCGAGCCTGATGAGCTCATAGTTGGGAACATGGGACCGACTCTTCGCTCTTGTCAGGTCTTCCCCGAGTACAGCTGGACATGGGTTGAGAAGGAGCTAGACAGGTTCGACAAGAGACGGACGGAGAAGTTCGAGATCAGCGAGAAGGACAAAGAGCAACTCCGCGAAGTCTTTCATTACTGGAGTGGCAAGAGTACTTCCGAGATCTGCGCACAGAAGATGCCTGAGGAGGCGCGACGTGCTGCCAAGGCAGGGCTGTTTACGATTGGAGCGCCAGGTACAGGAATAGGGCATGTCATCGTGGACTATCGGAGAGTAATCAACAAGGGTCTCGAAGACGTGCTTGAAAGGGTCAAAGGGTACAAGTCCAAGAGCAGAGGCAACCAAGAGAAGACCAGCTTCTATGATTCGGTTGAGGTCGAAGTCAGCGCGCTAGTCCGCTTTGCTGAACGATTCAGCGAGGTAGCATCACGAATGGCACGCGGAGAACGCGATGCGCAGAGAAGGGAGGAGCTGCTGGACATTGCGAGAATCTGCAAACGAGTCCCCTTGAAGCCTGCGACCTCGTTCCATGAGGCACTACAGTCATTCTGGTTCATCCATCTACTTGTACAGACGGAGGGCAATGGTCATTCGATATCAACAGGACGGTTCGACCAATACTTGTACCCCTACTACTCAGCTGACGTCAAGGCTGGGCGAACGACCCGCGAGAGAGCCCTTGAGCTGCTTGAGATGCTGTGGATCAAGTTCTCTTCTGTGATCAAGGTGAGAGACGAGTACTATAGTGTCGCCTTCGCAGGCTACCCCATGTTTCAGAATCTCACTGTTGGCGGTCAGGATATTCACGGCAAGGATATGACAAACGAGGTGACCCTGCTTGCGCTGGAGGCAACAGCAAACATGCGGGTCACACAGCCAACAGTTTCATTCCGCTGGCATGAGAAGACCCCAAGGGACATCAAGTTCAAGGTTGTGGATGTGATATCCAAGGGTCTTGGTATGCCAGGTCTGTTCAACGACGGCGTCATTGTCCCAATGATGCTGAAGAAAGGGATTGACTCAGTTGAGGCACACGACTACTCAATCTTGGGCTGTGTTGAACCCATCGTTGAAGGAAAGACCGATGTCAGGCCCAACATAGGTTTTGTCAACTTTCCCAAGGTGCTGGAGGTCACACTCAACAACGGAAGAGACCCGCGGTCGGGCATGACTGTCGGTCTTGAAACGGGAGACCCCCGGAATTTCAACACCTTTGACCAGCTCTGGAATGCATTCGCAAAACAGCTGGACTATGCTATTGATTTGCTTACTAGGGCCGACCACGTGGCTGCGCAAGTGCATGCCAGCGCCGTGCCGACCCCATTCATGTCTGCACTGCTGGAGGGATGTGTCGAGAGCGGCCGTACTATGCAGGACGGAGGTGCGAAGTACAACGCCGGCGGCATCCAAGGAGTGGGCATTGCGATAGCGACCGACTCACTCTCGATGTTGAGGAAACATGTCTTCGAGCAGAAGAGAGTTGGGATGGGTCAGCTGCTGGATGCAATGGCGAAGAACTTCGAAGGCTACGAGGACCTCAGAGTCAGGCTAGAGAATGATCCTGACAAGTTCGGCAATGACTTAGAGCATGTGGACTCATTGGCTCGTGGAATAGGGGAGTCCTTCTGCAAATCAGTGCAGAGCAGAATGACGACCAGAAACGGTCCGTATCACGCTGCACTGTTCTCTGTTTCAATGTACATTCCACAGGGCGAAAGTGTGGGTGCAACGCCTGATGGTCGTCGTGCAGGCGTAATGCTGTCTGATGGTGTTTCACCAGCACACAACAGGGACGTTCACGGGCCTACGGCGGCTATGAAGTCTGTGGCCAAGCTGGACCATGGTGCCTGTTTCAATGGCACGCTGTACAACATGAAGTTCAATCCGCAGATCTTCTCTTCGCAAGCAGGACGCGAGAACTTCATGGGTCTCATCGACGGCTACTTCCATCTCGGCGGGCTGCATATCCAGTTCAATGTGCTGTCGAGGGATACGTTGGAGGACGCGAAGGTTCACCCCCTCCAACACAGGAACCTGATAGTGAGGGTTGCTGGATACAGCGCCTACTTCATTGAGCTTGACCCATTCGTTCAAGATGAGGTCATCGCACGCACCGAGTTCAAAGGCAGCACCGCATGAGGTTTCAGCGACAGCTTTAACATGAAGACATCAGATGTGCTGGTCAGTTAAACTGTCGGAGTGTGAACCGATGGGTTTCGACGTTGTAACCTTTGGAGAGGTGATGCTTAGGTTATCGCCGCCCAACTTCATGCGCTTTGAGCAGACCACTGCTTTCAACGCGCATGCAGGCGGCGCTGAGATGAATGTAGCTGTCGCGTGTGCGAGGATGGGCCTAAGGACGGCCTATGTGACCAAGCTGGGCGACAACTCGATTGGTCACTTCATCCGGAACAAGGCGCGTGAGCAAGGTGTCGATACATCAAACGTCCTCTGGGACCCAAATAGTCGCTGTGGTGTCTACTTCGTTGAGTTCGGTGCAGCCCCCAGAAGCCAGCGCGTGATATACGACAGAGAACAGTCTGCAATCAGTAAGCTGAAGCCCGGAGAGATTCGCTGGTCCGAGATTCTCAAGGGTACGAGGCTGTTTCACACAAGCGGGATCACTCCTGCTTTGAGCCCCAACTGCGCAAAGGCGACAGAGGAGGCTCTCAGGATAGCGCACGAGCAGGGATGCAAGGTGTCGTTCGATGTCAACTATCGTGGCAAGCTCTGGACGCCGGAGCAGGCTAGGGCTTTCGCCGAACCCGCCTCAAAGATGATCGACATACTGATCACGACAGAAGAGGATACGAAGGTCGTCTATGGTATTGAAGGCAAGGACTATGAAGAGGTGGCAAGGAAACTCGCCGACAAGTTCGGCTTCGAAGCGGTCGTCATCACGCTTCGTGAAACACCACTTGTGTGGCTGAACAAGTGGTCGGTGTTTGCCTACTCCAAGGGCAAAATCTACCGCAGTCCGACCTACGATGTTGAGATTGTTGACAGGCTGGGCGGAGGTGACTCCTGCAGTGCCGGGTTCATCTACGGCTACCTTGAACTCAAGGACCTTCAGAAAGCTGTAGAGTTCGGAGCTGCTTTGTCCGCTCTGAAGCACTCAGTGCCCGGTGACCTTGCCTACATCTACAAGTCCGAGGTGGAGAGCCTGATGAAAGGAGCTTCAGGGCTTCGCATTCAGAGGTAGGTGAGAACAAGAATGTGGGACAAGCAAGACGCAATGAAGCTAGTACATGACACAGCGCTGATTCCAATCATCAGAGTGGAGTCCGCTGATATCGCAATGAAGGTTGCAGATGCACTCCTCAACGGAGGGGTGAACATCATCGAGGTGACTTTCAGTGTGCCCGGAGCTACGGATGTCGTTCAGAAGCTGACAGAGAAGGTGGGCGACAAGGTTCTGGTAGGTACAGGAACCGTGCTGGATCCGGAAACTGCCCGAAGAGCCATTCTAGCTGGCAGCGAGTTCATCGTGGCTCCTTCGTACTCCAAAGAGCTGATTGAGATCTCTCGAAGGTATGCAAAACCGTGTTTCCCCGGCGCGCTGACTCCTACAGAAATACTCCAAGCATATACGTGGGGTGCTGATGCTGTCAAGGTCTTCCCATGTGGTGAGGTGGGCGGAGCAGCGTACATCAAAGCGGTCAGAGCTCCTCTTCCTCACATACCATTGATACCGACTGGAGGAGTTGACCTGCAAACGGCCGGGCCGCTGCTCGAGGCCGGAGCCTTTGCTCTGGGAGTAGGCAGTGCGATAGCAGATTCCAAGGCCATCAAAGAGGGACGCTACGACATAATAACTGAGAACGTCAAAAAGTTCCTCGAGATCGTCAGGAAATACAGAAAGAAGTAGTAGGTTCTCTCTGGACCTACTCCCGCCTCTTTCGCGTCGAATAATCTGAATGATGCCCCAGAGATCCAAACAGAATCTTGGATAGGCGAGCTGGAAGTAGTATTGACAGCTGACCTGCAGGCCTGGTCAAGCGAGCAGACGTCAGAGACTTCTAAGAAGGCCGTCTGCGACGAGCATGGTTCGCTGACTGTCGAAATCCTTCTGTTTCGGAGGGAAACAACTAAAACGGGCAGATGCGCGCCTAACCTAGGAGACAGAGAACAATGAGTGAAGACCTGCTTGAGCTTATGCGACAGAGAATATCTGTTGGGTTACAGCGCCAGAAGACACTCGAGGCAATCGAAGGCTGGCAGAAAACCGCACAGCTCACTCTGAAGGACGGACGCACCTATCACTTCTTAGTCAAGGACAGCAAGATCACGGTGGATTTGGGTGCGATTGACAATCCGGATATGAGAATCGAGAGTGACGATGACACGATACGGAAGCTGTTCCTGGAGCAGATGAGTGCTGCCAACGCACTCTTGACTCGGAAGCTCAAGGTCAAGGGCTCTGCGAGTGATTTGATGAAGATACGTCACATCTTCTAGGGGACAACCCGTGCGGAGGCATTACCTATGGACCAGAGGATAGTGAAACAGCTAGCTGAGATTGTGGGTGATGAGTATGTTTCCACGCGGAAGGATGTCCTTCTCACTTACTCTGCATCTGCTTCTATAGGCTATGACTCCACATTGCCAGGGGCAGTCGTTCGCCCAGCAAACTGTGAAGAGGTTTCGAGGATAATCAGACTTGCCAATGAGAATGGAATCACTGTGGTTCCTAGGTCCGGCGGCTCAAGCCTTCAGGGTGAAGTCATCCCCAAGCCGGACAGTCTCGTTGTCGAGCTCATGAGATTCGATAAGATTAGCCTATACGAGGATCTCAGATCAGTCACCGTAGGTGCCGGAGTGACCTTTGGTATGTTGGACAAGTTCCTGAGCCCGTACAATCTCTGGGTGCCAGTCTACCCGGAGTCATCCCTTGTTTGTACGGTGGCGGGGAATGTTGCAGTGAATGGAGCAGGTCCAGGGTCGAGCGTACATGGTTGCATCGCGGAGATGGTTCTGGGACTCGAGGTTGTTCTCGCGAGTGGAGAGGTCATTCAGACAGGTTCTGAGGCAAACCCCAATGCACTTGGGCCCTTCATAAGGTATGCATTCGGCCCGGACCTGACAGGCCTGTTCATCGGGTCACTCGGTGGCTTTGGAATCATCACCAAGGTGTCACTCAAGACCTTCAGACGCATACACCATTTCTACTACAACACCTTCGGCTTTGACGATGTTTCTAGAGCGGAGACGTTCCTGCTAAAACTCAGAGAGAATGATGTCAATGCTCTGTTCGTATCCGTATACGAGGGGCGCATTCTCGAGTTCTTCATGGACATGCTTGGTGATGAGTATGGTATTCCCAAACACGAGTGGCCGCCGTTTACTGTTTCAGTGACCATCGGAAGATTGCGGGAAGACCAGCTCCGGAGTGACGCCGAGGAAGCAAAGAGGATATGCACAGAGATTGGAGGAGAGGTCATTGGCATCTCTGAGCTTCCAAAGGGTGAATGGGAAGACCGAATGTGGGTTTTTGCGAGATCTTCGTACGCCCATGGGTGGCACTGGAGGATTCTGTATCACCATCAGCCGCCTGTTAGCTGGCACAAGTCGATTCAAGAGATCTGGGAGGTCATGGACAAGTTCGGTATCGTGGGTCATACTGCCGGTTTCCTGACGGACCACGGCTCCTACAATTTCTACCCGATGCTCTTCTTTGATCCTGCCGACGAAGACGATGAGCAGAAGGCCAGAAACGCCCACGCGGAGCTGGCGCAGCGCCTCTTCAAGACCGGTGCAGTCCCATTCAAGTTGGCTCCCTACTGGACTGACGGGGTTTCCGAGATGGAGGACTATGTGAGCTTCATTGCATCACTGAAGAAGCTCTTGGACCCCAAAGGGATTCTGAACCCGGGCGTGATTGGAGGTGTGTGAAATGGCCAGTGTGGACCTAGACCAGCTCAGAGAGGAGCTTCTCCAATGTCGTAGATGCGGAATCTGTCGGAACGCTGTCTATGAGGCGGAGGGTTTCAACGGCGTCTGCCCTGTTTGGAAGAACTCAAGTGGTTTTGAAACCAGTTTCATGAGAGGGAAGGTACAGGTCGCATTGGCTCTGCTCGATGGTACATTAGACAGGACGCCAGAGAACGCTGAGTCCCTGTACACTTGCACACTCTGCGGTAACTGCACTCAGATCTGCGCGGCAGAGTTCAACGCAAAGGACGCAATCGAGAAGACCCGCGAAGCTCTTGTTGGCATACCTAACGCGACTCGCGACTCTGTTGCTGAAGCTATTGCAGCCAGAGGAAACCCGTATTCCGAAGACAGTGCTATGAAACGCAAGTGGGTACATGAGCTAGGGTTCAGGATACCCACCAAAGGGAAGACACTGTACTTCGTGGGCTGCACAACGGGGCTGAGGCTGCCCGAGGTCGCCAAGTCAACAGCCCGTGTCCTGAGAGCGGCCAAGGTGGATTTCTCAGTCATGGAGAATGAGCCGTGCTGCGGGTCGGTCATGCTGAGGACTGGACGAATAAGCGAGGCCAAGGACAATGCTCTCCGTTTGGTCGAGTCTATAGCTGAAACTGGAGCTGAGAAGGTGATTGTTTCGTGTGCCGGATGCTTGAGAGCGCTGAAAACCGACTATCCCAAGCGCTTTGGCTTGGAGCTACCGCCAGTCTTACACATCACCGAGTTTGTTCAGGAACTGATCAAGGAAGGCAGGATTCGTCCGAAACCGCTCAAGGAAGTCACAAAGGTCACCTACCATGACCCATGCCACTTGGGACGGGAACTGAGCATCTATGAGAGCCCCCGCGACGTCCTTCGAGCCATTCCTGGCGTCGAGCTTGTTGAAATGGATCCTAACAGACAGGCGGCCATATGTTGTGGAGCCGGTGGCGGTCTGAGGTCGTTTGCTCCTGATCTCGCCAAGAGAATCGCGGCAGACCGTATCAAGGCAGCAGAGGCGGTTGGCGCGGAGGTGATCGCCACCTCGTGTCCGTTCTGTGAGCATAACCTCAATGCCGGGAAGGACCTTCTTGGGAGCAGAATAGCCGTCCTTGATGTAGTTGGTCTTCTAGCCGCCAGCCTTCAGTGAGTTCATAGAGTACGAAATCCTGAGCAGACTGATACTGGATTGCTTTGACAAATCACCAGTTGACTGACGCCAAGCATTGCTCACAGTTGTGGAGCCACCGGGGTTGACCATTGTCCACCACAATAGTAACGATTGCTATGAAACGATTCCTTATTAGACAGACAGCGTCGTGCGCCAATCTGAGTCGTGTTAGCGATTTCGTACTGAGTTTCTCCAAAGGTAGAAGACAAGACCAGAAGGGCATGTCACGTGAAGAGAACAGGACTCCTACTAGTTGGCAGCCTTCTAATCGCTGCACTCTTGAATTACAGTGTGGGAAGTTATGCAGATGCTCAGTCGGATCAGGGGCTGGAACTAACGGAGATTGGGCAGATGGAAACCACTGGATGGGCTGCAAGTGTACATGTGCAAGATGATACCGCATATGTATCAGCCTCTGAAGCTGGTCTGTACATCATCGATATCTCAAATCCTGATAATCCAACGGAACTAAGCCGATACAATGAATCCATAGATCACATTCACGATATCTATGTCGAAGAGAATCTAGTGTATTTGGCGGATTATACTGAAGGACTCAAGATAATAGATGTTTCAGATTTGGAGAACCCAACGCTTGTAGGTGAATTCCATGATGGAGGGGAAGTTGGGGCTTTCGAGATCTGTGAGGACTTCGCCTTCTTGGCTGACTTTGAAGACGGACTTGAAATTGTGAATATAACTGATCCAACGCACCCCCAAGAATCATTCCAGTATGACACAGGTATTAGCTATATCTTCAATGTTGAAGTGAACAATGATTTGGCGTATGTTCCTGATTACATTTCCGCATCTGAAAAGGCACTAAAAATCCTGAACATCTCTGACTTATCTAGCATAGAGGAAATCGCTGAGTACACAATCGACGGCGAGATTTTTTCCATTGATCTTGTCGGAGATATCGCCTACATGATGTGTTCGTACGGGGGCGTTAAGATCTTCAATATCAGCAATCCCGATTCTCTCGTGGAGATAGGTGGTTATTACGATGGAGGAAATGCTGTTGACTTGGAGTTCTTTGAGGATTACATGATAATTGCTGACAGGGATGATGGTTTGGAAGTCCTGACTGCCAAGAACTCTGCTAATATCACTGAAATTGGTCGTTATTTCGATGGCGGGAGTGCTACAAACCTAGAAGTAGTTGATGACTTGGTCTTTGTTGCGGATGGAGAAGATGGTTTGGAGATTCTTCAGATTGAAGCTGCAAATGAATCAACTAGTATGAGTACGATAAGTGGAGAAGAATCTCCATTTCTCATTGGTCTGACAATCGTTACTGTGGGCGCAATAGTAGTTCCTAGCATTAGTGCTATTCGTCAGATACAGGAAGGAATAGAAGAATAATCATGGGCCGAGAAATCTTTGGGCCTGGGTTTCTGCCATATCTACAAGAGGAGCAAATGCAGTCCAAAAAAAAGAAACTGCATTCGTTGACAGGCCATAAACTGGGCTATCTTTCTGGCTACTGCGTGCTGCTTGCTATCTGTTTGCCGCCCTTTCCCGGACTATAGCAACTGAGAAGACCACGATGACACTAATACACGCACCCGTTATGAGAGCACTTGGCATTGCAAGAGATGGACTTGTTCCTTGAGTCACAGTCACATAGACGATGTCTTCTCCTGAGTACCCTGTCGAAACAGCGGCTATCCTGAACATGTGCACGCCAGCAGCAAGCCCGTCAACATACACATTCATGTAACTACCTGTCTGGGTGACCGAACTTGACCAAGTACCATTTGCATAATGAGTTTCATTCCTGAGAACCTCATACTCGAACGGGCCAATACTGTCGGGTTGCCAGGGAATGTAGTGTCCTGTGGATCCTTCCACGTAGGTGATGTTGTCAGGCTGACCAAAGCTGACATGCACCGGCTGACCCGGGTTCTGAGTGTGAGTAAAGGACGCGGAACGAGCCTCGCCGCAGAGATCACTGCTGTCTCTTGTTCTCACCCTGAAAACGTATGTGTCTCGAGCCAAATAACCCGTTGAGTCCCACAAGTAATATGATTCTGTGAGGTTCGACGCAAGGATGTAAAACGATACTCCACTATCGGGAGACAACCACACTTCACTTACGTGGCTTTCACCCGCGTTCCGATCGACAATGGTCCAGCTCACATTCTTGAGGGCGCCGAGTCCATCAATCCTGATGTCAGTGATCCGGGGGGCGAACAAGTTGCAGACAGTGACACCGGCAACAGCCGCACCCGACAGCAGGGGTCCTGTTTCGCCGTATGCATTCGCGACCACTATGAGTTCAGATTTGTTTCCGAGCGTATACGTGTCAATAAGCACTTCGTCCCCGGATGCTGACGCATTGAGATAGTAATACCTCCTGTCAATCCAGAGTGTGTAATTGCCTTCTTCTCTGCTGCGGTCATATATGCAAACTGCCAGCGTACCGTTTCTGTCTGCCACAAAGGTGCCAATCTCCGGACGGGCTCCGGAAACCATTTGATCTGCCATCAGGTTGTTGCCATATGACCAATCTGAGGAGTTAGTGTCTGCCCACCACATCATGAGATCGGTGTCGTTGTTCATGAAATCGAGCGTTATCGTGACATTGTACCCTCGCTCAATCCCTGAAACCTGCTGCCATGTGTACTGGTTTGCCTGAACCGTGCCGCTGAATGGATCGTACGCTTCATCAGGGATCTTCAGTCTACCCTGAAGATACAGCCCGAATCCTTCAAACACGGACATATCACAGAAAGTCACCTTGGATCCTAGTGGCAGCCAATAGTCCGAGAAATACGCACGGAAGAGAACGTGGTCACCCTCCACGACGGTATGACCATTCAGGGGTGACCAATTCGTATCTTCATGCGAACTCCAAGTGAGGATTGGGGCTTCCATAGAGCCGATGAGTAGTGTTTTCCCCGTCTGGGTCAAAGCGTTTCTCTGAACACCCTGTGTATACTCGTGCTCCAATGCAGGTTGGCCCACTGAGAAAGCGCCTAGCAGCAGGAGGATCAAGATGACAAACCGAGTACTGAAGGTCTTGTTCACTGCCCGCGAAACCCCGTCAACAGTTGTGCTTGGATACACAGTATGCTCGATTCCATATTAGTCTAATTCTGTACGGGACCGTTTTGCTCTCTCACCATTTCAGAACACTCATCATTCGACCTTTCCCGGGTGCACAAGTGCCCCTTTCGGCCACGATTGCCCTTTGACTGATGATCGGTATCAGACTTCTTCATAACACTTATATGGTCATATAACACTCGGGCTTTGAGTCGTGAACCAGATAGGTTTCCGAATTTGAGGTGTATCCAATGGAGATCAAGGTGGCCCTCTTCGGAGTTGGCAACTGCGCCAGCGCCCTCGTCCAAGGTGTCCAGTTCTACAAGGGTGCAAAAGGGAATGGTGACCTAGTTGGCCTGAACCATCCAGACTTCGCAGGATATCACGTGAGAGACATAAAGTTCGTTGCCGCATTCGATGTCACTGACCGGAAGGTGGGCACCGACTTGGCCACAGCCATATTCGCAGAGCCAAACAACGTAATGCACATCATAGACGTTCCGAAGACTGGTGTGAAGGTACTGAGAGGGCCTCTGCTCGATGGTGTAGACGACAATCTGAGAACACTGGTAAAAATCTCTCCAATCCCAGAAGTCGATGTTGTCAAGGCGTTGAAGAGTTCTGGAGCAGAGATTGCAGTGAATCTGCTGCCGGGTTCCGGACAGGAGGCTACAGCATTCTATGCGAATGCCTGTCTTGAAGCAGGGTGTGCGTTCATCAACGGTACACCGGTTTCGATCGCATCTGACCCCGAATGGGGTAAGAAGTTCGCCGAGAGGAAGATTCCTCTTGTTGGTGATGACATTCAAGATCAGCTCGGATCGACAGTGCTGCATCGAAGCATCCTTCAACTGTTGGTGGCTCGGGGGGTTCATGTTGACAAGAGCTACCAACTCGACGTGGGCGGAGGTGCCGAATCGCTTGACTCACATTACAGAGGCCGCATGAGAAAGCGAGACGTGAAGACGGCCGCAATCAGTCAGGATCTGCCATATGAGGCTCCCCTCGTGGCGGGATCTTCAGACTATGTGTCTTTTCTGAACAACGGGCGTGAGTCCTACTTCTATATCTACGGAAGGCAGTTTGGAGGTGCTCCGATTGCCATTGACATTCGAATGGAAGTGACTGACGGACCCAATGCAGGACCAGTCCTCATGGATGCGATCAGAGGGACGAAGCTGGCACTGACTAGAGAAGTCGGGGGAGCTTTGGAGTCGATATCTGCCTACGGGTTCAAGAAGCCGCCTGTTCCAACAACGATGTACAAGGCAGAACGGTGGGTCGAGGAGTATCTACTCGGGAAGAAGCGGCTGTGATTCGCTCAGCCAGTGACTCTTGACGTATGTGTCGACAAGACCTTTGAGTTCGTCCAGTTCGCACACGACCCGGAACTCTGTTTCCTTGCCAACTTCAGCAAGTATCTCGTTGAAGTTCACGACTGTGTCATAGTCCTTCTTCAGCTGTTCTTTCGCTTGGGAAGACTTGGCAGAAGGATCGAAGACAACGATGAGGCTTTCCGGCTCGAAGTTGATGACAATGCCACGCTCAGGGTAGTTGACCTTCTTGCACCTGGGGCATATAGCACGATTGACCTTGCCTGTTTTCAAGGACTTTGCCAGGTCGCCGTCCTCAGACATGTCCACATGCTCGATTATCTCGGTCTCGAAGACGTTCTCACACTTGGCACACTTGGTTTCGATTGAGATCTTCCCGGGCATGTCGTTAATCAAGACCTCTGAGTGACCATTCAGCTCGCCACTTAAGACTTGTGACCTCAACAGTTCAGTGATTGAAGCCATCATGTTTTAGGAAGCAGTCGATAGACTGCCGCTGTCATGATGCTGGACAGGGTCGCTTGGACTCCTCTCGGTTTTTCGTTTGAAGAGTATGCCTGTGATGATTGCAGTGAGTACGACTGATGCAATTACAATGGGGGCACCCTCGAACAGGCCACCAGCGACGTAGCCCACGAGAGCCCCAGCAAGGGTGACAGTCAGCTTCCCGATGAAATAGCTGATTATGAACTTGACGGGGCTGTATCTTGTTAGGCCGACGTAGACTATCAGTGGGTCGTCCGGTATTGGTGACGCCGCTGCAAAGAAAAGAGCCAACGCACCCCACTTCTCGACTCGTGCCTTTTCCTGGTCCAATGACCTGAGGTGTTCGTCAGACATCGCTATTCTTGAAGAGCGGACGACTCCATAGTGAATCGCCTTGGCAAGTGTCGCAGATATTGCTACTACGAAGCCGATCGACACCCAGTGCATCGTCGGAACCAGCATAGCCGCAAGGCCAGCAAGCACCATGTTGCTCGGGCTCAGAAATGGAACCATGTTTATGACGAAGCAGGCCAATAGCAGACCGGGATAGCCCTGCTGGATTAGGTCTTGTAGGATTAGGAACAGGTCTTGCAGTGTGCATCACCCCGTAGCATTTCCGAAGCGCGATACTAGCGCATCAACTTTCTCGCTTGGACTGTGAGTGATATATGCTCCTGTTGCCGAACGATATGCAGAACCTTCCGGTCTGCATATTGAACAGATATGTACTGAACGTGGGCCGACGACCCCGAGTCATCTCATGCTGGGACAGGTTCGATGACGACGTTCTTTACGCCTTCCAGTTCCCTGAGCAAGCGCCTCAGCTCATCCATTCCGACTGTCAGCTGTTTCGGCGAGAAGTAACACTCATAGAAGCACTTCGTACCTCTGAGGCACACTCCGGTTGAGAAAAGCAGATCGACCAATCCTGACTTCTTGAATATCCCTGACAACATTGTGAGGAAGTTGTTTGTGAGCTTGCCAATCTCGAGCGATAGGAAGCTCACTTCGTCAGTGTCCAGAGGGAAGACCTTGATCAGCCTGTCCTTGTGTACGAGGACCATGAGTCCCTTCTTGGTTCCCATTGCGGTCTTGAAAGCCTTCGGAAATCTCACACTGTCGCTGTCGTCGAACACCAATACGCGGCCTGCCGTTGCTCCTTCATAGCTGGTTGGCATGTTGACTTCCCCTTGACTGAATGCGGAGTCTGCTAGAACTAGGCATCATGACAGTCCAATATATGTATTCCTCTTGTGATTATCCCAAAATCGCCCTTTAGCTGGCAAAGACGGCCTCGATGTGGGACACGGACACTGAAACAATGGCCGGGAATCAGACCCCCAACACTAGCCGTGCCCGTTGATGTATGTTGTCTGCAGAGAATGCGGTGGTGCTTTTGAGTCGTCATACAGAACGTGTGTACGAGAGCGTGAGTCTGGTGTCATCAGGAACTCGTGAACCACCTAGTCTTCTGCGAAACGTTGCCGACCTGCGGACACAATTCCAGTGTGAGTATCGGCTTCACCTGAAGCAGACCCTCGGTGACATGCCCCATCCCAGTGGTGTCACAGGTACGTGGCTTCATGAGAAGCGAACGCTTAGGTCAACACGAAAGAGACTGCCTCACCAGACAGGACCGGTCATCATTGTTCTCTTGGCGGTATCTGCTTTACTGCTATGCTTTGTCGGGTGGTCGATTTGGATCTGACGTTAACGACTGTGCTGGCATTCGTGATTGTCGCAGGCATCACGTTCTTGGTATACCAGAGAGCTCAAACGTCATTGCACTTCTTGGGAAGGCTTCTTCGCGGATCGATGTCGGCTCCTTGGGATTTGTTCACGTTTCTGGCATCTGTGCCGCCAGGACTGAGGGAGAATCAGCGCTATCTCTTCACTGAACAATGGGTCTGCTCAAAGCAGCAGTCTTTCGGTGGAAGGTTCGATCATGCCATTATGCGGTTCGGAGAAGTCCGGATTCTTGATGCGGTCATTGAGAGGAAGTTCCCCATGGGATCCTTGCCGAGCAGAGCTAAACCCGAGGACGCCTTTCAAGCTGGCCTCTATTCTCTTGCCTTGTTGGACTCGGGTGTTTCCTGCAAGTCGGCCAGGCTCATAATCATGTACTGCAAACAGCAGAATGCATTTCGTTGTGGGAGAAGCACGTCTCCTAACTGCCTGAGCTGCTCGAAGCCTCGTATCTTTCTGAAACGGTTCAAGTCCGACGAGGTTGTTCAGACACTCCACAGATTGGATGAGGTCTGGAAGGGGGTGCGTCCTCCGCGACCTTGTCCTGAGCGGACCAAGTGCTCTGGGTGCCCCTTTGGAGGATTGGGCCAATGCAGGTACTCAGTAGCGCAGCAAAAAGCACATCTTGGGCTGCGTTTCCACATGGGTCATGCACGAGCTGCGGGATTTCCTGTTGCGGGTCTTGGAGGCGAAGAGACTCCTGAAGCGGGTATACTACTCGACCAAGAACAAGGGCACAAAGGATGATGCAAAACAGCTTGTAATCGCGACGATATCTGCAGAGAAGACTGTCAATGAGCTGATCAAGGCACGCAGCAAACACAAGATGGCTGACAAGATTCTGAGCGATCGCAAGGCCGAGCTGTCCCTCAAGATGTGGACGACCGGTCTGCCCAAGCGAGTCAAGGACTACATGGAGAAAGAGAACAAGCTGGAACCCGAACACCTGCACCAGTACCAGGAGTCACTTCTGGGGTATATTGAGGGCATCGCAAAAGAGCTCACGAGCTGGCTCTTAGACATTGAAACTCTAAGCGAACTGCCACACCCACCTCATGAATGACGAGTAGATCGATTACCACCGCAGTATCGCGGCAATTCCTCCAAAGCCCTTAAGCTGTGAACCGGACTCAGTCTGACTAGAAAACACCATCAGCTCGGTTCCATAGTTGGAAACCTCTTGGAGGAGTTCGTCACTCAAGTCTGGACTGTCCTCAGTTACCAGCAAGCTCTGTACACGTCCTGCTTTCAGAGCTTCCATGACTTCCTTTCTCCCATATGTCACCGCCGACGAGCCCTTCATGAGACTCTCAAGAAATACATCCCATGCCTGCCTCTCAGCGTAGATCTCAGTTTCTTTGAGTATCCTAGAGGCTTCCTTCATGGCCTCGAACAGACCGATCTCGTCAACTTGGCTGACTGGAATTATTGTCTCTGCGACTTTGAGTTTCAGGCGATAATCGAGATCACCTTTCTCCAAGAACTCCTGCGCCCTGATAGTGTTGCCTCCAAGGACTATTGCATCAACGTTCTGGATATTGGGCAGCAGGAGCTCGCCCAGCATCCTGCCAACATGTTTGAAGAAGTCAAGCATCAGCCCATCCCTAATATGCTCAAACCTTCTTGCACTTTGGCCGCCTGCTCTTGTTTTGCCAATGATGTAGTAGTCCTCATCTCGGACGAGCTCCATATGCTTGCCGCGAAGATATCCAATCGTAACCTTTCCACCCTCAATCAGTACAATTACAATCAGACTCTTCGGGTGGGTCATGCTCTCCAGTTCTTCGACTGCAAACTCTCGCCCACAGATGTAGACGAACTGTGTGATTGGAGCGGGGGGAACCAGGATTTCCCTGATCTCCTTGTTGGTCCCTCCACCCACGCCCTCCTGAATCCCATAGAAGAAAGCGACGCCGTTCTCAGGGACCGATTTCATCTTTGTAAGTTCGCTTAGGATTGCTGTCAGGTTGTCTGCCACATTCCTTCTGTTGACTCTGCTCTTGATGTTCTCGCATCCGGCGAGCTCTGCCCTCACGAAGGCGATGACGTCTGCCAAGGCCTTGTTGGGAGGAACCGTTAGAGTGGTGAATGAGCTCTGCCTTCCCTTGAATGCCTTGAGATCTGCTATTTTCCGCTTCAGCTGGTATCGGTCAAGCATGAATAGATGTCCACATCCCTGCCTTCTCGGATTGCGGAACCACGAAGAACGAGGCAACACGTCCGAGTGCTGGCGAGGAGGTCCTCGGCGCTGTCTATTTTAACGTTATGCAACAACATGTCCAGCGACTAGCCCGGTGCCGGTGTGCAGGGTGAGCTTGGCATGAGAGCAGTTCACGTAGGATTCCCACTGTGCCAATGGCAACTCAGTCGATGAGAAGATTAAAAAAGGGGTCGTTGGATGAGCGTAGTCAAGGGTGCGAAAGGAATGTGGCCACGCCAATTTACATTGGCCTCATAGGCGTTTCTTGTTTAGTTGAGGTCAGTTTCGGCGCGGCTGTTTCTTTTATGCAACCATCCATTATTCTGGAGGTCTTGGTGCAGTCATGAGCGAGCAGTTGACAGACGGAGAGCGACTGGTCTTAGCCGAACTCGTGCGACACGATCAACCCGTCTTGGCACGGAACCTAGCCCAGGAGCTGAAGGACAGCGAGCAGCGAGTGGTTTCAGTGCTCAATTCCTTGGTTCAGAGAGAACTCGTCTTGCTGGAAACCCTCGAATCGGAGCTTCTCTCTCTGACAGAGGAGGGTCGTCGTTATTTGACGGAAGGTCTTCCAGAAGTGCGCCTCTTCACAGCTGTCAAGAGTTCAGGAAACAAGATGCGTCTGGAAGATGCTGTTTCAGCAGCTGGTCTGACGCAGGCCTCGAAAGGGATAGCTGTGAACTGGTCTCGCAAGAATGGTTGGCTGGACGTAATCAAGATCGATGGCGACACCATGATTGAGGTGCGCGTGGACAAAGCGGTTTCACAGGTCGCCGAGGTATTGACTCTGCTTGAGAGAGGTGTTTCTCAGATACCCGAAAAGCTCGCGGAGGGAATCAAACAGGCCATAGAGAGAACTCTTGTGAAGCGTGAAATAGCCAAGAGTTACGTCGCAGAACTGCGAAAAGAGAAGAGAGGAGTGATAGATGACCTGTTAGCGAAAGGACTAGAGGGTATGATCGATGTCACACCCGAGATGCTGACGACAGGTTCCTGGAAAGGTAAGTCCTTCAGGCCGTTCAATGTCGAGCTGGAAGCGGCGCGCACGAACTATGGCCGGAAACATCCGTATGCCGAGTTCGTGGATTGGCTCAAGGAAATCTTTGTCGGGCTTGGGTTCACAGAGTGGTCGGGACCTTATGTAGAGACCGAGTTCTGGAATAATGATGCACTGTTCGTCCCCCAGGACCATGTTGCCAGAGAAGTGCAGGATCAGTTCAGGGTAACGAAACCTTACGACCATGGCATTATCCCTGATGCCAAGTACTACGCACTAGTCAAAGCAGTCCATGAGAACGGCGGTGGGACTGGTTCAAAGGGCTGGCAATGGCCATTCAGCAAAGAGATCTCGTCAAGGCTCTGCCTCCGGGCCCATACCACGCCAGTTTCAGTGAGGTATCTCAGCCAACACAAGGAACCCCCTCAGAAGATGTTCATCATTGACAGAAACTTCAGGGCAGAATCCCTTGATGCACGACATGGTCAGGAGTTCGATCAGTGTGAGGGCATCATACTGGACAAGGGTCTCACACTCAGAGACCTCATGGGCTACCTGAGCGAGATTTGTCGTAGGGTTGGCGTGAAGAAGATCAAGTTCAAACCGGGCCAGTTCCCGTTCACAGAACCCAGTGTCGAAACCTTTGCCAAACATGAAACGCTTGGATGGATAGAAGTGGCTCCCGGTGGCATCTTCAGACCAGAGGTGACACACCCATTGGGCATCAGGGACACGGTGCTTGCCTGGGGGATTGGAGCAATGAGGTTGTACATGACTTCGCTGGAGATATCAGATATTAGAGATATTCTCTCACGAGACTTGACCTGGATACGTGGGAAGTACTTTGTGAGGTGACCGCAATGATAGTTCAATGCAGAATAGACGATCTCTTACAGCTCATCGGGAAACCACTTACTCTCAAAGAAATCGAGGAATCTCTGTTCCTTTTAAAGGCCGAGATCGAGAGTGTCCAGGGTAACAGAATTGAGATAGAAATCAACCCCGACAGGCAAGACATGTTGTCCTCGGAGGGAATCGCACGAGCGATGCGTGCCTTCTTGGGAATAGAACTGGGGCTGAGGAGCTACCATGTGAAGAAGTCTCCATACCAGGTCATCGTAAAGCCGGGCCTTGAGAAGATAAGGCCGTTCATATCTTGCGGCATAGTGAAGGGTGTTGAAACCAGTGATGAGCTGATCAAGGACTACATGCATTTGCAGGAGCTGCTGACTGCAACACATGGAAGGAATCGGAAGAAGGCCAGCATCGGCCTCTATGTCTTAGATGACATAGATTTCCCGGTGACATATCAGGTCGAGAAGCCAGACTCAATCAAGTTCGTCCCTCTTGGTAATGAAACCCCTATGGACGGCTGGACCATTGTGCGTACTCATGACAAGGGCATCGCATATGGGCCAATCATATCTGGGTTCAAGAAGTGGCCTCTTCTGGTTGACGGTGCAGGGAAGGTGCTGAGTCTTCCTCCAGTCATCAACAGCCACGACCTTGGCCGTTTGACGACGAGTACTCGAAACATGTTCGTAGAGGTGACAGGCACGCAGAGATTCTGTGTGGACCAAGCACTGAACATAATGATAGCATCACTCGCAGATAGGGGCGGCAAGATAGAGTCCGTCACGGTACTCTATCCTGACGGAACCGAGGTCGATACCCCGGATTTGTCCCCTGGGAAGATGCCAGTTGCCACAGAGGACGTCGTCAACCTCACCGGGTTGGCGTTGGGCGACCAGCAAGTGGTTGACTCTCTCAGGAAGATGGGTTACGGGGCGAGAATTGCGTCGAGAGGAAGGGTGGCTGTAGAGATTCCGGCGTATCGGATAGACATCCTTCATGCTGTTGACCTCATAGAGGACGTCGCCATAGGCTACGGTTTCGACAGAATAGAGCCAACGATGCCAGTGACGACGACCGTGGGTCGTTTCCTTCCCACAACGCGCTTGAAGAACAAGGTGCGCGACCTGATGGTCGGCACAGGGTACCAAGAGATAATGACCTACGTCATGAGCTCTCCTGATATCATGAGCGTCAAAATGATGCGGAATCTACCCCTCATCACAACCGGTAACCCAAAGAGCCTAGACTTCTCAGTCCTCAGGAACTCTCTGCTTCCGGCACTGATGGACTTCATGTCGAGAAACCAGCATGCTGACTATCCCCAAAGGGTCTTCGAGGTTGGTGACGTTGTTATTCCCGACGAGAACGCGGAAACAAGGACACTCCAAAGAGCTTCTGTGTGCGGGCTTATCGCGGATGCGCGTGTCAACTTGACAGAGATCATGACGCAGCTCGGCTTTGTTCTCAGAAACTTGGGTTTCGATAACAGGTTCCGATATGTGCCGCTGACGGACCAGACCTACATCGAAGGAAGGGCAGCTGGAATCCTGATTGACGACAAGCCAGTTGGGGCTCTAGGCGAGCTTTCGCCCGAGGTAATCACTCGGTTCGGGATGACAGTCCCAGTTGTGGCCTTCGAGTTCTTCTTGGTCACATAGGATTCGGAGTGGTCGCATGGAGGTCAGACAGTCCCATATGTCAGGGACGACAGTCTGTGGTGGTTCATGACTAAGTCCGACTCAGTCTTGCCTCAAGGAGCGTGCCAATGGGCTCTCTCAAGTGAGCAAAGGCTCCTGTGTCAGTCCTAGCTCAATCGGGGATGGTGATAGCAGGTGGCCTCTTGATGACCATTAGACGGGACCACTCACCGCAGAAAAGATATAAGAAGCAACAAAGGATTCTTTGCAGCAGTAGACCTGGCAATCGATTTAGGGGTAGCTATCGAATGAGCAGACGACAGACGCCAAGTGTCACGCCCGCAGCGAGTTCACCAGACGTAGACCGCTTCGATGGCTACAAGTTCAGAATAGTCCTGCTGGGTGAGGCAGCCGTTGGAAAGACCTCATTGCTCCGAAGGTACACCGAGAACTCTTTTGACGAGGAGTACAAGCAGACGCTGGGCACAACCTTCTCCACGAAGGACGTAAGCGTATCTGACAGTTCTGGGCAGGTTCGACAAGTACGGCTTGTGATCTGGGACATGGGTGGTCAGCAGACATACCGAGAGCTCAGAAGGCAATATATGAAAGGTGCCGCGGGCGCCATCATCGTGTATGATGTGACTCGGCCCGAAACGTTCATGGCGATGAATACTTGGTTTGAGTCTTTTCGCGAGGTGTGCGCGTCTGATCCGGTTATCATATGTGCGAACAAAGTGGACCTGGAAGGGAAGAGAATGGTCCCAGTTGCACCAGGGCTCATGCTGCGAAACTGGTTCCAAGCTGAGTACTATGAAACATCAGCCAAGACAGGTTCTTCAGTCAATGATGTCTTCACTCGTATGGCCGAGATTGTACTGAACGAGGCCACTGCGGAACGCACACCGCAAATGTGATTTCCTCATGCTAATCCACAATAGACAGAGGCTTCACTATGTTGGTACGCGACTTCATGACATCTGTCATAGTCACCGCTGATGCTACTACGCCTGTCTTAGAGGCGGCTAAGCTCATGGCTGTCGAAGATGTGGGGAGCCTAATTGTGACAACAGGTGACGTTCTAGTGGGTCTCGTGACTCAGAAAGACATAATCGCCGCACAGCTCCTGTCTGAGGAATTGTACCATAGTCTATCTTTGCAGGACATAATGAGCAGTCCGGTGGTGACAGTGAGCCCAGAAGCCGAGCTTGGTCAGGTCATCACGCTCATGCATCAGACAGGCAAGAGACACATCCCGGTGATAGATGATGATACCATTATTGGAATAGTGACCTCCACAGACATACTGCGTGTATTGGCCACGATGAAGCTGATTGCAGACGGCGCGGCGGAGCCTTAGGCCGGTTGATACCTTGCTATCTCTGCCTTGATCTCCTGTTTCAATTTCAGAATGTCCTTGGCTTGCAGTTCGTTGCGCTTTGGATAAGTTGCAACCATGCCGTTCCAGCGATCAATCTTGACCATGATTGCGTCACTTGGTAGTATCTTCATCACAGAGGTCTTGGCATCAGCCAATGCCTCGAGGACGTCTCCCGCAAGACACCCCATCTTGAGGGAACTTATGATACCGTGAAGAATATCTGCCACCTGCATTGCCTTGTCTGCCGGAACCCTGACTGCTGGTGCAGCAGAAGGCGCTGCGACAACTGACTCACCTATGGCCGCAGGTGCAGCAATCTGGATGCCTTGAATCGACTGAGAAACCCCCTGTTTCAGGCTCTCGATTGCCTCTGTCAGAGAGCCCTCGATTCTCTGGATCTCAGCCTTCAGCACTCTCACCGCTTCATCGCTTGATCCAGCAGCAGGGGTTGCACGAGCCTGCTTGCCAATCGCCTCCAGTATCTCCCCCTTTGTCAGTTTAAGTTCAGACTTAATCTCGGTGACGGCTGTCAGAATTGTGATCATTCTCTCGAGCGTCTTACCCAATGATGCGATGCTTGACTCAATCTGTGTCAGGCGATTTAGAAACTGCTCAGCCATCTTTGCTCACCACTTGGTGTGGGACCACCTAGCAACAGTCCCAAGAAAAGCATTTGTCTGATAGCTTGCGATATACCGCACAGATATATCTTTAGGGTTTTGCTAGAAGCGTTAAATGGCATCCGGTACCCTCCGGTGTAACTGCGAACGCAAGGAAGTGACCTGTTTGTCCTCTGAGCCTGTTTCCCATATGTTCAAGCTCGTCGCCCTAGGTGACGGAGCCGTGGGAAAGACAAGCTGCATCAAGAGGTACACGGAGGACAGCTTCAGCGAGAAGTACATTATGACCATTGGTACCACTTTCGCTCTGAAGACGGTTGAGGTGACTAGTCCAACCGGGTCGAAAGTCACCGCTCGAGTCGTCCTTTGGGATCTTGCGGGGCAGCCCACATACAATGAATTGCGACGTAGATACATGGCAGGAGCCTCGATGGCAATCATCGTATATGATGTCACTCGTCCCCAGACTTTCCTCGATATAGGCGAATGGTTCACCAAGTTCATCACTGTCTGTCCGAACGCCGTGGTCGCCGTGGTTGCTAACAAAATCGACAGACCTGACAGGCTTGTCCCCCACGAGGCAGGCCAAATGGTCCAGAAATGGCTAGACGTTCTCCACTACGAAACCTCTGCCAAGACTGGAGAGAACGTCAGCACTCTGTTCACGGATTTGGTTCTGCGAGCAATGGAGAAGCAGCGTCATCTTGGGCCTATCGGTACCGCAGACCAGAGCGCAGAAGCGATTCGCACGACTCGACCATCGAAGATCACCTAGTTACTTATGATGGGAGTGCGATCTTATGGTTGCTCGCAGACAAATCGTGAAGGGTGCTATTGGCCACTTCGTTCTCTTCTTCATCAACTTCTGTGTTTTGGTAGGCATCATCGAGAGCTTCAAGCTCTTTCAGCAAGACCTCCCCTTCCTGAATGTACTCCTCCTTGTTTCCATGGTTGTTCACACATTCATGCTTCTGTCAATACAGCTCGGCATCCAGGTTTTGGAGCTGGTTCGAATGAAGATGCCCTCATTCCTAATAGCCTACTATTTCCAGTTCAGCGATGAAGAGCTCATACCCTTGAAGATCCTTGACCCGACCAAGAGCAGACTTGCGGTGGTCGTCCTCCTATTGGTCATAACAGGCGGCCCGATTTTCTACCCTGTGTTCGCAGTGTACGGCTTCCTTTTCACCTACGCACACGTACTGACCATCGCGCTTGATCCGGGTACCATATTGTTCTACTTCGGAGTCTTTCTGAACTGGATGCCGCCTGTCATCGGTGTCATTGTGGCTATGGTGATCGTTTCGATCGTCATTATAGAGTTCAAGCATGTCTAGACAGTCTGTTCAATCACTATGCCCGGCTGTCTGGGCTGACGACGAAACAGGAAGGCTTCTTCATCGTTTTGGAAGGATGTTTCGAATCCGATTCACCAGTTCATGAAGAGAAGAGCTGGTTCATGCTCTTGGAGAATAGGCCGCTAGACATTGATGTTTATAACGGCCACCGATTTAGACACGATGACTGATGTTGAAGAGAGTTGAGGTCGTTGTTGTCGGTGCGGGCAGCGCAGGATGTGTCACCGCCCACCGATGTGCGGAGATGGGTCTCAAGACCCTGCTCTTAGATAGGAAGCCTCAGCCGCTCGTAGGCCAGAAGGTATGCGGTGATGAGGTGAGCAGATCGCACTTTGATGCTACAGGTATAGAATACCCGCAAGGTGAAGAGATTGCGAATATCATAACAGGTGCTGATGTGTACCCTCCTAGCATGGAGAGAGAGCTCAAGGTCCGTGGATGGACTGAGTTCGATGGATGGATGTTGAACAGAGCCAGCTTCGGACAAAGACTGCTCAAGGCGGCAGTGAACGAAGGCGTGGTCTTCCACCCCAACTGTCATGTCAATGGACCGGTGGTTAAGGATGGCAAGGTCATTGGGGTTGAGTACCGAGAGCCTGATACTGGAGGCATCACAACAGTAGCGGCCAAGCTTGTCGTGGATGCAAGCGGATTTGCGGGAGTGATCAGAAGCAAGCTCGACAACCCACTAGTTGAGAAGCACATAGCCAAGACTGACATAGCCCTCTGTTACAGAGAATTCCTTCGCCTGAAGATGCCTCTTGCGGAGCCGAATGTGGCTCGGGTGTTCCTTGGAGCAAGAGTGGCACCCGCCGGTTATGCTTGGGTGTTTCCAAGAGGAGTCAGCGAGGTCAATGCTGGCATCGGAATAACGGGAGGAGAGAGTCGAGGATCCCCAAAATCGTACTTCTTGAAGATAAAGGCAGAATACCCTCTCCTTTTTGGGAGTCAGGAGCTAGAAGGCGGAGGCGGCGCGGTGCCGGTGAGGCGGCCGCTGATGAGCTTGGTCGCTGACGGTGTTGCCTTTGTCGGCGACGCTGCTCTCCAAGTGAATCCCATTCACGGTGGCGGCATTGGGCCTGGCATGCGCGCAGGAATAATCCTAGGTGAGGTTGCTAAGGAGGCAATTGCGAAGGGTGATGTGTCTGCTGAGGGTCTCTGGGATTACAACAGCAGGTTCCTTTCAGACTACGGGAGAAGACTCGCATCTCTCGAGATATTCCGAAGGCTCTTGCAGGATGTGGGCGACGATGATATGGACTTCGGATTCGATAGGCGTCTTCTGGAAGCAGAGGATCTTATGAGTGCGAACCGAGGCGATGGTTTCTCTCTCGGCATTGCGGAGAAACTGCGTCGTGTCAAACGGTCTAGTGGGCGTCTTGGTCTTCTCATGAAGCTCCAGAGAGCCGCAAGTCTCATGAAGAAGATGAACAAGGCCTACCTCAACTATCCTGTGGGTCCTGAGGGCTTTGACAGCTGGGTTCGTTCAGTGGACAACATACTGCAGTCAGCGCATTTCGAGTGACGAACACTGTGCTTGCTGGAAACAGAAACCTCGTGTTTCGGCGGTTTGCACACTAGACGTCCCTTATTCCGTCTTTGACCACTGTGAATACGGCCTCGCCCTCGGGCAGGCTCGGTGAGTCAACGAGGCGGCATATTCTCCGTTCACCCTTTGACTTCCTTATGTAGCACCGAGTCTGGGGTACATGTGCAAGAACGTGCCCGCCGACAGGTGCTGTGGGGTCTCCAAAGAAGGCGTCAGGACGAGACATGACCTGATTCGTGATGTAGACTGCCATGTTGTTTATCTCAGCACCTCTCATGAGATGATGGAGGTGCTTGTTCAGCTTCTGCTGTCTTGCGGCAAGCGTACCTCGGCCAGTGTACTCGGCCCTGAAGTGACTGGTGACAGAGTCGACGACCAAGAGCTTGGCACTCTTCTCTTGAGCCATCTCCATGGCTTGGTCGCACAAGAGTATCTGGTGATCGGAGTTGTAGGCACGTGCCCACACGACATTCTTGAGGACCTTCGCGGGTTCCAGTCCCACGGCTTCGGCCATGTCAACCAACCGTTCGGGCCTGAAGGTGCCTTCTGTGTCAACATAGATTGCCGTCCCAGAGAGGCCACCCTTCTCAGGCGGCAGCTGAACGTTCACTGCAAGCTGATGAGCGATCTGAGTCTTCCCGGACCGGAAAGACCCATAGATCTCCGTGATGCTCTGAGTTTCGAAGCCACCGCCGAGCATTTCGTCCAACGCTTTCGAACCGGTGGTAATGCGGCCAGCGTTGCGGCGTCGCTCTAAGAGGAGATCAGCAGTTTCGAAACCGATGTCCAACATCTCTCTCGCAGCTTTGATGATCTTGGTTGCAGTGGTTTCTCCTATTGAGCCAGCGGCAGCAAGTTCGGGCGGAGATGCTACGGCGATTGCTTCGACGCTCTTGTAGCCAGCCTCAGCCAAGCGTTTTGCGATGGCAGGACCGACCCCAGGAAGGTCTGTCACGTCCATACCAGTTATGGCGGTTCCAGATTCAACGGTACCCTCGCCGGGTTCTTTCGGCGCGCCGGCCTCGGCGCCTTCGAAATCCTCGTAATCCGCATCTTCTTTTTCGTCGTCATCCTTCTCAGGTGGAATAGTCACGACCTCCCTCGGGTGTTAGGTCGACTTTGCTTCAGCTTGACAAAGCGTTCAGTTATGATTGTATCGGTCTAGCAGATATAAAAGGAGCACTAGTGTACGATGTAGACCCGCACATCCCTAGACCGTTCTGTTCACTGCGAGGCGTTCTGAATACAGAATTCTCCTTCGGGACGTTCATATCTTGTTCTGAATGCTCGATGCACGCCCAGGTGAGCTAGCTCTATGAAAGGTCCTTGGCTCTAAACAAGAATGCGGCCAATACTAGCGACCCCACCAGTAATACAAACAGGAGGAATCCAGACGTTTCAGGTGTCCAATCTGAGATTGACCAGTTGCCGGGTGTGTGAAGGAATATGGTTGTTCCGACATTCCTTATGTGTGCTGATAGCGAGTAGGCTGCTCCGCCTATGAAGCTGAATATGACCCCGAGTAGCTGTTCGTATAACGCCACAATCACGCCCCAGAAGAGCGGCCTCTTCAATGCGATTCCCAATAGCATGAAGATAGAGCAGTAGACCGCGTTACAGAGACCAATGAAGCTCCAAGTCCGAGGGAGTAGATCCAGAGTCATGTAATTGGCATCAAGACCTGCGACAAGAGCGAACCAACCGAAAAGAAGGCACGTTGCGATCATGAGCATGAATGTGCCTGCAACGAGAGTCGCAATATACCTCCAGACGAGGATTTCCACGCGAGTGATAGGCCTGCTCACAAGCTGCACAATCGTGTGTGACTCTATCTCGTCGCTCAGAGCAGCCATGCCCAATAACAGACCGAGCAATGGGACGAGGAGTGCTCCATACACCATCCCTATCGTGTCGATATACAGCAGCATAGCTGGATAAGGTGTGTTGGGCACGATTCTAGTCACGATTATCATGACCACTGGCAAAACGCTAAGCGCGAGCATCAACTGTCCCTTTCGGTCCTTGAAGAAACCGATAACGAAAAGGGTCAGCAACGAGAACCCTCTTCCCAACACGGACTTGAATGTCGTTCCGGCTTCGTTGACCGAACTCTCGCTGGATGAAGATTGAGTCGCCATCTTTGACCACCTACGCTACAAGGAATTCGAAGAGTCTTTCAACACTCTCCGAAACCGTGTCGACATCGACAATCGGCGCACGCTTTTCCACTGAGATTCGGACCAGCTCACGGTAGAACTGCTCAAGCTGTGGTGTGACAACTCGGCACTCCAAGAGACCTGAGCCCGCTTCAGCAAACGACATCGACCTGACGATTCCTTCAAGCTCAACAAGACCACTCGCGACTGACTTGAGGTTGTCTGGCTTCGAGTGGAACACCACTTCGTGAGGGTACTGGTAGAGAAGGCTCCGAATCTTGTCAGGGTCTCCCTCTGCCACGGCCTGGCCGCGGTGTATCAGCGTGATCCTGTTGACGAGTTGCTCCAGTTCCTCCAATATGTGACTCGAAACAAGGACCGTCACTCCTCGCTCTTGATTCAGCCTCTTCAGTAAGTCCATCATATGCCTGCGTCCAAGTGGATCGAGTCCTCCAAGAGGCTCATCGAGAATCAGCAAATCAGGGTCGTGCGCAAGAGCTGCCGCGATCTTTGTCCTCTGCTTCATGCCTTTTGAGAGTGCGGCAACCTTTCGGTCTGCAAACTTGGCCATGCCCACGTCGTTGATCGCCTTGTCGACAATTGAGTTGATGTCCTTCGCCCAAGGCAGATTGATGCGTGTCAGCTGCCTCACAGATGATCTCACTGTGGCCCAAGAGTAGAGATCGTCATGTTCGGACACGTATCCCATTCGCCTCTTGATGGCAACGTTGTCGTAAGGGTCCTCTCCAAAGACTGTCACCTTGCCCGTATCGTGACGAGTCAGGCCAGTGATTATCCGTATGGATGTAGACTTCCCTGCCCCGTTTGGCCCGACGAAGCCTGTGATGGATCCCTCGGTCACACCCATGTTGAACCTGCTGAGAGCGATGACCTCGCCATACTGTTTGGAAACCTCATCGAGATGAATTGCAGGCACTATGCGTCCCTCCTGAGAAGGTTCATGAACAGTATCAGGAACCCGATCAGAAAGACGAGTCCGACGACAGCCACAACCATGTAACCTTCAAGTCCGCTCCCATTGTAGAAATCAACACGTGAACCGTTGACGATAATGTAGCTGCGGCCGAGCATCATTGTTCCAATCATTGCGATGCAACCCACAAAGTCAATCAGAAGCGTGGGTGAGTCACTCGCGTACAATGAACCGAATGCGCTGGGGAGACCTGACATGACGATAGCGAATATGAAAAGCACCAAGGTGGCTACTCCTCTTCGTTTCGTCAAGCTTGAAATCGAGAGCATAAGAAGGCTGAGAGCGACTGCTGCCATTGTAGTGAAACCGATGGCCCAAAGCAAGAGGTCGGCATTGGCAGCAAAGCTCGTGTTGAGTCCCATTGTCAGCAATGTGTACTGAAGAGCCGCTGGCAGTGTGATCACAAGGGTCGAGAAGATGACTAGACTGAGCAGCTTTCCTATGATATACTCAAAGCGGGAAACCCTTGAGTAGTATGCCTCCGTTGTTCTGAATAGCTTGTCATCGGCGACTAGGCCTCCACCTATAATCGAAAGGAGGAGAAGCCACATCAAACTAGTTCCTATGGACGTGAAGCTGAACAATGAGAAACCCGACATGAAGTCGACGCCGATGCGGTTTGTCAGGGCGACCATACCGAGAACGGACTCGGTATACACTCCGCGGAACAGGTCGTTGACCGTGATCCCAAGATACTCAAGGTACCCGGGCGCAAGAAACCTGGTCATCACGATTGGCACTACGTCTTGGATAATGAGACTGATCACCATCATGAAGAGAAGGAACTTGGTGAATCCGGACCTCCTCACTGATTCAACAAGATTGAACCAGCCTATGGCGAACACTCGGTACAGTCTGCCCCTACGTACCCCTGAGAAAGGTCTGAAGCTAAACTTCCTCACATAGGTTTCGTGCTCGGATTGGTCGCTCACTCCATATCACTCCTACCTTCAACAAGTGCCATGAACGCGTCCTCAAGACTGCGAGTCTTGCGCCCGAGGTAGCGCAGAGTCAGACTTGGCTCTTTGTGTATCTCCTCAAGGATGATCATTTCAACGTTGTCAGTTCTCTGGACATCCAGGTTTTGCCCATCGAGTTGACCCTCAAGTCCCCTAGACTTGAGTCTCTCTAGCAGCTTCTGAGGGTCTCCTGAAACCTTGACCCTCACTGCACCGGAGGTGTCCGCAAGCATCTGTGACACCTCTCCGTTCGCGATTACCTTCCCCTGACCTAGGACGACCACCCAGTCGCACACTCGTTCAACATCGAACAGCAAGTGCGATGAAAGTAAGATGCTCTTGCCTTCCTCTTGGTAGAGCTTCTTGATGAGCTCGAGCATCTGATGCCGTCCGTTGGGGTCCAGCCCATCAGTTGGCTCGTCGAGTATCACGAGTTCAGGGTCGTGAATAAGGGCTGCCGCAAGCTTGCACTTCTGCATCATTCCCGTGCTGAACTCTCTGAGGTGTCTGTATCGTTCCTCTGCAAGGCCGACATAATGCAGGGTGTCGTGTGCTCTCTGAGCCGCCTCAACAGAGTCCAGGCCAGAAAGCCTCCCCATGAAGGTCACATACTTCTGCGCACTGACATCAGGCATTATGGGCGAGAACTCCGGTGAATAACCAATGTGATCGCGGATTTCCTTGATAGACTCCGGCATCTTTCGACCTAGCACACTGATAGATCCAGAAGAGTACCGGATGATTCCCATGAGGATTCGGATAAGAGTAGTCTTGCCAGCCCCATTCGGTCCCAGCAGACCAACTGCCCTCTTGGGCGCTCCTACCGTCACATCATCGAGAGCTAGGGTCTTGCCATACAGCTTCGACAGAGCGTTTGTGCTGAAAGCATCAGAAGTCACATCTCAACCCGCTATGATGGGTCGGGTTCTGGTATATTAGTTTGCGTGTCGCCGAAATGCTCGCGGGCACGTACACTCTAGCTATGAGTCATTGTGACTAGGATGAACTCGTCCTGAGGAGCAATACGTATTCCACCCATGGATGTCTGGACTTGGATAAACAGGAGGTCACCTCCCCTCATCATCTGGCCCATTACCTCCTTAGTCTTGCCAATCAATGCTCCGAGAAGGGCAGAAACCTCTTCGCATCTCTCCGGGCTGAGTCCCCAGCTGTTTATGGTGAAGCCTTCAGGGCTTATGAACAGAGCGGCATAGACATCAGGGAACTTGCTTGTGATGTTTTGGATAATCCTCTCGAAGATCTCGCGCTTTGGCATTGCGGGCATTGTGTGCACATCCGTGAGAGGTCAGTAGACTCCTCTTATCGCAGACTTGCGCATGTACAATATAACCATTGTGCGAATGTGGGGCGAACCTTCAGGTCTAGGAAGCATTCTTGCTCAAAACCAAGTACTTGCTCCTTAGGGCATTGATAGAGGGACAAAGGATAAAGAGGGCCCTCTTACGGGCACGATGTAAGGTTGGTGCTCCCGGTGAAATACTACGACGAAACGCTAGGACTCACGGGTAGACGTGTTTTGCTGGCCCGTGCCATCTCCCGGGTAGTGCCTGCCCCATTCGTAAACCTCTACGTTACACTCATAATGTCCTACTTTCCTCCCGAATCTCTTGGACCGTACCTCAATCCCCTCTCTGTCGTGCTCATATGTCTGGCTTTGATGGTGGTTCTGCCGCTGTCCCCGATAGTGTTTCAGGCATGGCGTGGCAAGGTCGACCTCGATGTGTCAACCAGAGAGATGCGATTGAGATTCTTCATGTTCTCTCTTGTGTGCTATGCGTTGGCATACGTCGTCTACTGGTTCTTTCAATGTGGCCTGATGAGTGTCTTGGCTGCTGCTTACTTCGGAGTCACTCTCGCGGTGATGATCTCCACGCTCCGCACAAAGGTGTCTGTACACGCGGCAGGCGTGGGTGGTCCGGGGGCAGCATTGCTCTACGTCTATGGGGTGCTGGCCGTCCCGGTGCTTGCCCTGTGGGTCGCTGTTGTGTGGGCGCGGACCTTCCTGAAGCAACACACACTCGCTCAGTCTGTGGCTGGCCTAGTCATCGGTGCAATCGTGACATACTTTGTCTATGCTCTTCTCTACACAGGCTAGATTCCTAAAGGGGCCGTTCACGGCCTCATTTCAGAGTAATCCCTCCGAAACCAAGAAGACATGCATCTGACCCGTCGGTAGGTTGTTCCAAGATTCCGGACTCTGTAGTGCGCTCATCGATGGCTATGATGGCTAGAGGATGCCTCCTTGCGTGGTCAGCTTTGAGGTTGCCCATACACAAAAAGCATTCATATTGTCACGCGTGCCACTTGCTTGCATAGGTGGCAAGTTCAAGTTGCAGGACCAACCTGTCTGTCCGAAGTGTGGTTCCCGCGTTGGCAAGGGCTCCACACATTGTTTCCATTGCGGCTACAAGCTGAGCGAGGCTGCCGCCGCAGAGGGATCCATCGCGAGCATACAAGAAGAGATTGTTCCTCCAGCAGAAGGAACCAAAGCTCCGAATCTTTCAAACCTTGAGGAACGGATGCTTGGCATGCTGGGGGGTGAAGAGGAGCCCCAAGCCAAAGAAACCGGTCCGAGAGAAGATGAAGAACTTGCGACTCTCCCTGAACTCGATGAATCGGAACTCGAGGAGCTAGAGATTGACAGCAAAGAGGTTCCGGTTGGTCTTGCAGAGGCCGCAAAGCCCCAAACACCTGTTTCGGATGAAGCCTTCCTTCCTCCACTGGATATGGAGGCAGAATCTAGGCCGACAGAGTCGCCGGCCGCGCTCGTTCCGGAAGAAGCACGTGTTCCAGCACGAGATGAATCTTCCCGTGTTGGTGAGAGAGGAGAGTCAGCTCTCACGTGGGAGTACTCTGATCGTATCCCAGAAATGGAACCCGAGGATGTGAAGGAGGGCAACCCCTTCCAAGAGATTGAGCCCCCTAGGGTGGTGTCAGAAGAGGGTGCACCCCACCCCGGTCCTACCACGGAGGAAACACCCTCCGGCGCCGAAGACGAACCCACGAGACGAGCCGTGGCACATCTGTTCCCGCAGGGAAGAGGGGTCACAAGCCGGCAGTTCATCGATGCCGTCGTTGGAAAACCCACGAGGATTGGGGCTGACCTCACGGTCGTCGAGATGGAGGCTCCGACGTGTCCTCAATGTGGTGCTGCAGTGACTCAGGACGGATTCGACTATCCTCCATACGTCTACGAGGCAATGGCTAAGGCCAGACTGGAAAATGGTCTTAGTAAGATAAAAGAGAATGAGTACGAGAAGGCCATTGAGTCATTCGAGATAGCGAAGAAGCTGTTCGAGAGAGCAGGCAATAGCAAGATGGTGGAGGAGAGCACAAGAAGAGCGAATGAGGGCTATGACGCCATGGCTGAGTCTCACATCGTTCAGGGGGAGCGTCATCTGAAGGATGGACAATATGAGTGGGCAGTTGTGCAGTTCAAGAAGGCTCGTGAATTGTACATGTTCAGCACCGATCCAAGGAAGAGAGCAAGATGTGCTGAGAAGGCACGCGAGAGTTATAGTGCATGGGGAAGAGAGCTCGAGTCCGAGGGTGACACATTGGCGAAAAGCGGAGAGACAAGAGAAGCGCTCACAAAATACAAAGAGGCCGCTGAGAAGTTCAGAGAAGGCGAGGACTCAAAGGGGTTGGCGGGTCTTGAGAAGAGAATCAGAAAGGCGTAGCCTGCGTCCACCGAGAGTTCCGACTCCGCAGTCACTCTGAACACATTCAAGCGTGAATCAGCGTCAAGCCGCATGAACTCCGGGCGATGCATCCAGAAGTGCCGAGAGGTTCCGTTTGCTACATGCTCATATCCAGTCGCCGGTCTCAAGTTTGCGCGGAATGTATTCGTCTGTCAGGTACTCGAAGCCATGACTTGCGAACGCCTGAATCTCTGCCTTCTCTCTGATACGGAGCATAAGCTCCAGATCTTGAACCCACGGGCCATTCTTCTGCACAAAGGGCTCCTTGAGCATCTCCTTAACTCGCTTGATGTCTGCTGGCATCATGGGGATGCGAACGCTCTTCGGGATCTTGAACTCATCTAGGTCTCTGCTGAGCACTCCGAGGAGCTTCAGTTCGGGCGTTGCAATAAACGGCGATTCGTAGCTCAGTCGCTTGCTACCTCGGAGAAAGACGGAATAGATGTAGTGCCCGTACGGGTCAGAGTCCATGAGTGCGAAGGCCGGAATCTCCAGTTCCTTGACCATAATCTTCAGGAAGGCTCTCGTGGCCATGTCGCCTGAGCCCTTTCCTGTGAGCACGATGCACGGCTGTCTGTTCCAGTACTTGGCTTCTGCCAACCGCATCACTGCGGCGTCTTTCTCTGACAGAAGAATGAATTCGGCATCACTCTCAACTATCTCGACCTCATCAAGGAATGGCGTTATGGCCCAACCACCGGTACCCATCTGAGTGAGATCAATCCTGTCACCAGCATCCCTTATGACGACGCGTCCCATCGCCGACCCACGGGCAGCGGCCACAACGTGTACGCTGTCACGGGTCGTCTGCAGCATTGATGAAACGTCCTCGAGTATCTTGTCACTGTACTTCTGGTCGCGAAAGAGGTTGACATCTGAATAGTAGACTTCTCTCTTCGTAGCATGAAGGCTCGACTTCAGCAGTTCATATACTATCTCCATGACTCTTGCAGTGCGGGTGGCATCCACGACAGATGCTAGTGAGTGGTAGGGACGAGAGATCGTCCGCATGCCCAGCAGAAGGAGGTCTCTTACTTCGTCCCAGACTATGTTCTCAGCAGACCTGCTTGGTATCTCAAACGAAGGTCGCCCGGTGGTCATGGTTTCATTCAGAACCTCGACTGCTGCCTCCACCAGTCTCTCGATGGTTTCGTCTGATGTCAGGTTCGCCACCGGAACTGTATCTGGTGATGTGACCCCTTCCTTCGAAACCGGTTCTTTCTCTGCCGCGCGCCACTGTGCTCTCATCTGTTCGGCAAGGTCGATTATAGGCTGCGGGACAGGCAGCCCTGACGACTTGCGGATCGGCTTCGCTCGCTTCAATGGGACCTTTATGGGTTTGGGCTTTCGGTGTGTGGTAACCACAGTCTCTTCTACCTGCGTTTTCGTCTTCTTACTTGTCTTCTTCTCGCGGGGTTCCTTGGGTGCTTTTGATTCAGGAGAAGTAGTGACTGCTTCGGGTTCACCAGAAACCTGAGCGAGCTGCCTCGACCTCATGGCCTCCTTGGCGGCCGTCACGAGTGACTTCGCATGGCTCACGCTTAAGCCATCCACTGTACGTGCCAAACTCTCTGGACGAGTCCTTGACATCCTAGCGACGGAGTCATACCCGGCAGATACTAGTTTCTGTGCGAGCTTGGAGCCCACACCGTCCAGATCGGTCAGTTCGGGTTCGGGGCCAGTCGCCTCTGCACTCGGCACGGCTTCTGTAGACGGGGGCTGTTTTTCCTCCAAACCAGCTGATGAGGCTTTCAGGTATTCGGCCGCAGCCTTGATGAGCTTCTTCGCAAAGTCGATGGTCATTCCCTCTACTCGCCGCGACACGGCGTCCGCCTTTGCCTTTGAAAGCTGCTCGATAGAGTCGTATCCTGCTTCAATCAGTTTCTTTTCTAACTTCTTACCAACTCCAGCTAGGAGTCCGAGCGATGTCTCTGCAGGCGGCTGCTCCTTGTGAACGGCCTTCGGGATCTTGGGTGTTGCCTTGCCTTGGGCCTTCTTCTCTCTCTTTGCGCCGGCCTTCTTGCTTGCCATCTTGGGCTCTGGCTTCTTCTTCTCGGGCTTGCCCTTCTTCTCCGTCCGTTTCTTGTCCGATGCCTTGCTCTCCTTCCGAGAGAGTCTGTGCCTGAGAGACCTCATCTTTGAGTCTTTCGCCTTCTTTGGCTCGACCAGATTCCCTAGGGTGGTCTGGACAGCCTCCTTGTTATCAGTCCGTTTAGCAGCCACTAGTCATCTCCACCTGGCGAGGTGCCAACGTCGTTGTCTTCACTATCTCCAAGCGGAATATCTGCAAGTAAATCCGCGCTCAGTACGTCGCCTTCGATCTCCTCTTCATCGGCCTCCATCTCGAAACCCGATATGGCATCTCGCAGTCTGGATGCAATCGTTTCGGCGTCGTACAACTTCTTCCGCTTGTTATCATTGACTATCGCAACAAGGCTGTGAGCGAACTGATCAGCGTACATGGCAAGAATGCCGGCTCTCTTGGCCTTCTTCTTCGCAGTTTCTCGACGGGTTATGAATAGCCTGAACTTCCTTCCTGCATCCTCAAGTGCGAGCTTGATCTCTCTTAAGAGAACCTCATCTTCTGCCAATGCCTGCTTGCTTTGACCCTTGAACATAACATGGACGTAGGCCCCACAGACATGTATGAAAAGCATGACTGGTCCTCTTGGTATGCCATTGTCGAAAGAATCCAGCTTGTAGTTCCTCCATTTCACAGAGGTCGTTGCCTTCCAAGTAGCACAGTCACTATTGTCCCGGAGCTTTGGTACTCGATTGACAAACCTCCACAGTACCGCGTTCGCTGATCCTGCGGGTTTGATGTCGCCGCCATAAGCAATGCATACCTCGACCGCAAAGGATAGTCCTTTTCCTGAGGTAGGTTTCCTCGTTATTGCGGTCACGAACTCAGGGTTGTAGGCCTGCTTTATGGTCTTCTCAAAGATCTCCTCTCCGACCGGTACAACTGTGTCCGTGGGCGGAGCAATGTACTCTTAGCTCGAGAATGCCTTGTAGAGAAACTCCACCTCTGTCTTCGACAACGAGTCTGTTGGAGTCCTCGGACCTATAGTAGGAAGCTTGCGAATCCTCAGTTCCTTGTTGGTGTTCTCTATAATAGCAGCGGCCTTGTTTCCGCTCAGTCTGCAAAAACCCCTTGTAAGGAAACCATGGAGGTCTCGTTCTGATGTTTCTCGAAGCAGGTCTTGGAACTCACCTATCCTTATGCTGGCGGGGTGCGCTTGGGCGTACTTCGGTTCTTCTGGGAACGCGTTCACTCGTCGAGGATGGATATGCACCTCACCATAGGGGTCAATGAACACAATAGTGACGTGAGGGTCCAGTAGTGAGGTCATCTGGGCGTAGACGTCCGCGTATCCTCGCTTGTACTGGATGTTGAGATAGTAGAGCTTGATGAAAGTGCCATGCTCGAAGGGCAGGTCCATCTCCAGTGGGCCGTTGACATACTCCTTCGTGTTTGCAGTTGTCGTGTAGTACTCAGCTACAGTCGCCTTTTCTGATGTGAACTTCTTCGTGACTGCGAATATCGGTTTTCCTGTCGTGTTCTGAGCGTCGCTGAAAGCTGAAGGAGCTCCGAACCCTTGACTTCCCCTAGTCTGTTTCAGTTGTTCTGACTTGCTCGAGGCCAGATAAATGCCAAACTTCTCGAGGTCTGCCGGTACCATTCCGACACCAGTGTCGAAGCAGATGAACTCATAGACTTTGAAACCCTCCTCATTGACCACTGGGACCAAGTCGGGCATAAGAAGCTCGGTCACCTGAATGACAACAAGGGGCTCGTGCTTCGTGATTAGTCCTCGGAATGGAACAAGGAACTTCCTGAATCTCGCGAGGTGCGTTTCCAGGTTATCCTTGGGTCGCGGCGGGATATCCACCTGTTTCCCGTCACGCATGTCCTTCTCGATCTTCTTGCTGAGGGCAATTGTGTCTTCCAGCTGGTCCTTGAACTTCTCCTTGACTTCCTCAACAAGCTTCGAATCAAGCTGGTCGCTTAGTCGAGGTTTTCTGTCAGTCTTCCACCACCAGCTCTCCAGTGCGTCAATCGCGTTGTCGATGAACTCGATAGAATACTGGGTATGCTTGTTCAGACCTGTTTCGAAACCAACAAGTTGTGTCCTCTTTCGCATGAACTTCGCGATGGTGCCCTGCTTGATCTCTCCTGACTCCTCGAGAGGAGCTTCGACTGCGGATTCACTTCCCTTTGGAGTGGTTTCTCTCTTTCCCTTTCTCTTAATCCTCTTCTTGGAAACGGGTTCTTTCCTAGCTTTCTTCTCGACAGTCTTCTTCGGGACGGCCTGTTTCCTGCTCTTGCTTTCGGCGCTCTTCTTCGGAGTAGGCTTCTTGCTGCCCTTGCTCTTGACGCTCTTCTCTGCAGCGCTCTTTGCACTGTCCTTCTTCGCGGGACTCATTGGGCTCACCTCGAATATATCGTGCTGTCCAATCAATGCACTTCGCAACAGGCCGGGACAAATAGCTCGTTGGCTCGATTTGGTCATCAGTGTATCCATTTATTGTTTTCCCGTTGTGCCTCCTTTCGGGGCTTCATAGGGCGCGTTTGGGTCAGAACGGGCTGTTTCGACCGACCCCGATGGCCTCTACGGGGCTCCAAAATCGTGCACTTCGGGGTTCTTGTGACCATAGACAGGCTTTTAGAGTCGCGACGTGGCGTGTCCACGAGTAGTGGACGTTGCCCAGCCCTCGGATTCAAGTCATCGCAGTTGAAGGCATCCCAGTGATAGATGGTCCGTCGGACCTCCCCGAAATCATCCTGAGAGCCCTCGGAAGATCTGGCGAGAAGCTTGTTGACGGTGATGTGTTAGTCGTAGCTCAGAAGATAGTTTCGAAGTCGGAGGGACGGGTCGTCCGTCAGAGCGATGTGCAGGTGTCTGAGCATGCCCAAGACATTGCCAACCGCAATGGGTTTGATCCCTGCCAAGTTCAGCTGGCTCTTGATGAGAGTCGAGAGGTGCTTAGGACCGAACGTGTGTTGATTACTGAAACCAGGAACGGCATAGTGTGCAACTTCAGTGGCGTTGACAGGTCGAATGCACCAACAGGCTCGTACATCCTCCTTCCCGAAGACCCCGACGCGAGTGCAGAACACATCATGCATGCTCTGATTGAACGATCAGGTCTGAGCAGGCTTGCAGTCATAGTGTCGGACACTCAGGGCCGACCTTGGCGGGTCGGGTCTGTGAACCTGGCCATTGGGTGCGCAGGCATAAACGCGTTCAAGTACAACAGGGGCAGACAGGACCTGTATGGAAGAGTCCTTGAACACTCGACGGTCTGTCAGATCGATGAACTCGCCGCAGCAGCAGAACATGCAATGGGACAAGCAGGCGAAGGCGTGCCAGCTGTAATAGTTAGGGGATACCCGTACTCTGGTGGGTCTGAGTTCGGTAGGAGGGTCCCAAGGCCAAAGTCTGAGGACCTGTTCAGATAGTCTAGTATGGAATAGACTGCTGAATCGCCTATCTGCGACAAGAAAAAGGAGAGAAGGGGCAAGGCACAGCCCTGCCTCGTATGTCCATTGACTAACCTACTTTCTGTCCACAGTTGTTACAGAACTTGGCTCCGGCAGGTAAAGGCTGGCCACAGTTCGGGCAGAAACCGCCACGGCCGCCACCACCGCCCGTGGTCTTGAATGTGATGGTCGCGCGGTCAGGCTGTCCTCCACGACCTGATCCTGTGCTAGTGATCGTGAAAGATCCCTGTTCTTCGTCGCCGCTACTGGTCATTGTGACGCTTTCGTCTCCACCGGATCCTCGCGGAGCACCACCGCCGCCACTTCCTTGTAGGACGGCTCCACATTGGGCGCATGAAGCTCTTCCACCTGATGGAGCGCCGCAGTATGGGCACTTGCCTTGGCCTTGGGCCGATGAGATGTTTGCTATGATAGCAGAGATCACCTTGGGCTGCTTGAACTCGAATCTCATATCTCCTCCGGACTTCAGAGGAAGTATCAGTTTGTTCCCAGACATCTGTGCCTGCGAAACTGCAACTATAGGGATTGCCATGCTCTCGGCGTTGCCTTTGGCATCCTTGTTGATGAACGAGTCCTGTGTCCATGAGGAAATGGCAGTATACACAGCGGCAGCGCCAACCCCGCGTCCCACACTTCTGATTGCGTGTCCGCCGATGCCTCCTACACGTGAACCGACTCCCTCGAGCAAGGCTGCGCCAGCGACTGCACCAGCAAAGGCACCAAACTTCTTGAGACCTCCCTGCTTGCTGGGTTTCTTGTACCAGACAAGCCTCACATCAGTCAGCTCGAGGATTCCGTCTTGTCCCTCGAACTTGACTTCGTCTTCACGGATCATTTTCTTCTCATAACCCATGGTCGTAAGTCCAGAGTCAGAGAATGAAACGCTCATGAAACCTGGTCGCTCTGACAAACCATATCACCACAAAGGTGGTCATTACGCAGCAATAATAAGCTTGCTAGTTGACGGTCTTCATTGGTCTGCAACCCCGATGCATGGTCGGCCGACTTCAGTCCTTGGTTTTCTCTGTCATCGCGGGCTCGACTGAGGCCTCACTGGGCTCGGACGCTTTCTGCTGATGTCCTACAAAGGCCTCGTCGCCAGTAACCGGGAGCGGGTACTTGAAACCTTTCGATATCATGAACACGCCTATGACGGATACAATCCCACAAGATACAAGGGTAAGCGGGAAACCCCAGCGCGGGATGAGCCAGCCAAAGAGCGCGATCTGCGGCATTGCAATGATCGTGCCCAGGGCTGGCTGCAGCGAATACATGCTGTTCCTGATTCTGTTGGGAATAGCATCAATCAGAATGCGTTGAGTCAGGATCTCAGCGAATCCTCCGAAGAAGCCCGTCACCGTGAAGGTAATGAACATCAAGACCACGGGAAGCACAGTGCTCGGTGGCAGCTTCAGTATCACCAACTGAGTGAATGGGAAGAAGATGTCGATGGTCGGCGTCCCTGCAGAGGCGGGAGGAAGCAGGTACATGATTCCGGCGAACGTGAGGAAGAAGACGAATCCGCACATCTGAACGAGCCTGAAACGTGGGATCCACTTCTTGGGCTCGAACTTCCTTGACCAAATCCCAGATCGTTCTTGGGAGGCAACCCCTGGAATGAACAGCAGAGTCCTGAATAGAGCAACGGCTACGTCAGTCGTCAAGTAGGCGTAGTACATGGGGAAGAGTATCAAATTTCCCCACACAATGATGCTGCTCGCTGCGACCATCGTGCCTATCATCACATACTTGACAAACGGCTCGCTGAAGATGTAGCTGACACCTGCCTTTAGAAGCGAGCCATATTCGCCGAACGATGGTCTCTTCTGTCGGCTGGCTTTGACCTCGGGCAAGTCCTGTACTACAACAAGGACGGAGGCCGCTATCAAGGCACACAGGAGTGCCTGCAACTGAAAGACCCACGATCTACTGAACATAACTGCCATCAATGAGCCAGGCAGAAGAGCCACTGTCGATACAATCTGGAAGAGCATCCCGATCCTTCCCTGCATAACACCGTATTGCTTCCTGTCCACATCGTTTGGCATGGCAACTCTGTAGTTGTTGTCAAACCAAGCTCCCCAGGCTCCGCTCTGCTGAGCATCAGCAATACCATTGATAGCATAGATGGCGACCAAGAGCACATATGGCGTCTGGACGTTTACTAGCGAAACAAGGTAGAATGTCAGGCCATACAGCGCGAATGAAAGCGAGATGACGTATCTCTGACCGATCCAGTCTCCCACTGCACCTGTGGGGTAGTCAAACACTGTTTGGACGGCCATCTGTATCACAATCAACGTCCCGATAAGGGCCATTCCTTGGATGTAGTCCCCTCCGCCCAAAGCGGTCGCTATGAAGATGACATAGAATGTTGTCGAGAAGGTGACAGTTGCTGCGATCAGAGGCAGAAAGATGGACATGACTCTGGCCATTCTCAGTATTGAGTCAGGTGCATCTCTTAGTCCAAAGAACCTCGAGTTGCCGGTCATTCTGTGTTCAGTCCTCCAATCATGCTTCGGAAGGCCGAGTCATGCTGCAAGAACCGTGAATCAAAGCGTGTCTGTTTCGCGTGAGTCATCATTCAGGTGTTCTCCTGGTTCGACTTCGTGATTTCTCGGGGTGCGGCCCCCGCAATCACCCTGCAGGGACCGCTGCTGAGAGAGTAGGTATGCTTAGCTGTGCATCGGTGAGCATGGTTGTTGAGCGACTCTGCTTCTTGCCGAGTATCGGAGCTTCCGGCAGTTTCATTGAACCGGCCAGCCGCGAATTGGAAGAGGGCGACGAGTCTACTCAACCATGTCACCTCGGTTTGGTTTGGGCTGGTCACTTGATATGTAACTGATGGTCTACAGTGGTCATTCAAGTGACCACAAGTGGTCATTTGACCACAAGTCGTGTGGTCGTAGTGATTTGCGGGAGAGGCTGGCTCCCCTTTGCGCCCCAAGCGGTGCTCGTGGGAATGAACCATGGTCACTGTTCTGTTGTTCACAGCCTCTACCTCATGGTGGCATTATGGTTTGATGCTGACACCATGTAAATATGACACTGTTGATGCAATAAACCATTGATGATGGGACCTTTATTTGCGGGTGCACATCGAGTGGAGTGGGGTTGACGGACCGAAGTTGGAATATGCGCTGAGTCCTTACGTTGTGAATACCCAACGCGAGGGCGACGCCGTAGCCTTTCACAAGCGTTTCATCAGTGGTAGCAATAAAAACCGCAGCCACATCATGGGGTCACGTGATGGGACCGCTTCATGTTACCGGTCACGCAGGCCGGGGTCTAGGAGTGCGACAGTCAAAGATATTACGAACCTGATTCAGAACCTGTGCAGTACCTACTAACAACTGGAGACAGGTCAGGATGGATATCAAGAAGATTGCCGTGCTTGGCGCAGGCCAGATGGGCAACGGTATTGCCCATGTCTGTGCTCAGTCAGGCTATGAAGTCAAGATGCGAGACATAGAACAACAGTTCCTGGACAAGGGTCTTGCTACGATAAAGGGAAACTTGGACCGCATGGTGAAGAAGAGCAAAATCACTCAGGCGGACGCAGATGCGACACTGCGTCGCATAAAGTGTGTTCTCGATCTGAAGGAGGCAGTGAAGGACGCTGATCTGGTTATTGAAGCGATTCCCGAGATAGTTAAGCTCAAGTTGGACACATGGAAGGAAGTGGACGCTGCCGCGCCCGCCAATGCCATACTAGCGTCGAACACTTCGAGTATCAGTATCACCCAGATGGCGGCTGTGACAAAGCGGCCTCAGAAGTTCATAGGCATGCACTTCTTCAACCCGGTGCCTGTCATGGGGCTTGTTGAAATCATAAAAGGGCAAGCCACCGACGAAGCAACTGTCGATATCATAAAGGCTGTTTCGACTAAGGTCGGCAAGCAGACCGTGGTCGTCAAGGAAGCGCCAGGGTTTGCAGTCAATCGATTGCTGGTGCCCGCCTTGAATGAGGCTGTCTTTGCGATTCAGGAAGGCATCACGACAGTTGAAGACATGGACCTAGCTATCAAGCTCGGCCTGAACTGGCCAATGGGTCCGCTGACACTTCTTGACTTCGTGGGCCTAGACACAGCGTTGTACATCTCCGACTATTTCGTGGATGAGTTCAAGGACAGCAAGTACAGAGCACCTGCTCTGTTGCGCAAGATGGTTCGTGCAGGATGGCTGGGCAGAAAGTCCGGGAAGGGCTTCTATGACTACTCAACCGATCCCCCCAAGCCAATGAGATTCTGAAACCTATCTGGGGCGACCCGATTCAAGAAGGCCCGCCCCATCCTTCTCCAAGATTCCGGCCAGTGTATAATTGAATGTGGTTTGCTACTCAACGTTAATAGCAGCGTTTTGGCATGTCATGTTCAGTGGCACAAATGAAGTACGAAGAGAGCAGCTACACAGGGTACGATGGCACCCAGATGTTCATGTCAGTGTGGACTCCTGACGACGAGCGGCCTCGTGCTCTCATGATAGCTATTCACGGACTTGGAAGTCATGGCTCTGCTCTCACCAACATTGGCGTCTATCTCAGTGAGCGGGGCGTTGCAGTGTTCGCCCCTGACATGAGAGGCTTCGGTCACTATTCGGGACTGAAGGGGCACGTGATGGACTTCGATGAATACGTCG
>CAZVZC010000002.1:28737-143361 GCA_964631415.1 uncultured archaeon | reverse complement strand
CTATTATGGGTTTCTACTCTTGATGAATCGAGCCGTTGTTTCCTCTGTCTAGGGGCTCGGAACGTTTATCGGGGGGATTCCAGCCGTTCCTAGCCTACTGCGCTTACCGCCGAAGTCCAGTTTGGAGGTTGTCGTAGGTATGACCCGGTCCACCTTCACGTTTCAGGAACTGAAGAGAACGAACCATGAAGAGATTAAGGAGATACAGGACAAGAAGTTCAGGGCGTTCATCAGGTACCAGGTTTGGCCCAATCATCCTTACTATCGCAAGCTCTTCAAGCAGATGAATATCGACCCGTTCAACATAACGTGCATCGAAGACTGGGCGAAGTTCAAGATTCCACTGGTGAAGAAGGCTGAGTACAAGGACAATCTCAGGTCCTTTGTACTGAACCCGTCTGAGGTAGATGGAGCAAGTCGGCCGCCTGCAGAGATTGTCAGGACCCTAATGACATACTCAAAGGCCACAGGACACGACGCCGACTACAAGTTCATCCGAAACAATGGTGTCAAGGTCAAGCTCCATGTCGGGGCCAAGGGAGCAATGGACCGACTCAAGGAGCGAATGACTTTCATGTACGCACCGCTCCAGTTCTGGCTGAGTTCAGGCCGGGCATCAGGTCTACCATCACCTGTGTTTCTGACGCGATACGACCATGACATGTTGTATCAGAACTGTGTGAAGGTCGGACAGATGGCAGTGGATCCCTGGGTGTCCAGCGGTTGGGAACTCATAAGCATGAATCTGTTTCCTTACGCCCCTCATCTTGGCTGGCATGCAGTCAATCTTGGTCTGAGGCAGATGTCCAAGTTCTACGTAGCCACGAGTGCAGGCGGCGCAATCCCAACTGAGAAGCTTGTCGAGCTGGCAAAGGTGTTCAAGGCCAATGGATTCGCCGGCATGCCGAGCTACTTGAGAAACCGTTTCTTCAAGGCCATGGCTGAGGCGGACTACACTGCGCCTGAGAAAGTAGTGGTTCTGCTCGCTGGTGAGAAGATCTACGACCGCGTTGCCAGCGACATTGTCCAGATACTGACTGACAAGGGTGCAAAAGAGGTCCGCGTCATCGGCGGATATGCGTCTTCCGAGAGCAAGATATCCTTCGCTGTGCAGTGTGACTACAAAGGCCCATATCACAATGTAAGCCCTCTGGAGATATCATTTGACTTCGTGAAGATCAATAAGGACGGCTCTTACGATTTCGTCGGCGAGAATGAACCTGGGCACGTGACTCTCTTCCACTTGGACGGCACTGGCACGATCTTTGAGGGATTTCTGTTGGGCGATCTTGCATCACGACACGAGAATGCGAAGTGTTCTATATGTGGCATGGATGGACCCTTCTTCTGGGACATCGGCCGCGAGAATGATGCTGAAGCACAGATCGCCGTGATGGGTCTGGCTGAGAAGAAGGTCAAGGGGGCTACTGTGAATCTGACTGCCCTGAGGACAGACATACTCAGCCTCAGGGACGTCGAGGAGGTTCAGGTTGAAGTCGCAAAGGAGGACATGAATGATCCATACAGCATGGATGTCCTAAACATGTACGTCGCCCCGCGAGGACCCGTCAGCGGTGACCACGATTCGTTGGTGTACGAGATCCAGAGGATTACGAAGAATGCCACTGAGATAACTCCGAGAGTCGTGATTATCGCTTTTGAGGACCTGATGGAGAAGGCTGGCGGCCTGAAGTTCATGGAAATCGCTGATGTGCGGCCCAAACCGGCATAAGAGCATTCCACATTGTGCACACAGTCTACAATATGATAATCATGAATGTAGAAAGAATTCGGACTCAGACTATCGGAACCCTTCTGTTTTCGGTTTCCTACTCTGGTGACAGCACTCTTGAAAACAGTAGGACACATGACCCATATAACAGGAATGAAGCCGGTATTAGGGCCAAGAGTGCATACTCAGGTGCAAGCACCCAAATGGGTTCACCTGGGTCACCATTGTACACTTCAGCGATTAGGTACTGGAACAGCATATTAGCACCGAAGGACCATGCAACCAGACCGAGTGCACCAATGATAACCAAAGAAACGCCCCACCATCTGTTCTCCATGACCAGTCCCCGGTTATCTGGTTTATCTTGAAATGCTTAAACCTGTCGCTCTTTTTTCTTGAGGGACTGAGGAGCTGCTTGAAGCGTCATCGACTAATGTGTTCCAAGAAGCTCTGGCGTCCTGCGTTGTGGAGAACAACTTTGACGAGCAATTCCCTCCTCTGTTCTCTGAACCTCCTTGAACGTGTCTTTGATGAAGTTCATGGAGATCGCGGACGTCCGTCCGAAGCCAGCGTAGATGAGTCCGCAGTCATACCATGAGTCGACACATCGAAGCAGTCATAAGACGTGTTTCAGTCCAATCCTCTAGGAGACGTCAGCATGGAAATAGATGAAGGACCCGGTGTCGCAAAGCCAGATTCCGGGCGGTCCCGGTTCAGGGTCAATGCGCTTGGTCTTGTTTCGAGAACATTCGCGCTGTGGTCGCGAGGGCTGATATACTACTTTGTCATATCATGCATAGTGGGCTTGGGTCTCATTCCGATAGAAGCCGCAGTGCTAGGGGCAATCTATGGCGCGGGTGGACCCATCAGCGTATCCACAGACCCTTTGTCACTACTTTCGAGCTTCCTTGTGAGTGGTTGGGACAGTACTGCTGTTCTTGTCAATGTCCCCCTGATGCTGTTTGGCATAATCATGTTTGCCATCTTTGGTGGTGCAGTGACGAAACTAGCGTTGGACAATTATGGGACAGGAAACCCCGGGGACGCTGGATTCGGCGTCAGATTTGCCTTTGGTCGGTTGTGGAAACTGATAGGTGTCCAACTCGTATTCAGTCTTGTGACGACAGGTGTGCTGTTGCCAGCTAACCTGATGTTGGCGGAGCTTCCCGACGACCTAATGGATCCTGCTGTTGTGAGTCAGTTTCTGGCGCTTGCGCCGCTGCTGTTCATCAGCTTCGCCATCGTCGTCTACCTGTCAGTCCGAATGGCCCCGTTGGTGGCACTAGTCGTTGCTGAGGAATTGTCGGTTGTGGGCGCCTTCAAGAGAACCTTCCAGATAACAAAGAGCCGATTCTGGCACGTCTTTGGGGGGAGGTTCATGCTTGGCTTCGCAGTCCTGTTGATCGGATGGGTAATCGAAATTGTGCTCGCTCCTGTGGTCCTGCACAGTCAATGGTTGTTCAATGTTGTCCTGTTGATTGTCAGCACAGTGACGACTGGTCCACTGAACTATGTCTTCCAAGCTGTACTCTACAAGGACCTTATGTCAAGAATCGAGTCTGGGCCCGAGCAGCAATTGTGGTAGAACAAGCATTCTCGGATGCGTGGTGATGGTCATGGAACAGCGCCTGTTCATCTTTCACCCCTCATGAATGTTGACGCTCCCATCCATGTTCAGCTTTCATCGGAGTACTTATATCATTGTCATCGGACCAACCCTGACTCGGAGGATTCGTTGTGGAGATAGGTCCTGATAACAGCCAGGCGTTTCCAGAAGCCGCGAAACCGAACTTCATAGTGAGCTTTCTGGGCCTGGTGTCACGGACGTTCAGCCTATGGTCAAGAAGGCTGCACCAGTATGCGATAATACTGGCACTTGGAGCAATCGCCTTTGTCGGCATACAGGCAATCGTCTTCGTAGCTCTGTTCGGTCCTATTGGGCTCGTGCTCATTGGTGTAGCAACGGTAGACTCACTGGAATTGCTGATTAGCATCTTGACGGGTACGGGGTGGACCCCATCTTTTGTCCTTATCCTGGTCTTGCTCACGATAGCAGGTATTCTGCTGTATGCAGTCGTGGGCGGTGCCGCGACGAAGCTTGCACTTGACAACTACGGGACCCCTGAGAAGGGAGCGATTCGCTCCAGTCTGTCATTCGCACTAAGCAGATTGCCCACGCTCATGGGGGCTTCGGTACTGTCGATTCTAGCACTGATGGGCTTGGCTCTTCTGGTGGCACTCGCAGCTTTCGCCATCGGTCTGGTGGGTCTCATTGGAGGATTGGTGTTGTTCTTCTATGTGACCGTCAGGCTCTCTCCTGTGCTAGGGGTCGTAATCGGTGAGAACCTCTCCGCATACGAATCCGTGGTAAGGGCGTACTCAATCACAGGTGGATGTTTCTGGCATATCTTCGGAGGCAGAATCCTGCTTACAATTGCAGTGAACATAATCCGATACATCTTGGCGTTTGTTTTTCTGCCTATCTTCATCTTGACTGGAATCTGGGTCTTAGCGGTCTGGACCTTATTCATTTCAGTGCTCCTAGATCCTCTTGGGTACATCTTCCAGGCAGTGCTGTATAGGGATCTGGTTTCTAGGGTCAGCGTGGCTCAGGGGGAAGTGTGGCAGTGACTTGCCGAGGCGCCTCCGGATTCCTCTCCTCCATCTTTCCCATGCTGCCCGTGTTCATGAGTCATTGCTGCAATTGACGAACGGGGAGCGGCTGTTGTCAGGACTCGGCCAGGGCTGTTGATAACAAAGGAAGCCGGAGTCCAGGCTAGCGACTTGGACTGCAACAGGGTCAACTCATTCAGGGTATGCTCATCACTTGAACCGGGCCCTTATTCCTGGCTGGAAGAGATAGATCACAATCACGAACGAGAGCAGAACGCTTACCCAGCTTCGGTCTGCTATGCTGATGATGAGCCCAAGGATGTTGAGCAACACTGCCCATGTCCATGCCCAGGATCGGAGGTTCAAGAGAGCTAACCCAACATAGAAGCCTATAAGACCGATGACTGCCAAGCCGATGCCGATTGCCGCTGGCAATGACAGTGCACCGGCTGCAAGTAGCACAATAGACTGCAGGAACTGCAAGATTGCTATCAGCGTGACCCCAAGAGGTCTCTCACCGCTCCGACTGGGCTGGGCTCCTTCTCCAGCCATAGGTATCTCTGCCAACAGTTGTTCCTCCAAGTATGGGAATCTTAGTCCGGCGTTCGTCAGCTTCCTATTATGTCTTCCTCGGTCGTGCTCAGTCTGACCATTCGCTATGTCGACTGCAGGGTGAGGACTATCGAGCCTAGTTGTGACAGTCCTCAAGTCCCTCGTCTGCTCTATTTCTTGAGCTTGTGCTTCTTTACGAAATCTGTCAGAACATCTAGAAGGTCGGGCTTCCCTATCTCCTGCAGATCATACCTCACTCTGGTACTGGGCTTGTTAATCTTCAGAAGACGCGTCAGGTCAATAGGTGTCCCCACAACAATGGCGTCCACGTCTGCCTTGTTGATGGTTTCTTCTAGTTCCTTCATCTGTGCCTTCCCATAGCCCATGGCAGGCAGCACGTCTCTGAGATGCTTGTACTTCTCAAACGTGGCCTGAATCGTGCCGACAGCGAAAGGTCTGGGGTCAACAATCGTGGCTCCGAACTTGCGTGCCGCAATGTACGCCGCTCCGTAGGCCATGCCGCCGTGCGTGACAGTTGGGCCGTCTTCAATGGCGATGACTCTCTTCCCACGGATCACCGACACATCCCCAACGGTCAGAGGAGAGGCGGCATCAATGACGATTGCCTTGGGGTTCACTCTCTCTATGTTTGCCCTGACCTTCTCGACGTTTTCATAGTCTGCTGTATCAATCTTGTTTATGATGACAACATCTGCCATTCTCAGGTTAGTCTCACCGGGATAATATGTGACTTCGTGACCTGCTCTGTGCGGGTCGGTCACGACAATGAGCAGGTCGGGCTTGTAGAAGGAGAAGTCATTGTTTCCACCGTCCCATGTGATGACGTCCGCCTCCTTCTGCGCCATATCGAGTATCTTGCCGTAGTCAACGCCTGCGTACAAAGTGACACCTGCGGTTATCATGGGTTCATACTCTTCGCGTTCCTCGATGGTGCAGTTGTAGCGGTCCATGTCAGCCAACGTGGCGTATCTTTGTGCTATCTGTGTCGTCAAATCCGGATCGTAGGGCATTGGGTGCCTGATATTCACAGGTTTGAAACCCATCTGGACGAGTAGAGTGTTGATCTTTCTGGATGTCTGGCTCTTCCCGCACCCAGTTCTTACCGCACAGACGGCAATGACCGGTTTGTTGCTCTTCAGCATGGTGGTCTTGGGACCCATGATTCGAAAGTCTGGACCGAGAGAGTTCACCCAAGCTATCTTGTGCCCGACTGTTTCGTAGGGCAGATCGGAGTAGGCCAGAACACACTGATGAACATCAAACTTCTGTATGAGTTCCGGTAGCTTCTGTTCGGGGTATATCTTGATACCCTTGGGATAGAGCTTCCCTGAGAGCTCTGGAGGATAGATCCTGTCCTCAATGCCGGGTATCTGCTCCGCAGTGAACGCCACAACCTCGTACTGTTCGTTGTCCCTGAAGAAGACGTTGAAGTTATGGAAATCACGGCCCGCTGCGCCCATGATGATCACCCTAGTCCTGCTCATTGATTTAGCCGCCATGGTATGAACCTCCTTGTTGGTCGGCCGACGAGCCTTTGTCGTACGTAATAAGCTATTGGTGTTGTCAAGCACTCCCCACTCGGAAGGACGGGCTCGCTCTAGGATTCGAGTTGAGCTTGAGTCCGTCGAAAAATGACATGCCAAAAAACCGAGCTATTGGTTTCTAGAACCGTCTTTCGCAAAATCGAAACATAATAACAACATCTAAATACGTCAGGTCGGTAATCGTTCCGGAGCTGCTCTGAGGAGACTATTTCGCACTGTCGGGGTGAAACATTGAAGCTCGTGGACCTTGCTCAGGAGTCGATACGTCTGCTTGAGGAGTGCGGTACCCAAGGTATACGAAGCGATGTTCTGGCTGAGAATCTCCAGAGTCCCAAGCGGAGAGTCTACGACATTGTTGCGATACTCAAGGCTTTGGGCTTCGTATCTACAAAGCGTAGGTCTGACGGCACTACTTTGACTTGGGTCGACCCCAAGGCCGGTCTGGTTGAGCGCGCTCAGTATGAGGAGCTCAAGACGAATCTGAGCGAAGCAATAATGACGAAGAACAAGCTCCAAGACCAAGTAGCCGAGCTGAATGAGCGACTGCGTGTCGCGAGGTCGAAGATTCGCAAGGAGACCATGACTGTCGAAGCTGTTCGTAAGGCAGAGTTCGATACAACTCAGCTCCGGGTTCGACCTGTATCCAGCATGGGGTTCAAGAGGGTGACTGACTCGGGCATGGAGGTAGTCATCGAAACTCAGGATCCAGGAATGACAGTAGACCCGTCGGTTATGGGAGTGGATGAGGCCGAGGCCGTGATTCGAAACTTGGAACGCGTCTAGTCAGTTTCATTTCCTCGTTTTTGCATCGTGTGCCGCTCTTATTGTGACCCTTCCCCCGCGCCTTATCGTGCCCAGCCTTTGTAGGGCCTCACTGTTCGATGTTATCCTGCCGATCAGATTTACCGGCCCAAAGGTGTGCATGTCTTTGAGGTAAACATCGAGGGAGTCTCCTAGCGGGTTGTATGCCATGTCCCCCCGCTTAACCTCACTAGTAGCCTTGAGGTTCCCCTTGGATATGCCAAGGGTCATCTTCACCTGCCCGGCCATGACCGCCGCTTTCGCAACAATGGGCAGTCGGAACTTGATCTCTTCGACGATCAGTGGACCCAACACTCTGTCAATGACAGCCGTGATAGTCGGTCCGCCCTCAAACTCAAGCTCAACGTCCAAGTCACTCTCGCTCATGAGATCACTGTGATGCGGTTGTACGGTCACCTTAAAATGTGCTGCGCTCCGAATCCTGCAAAACCTTAATTGCGGCACAACACGAGTGGCACACGGAGTGATCTGGGCTGCCCGAAACCAACCTGGACATCGCCTTTGTGGTAGACACAACAGGCTCAATGAAAGACGACATAGTGGCTGTGAGGGACAATCTCTTCAGCATAGTCGACAAGATAGTGGCACGGACGTCGGGACTCCAGATCAGATTCGGTATCGTGTCCTATCGTGACCATCCACCCCAAGACCACACCTACGTGACACGTGTGTTTGACTTCACCAACAAGATCAAAGTGGTTCACAAGGAAATATCAGACCTGAATCCTTCCGAGGGAGGAGACACACCTGAGGCCGTTGCCGACGGTCTATATGATGCTCGGACGAAACTCTCATGGGAGAAGAGCTCCTACAAAGTCCTCCTTCTTGTGGGGGATGCACCCCCTCACGGCAGAGCCTACAACTCACTTGCTGACGATTACTTTCCCAATGGGTGTCCGGATGGCCATGACCCCAAGACCGAGGTCCAGGAACTGAAGAAGACATATGGCAACACTGTCTTTATTTTTGTGTGTGGGTGCAATCCTCTAGTCGAGCCATCTTTCAGAAGCATAGCAGAGTCTGTGGAGGACGGGAAGTACTATTCGTTGTTGAACGCACCCGAGCTGCCCGACGCGATTCTACGCATACTCGAAGGAGTGAGTGACCTCATCGAGGAAGACCGCCGTGTCCTCGCCTACTATGCTTCGCACGATGGCTCCTTTGACTTGGTCGAGGCCGCAACCGTGCTCGCCTTGGGCCTAAGAGAGCTGAAGACATCCCTGTCAAGGCTGATGGAGCTTGGGCGTATACCTGCGTGGCCAAAAGGTCGCCCCCTCGTTCCATCCCAGCTGGGTCTATCAGTGGAACTAGGTGAAGTGCCGAGTGCCCTGTTGCCCGGGAAGGCCTTCAACTACAGAATCAGAGTGAAGAACCCGAGTCCTACGGCCGCAAGCATCCGGGTCGTTGTGACACTGGTGACATCCGAGGGCATCTCCGAAGTTGCCAACGAATCAAGGGACGTTGGTCCGAAGTCCGATCAACAAATCGAGTTGAAGCTGACACCAATGTCGGATGTGAAAGAGAAAGCAAGCCTCAGAGTCGAGGTCCTCTATGGATCCAGGTCAATGGCCACTAGGATCTACGAAACGCGAATCTATTGAGGAGTGGCTGACGTTGAAGATCAGAGCAATGCGCGGACGCGACCAGAAGGGGCTTTCATTCCTGAGTTCCTCGTCAGGAGCGTCACTTCTCGGGAGGACTGTGATGGTTTCATACGAGGGCCGTTGCTTGCTCAGTGACCTTCGGCCTTCCAAGGGCGTTCCCGAGCAGACAATAGTGCTCGACTCACGACTCTTTGATGATCTCCACTTGGAAAATGAATCCGAGGTGGAGGTCGAACAGGTCACTGAGGATTTGCCATTCTGCAAGGAGATTGAGTTGGTTTATTGGGCGTCGGACGATGTCAGTCGCGCGATATCGATGCGCTCAGAGGACCTCAGACCATACCTCGATGGCCGCATCCTGAAGACCGGCCAGAAGTTCGCGCTCCCGGAGCGCGGGATCAGATTCAGAGTTGAGCGAATTCGTCCGACTGCTGCTTCAACGCAGGCCGCACGAGTAGGATGGAAACGGCCTCCTCGAATCGAGGTCCGTCCCGGCGATGAAGATCTACCCGCTCCTGTTGGAGACGGGAACACTGTGCCTTCTTCTCTTTCCAGCACGGGAGTGCTTGAGAGTGTTACAGAGCGGAAGGCCGACACTACGGATAACCTGTTGCAGCGCTTGGCAGAGGTGAGCCGGGAGCTGGACGAGATCGAAACTCTTGACCTTCAAAGAAGGATTGAGGCCCTCGAAGGCCGCATGTCTTCGCTAGCAGGAACAGAGGGACGAGCGGTTTCGGACGCAGGAACTGAAGGAGTACAGGACTTGCCAGTTGTTTCCGGGGCACCGTCCAAGAATCTCTATGTTCGACTGAAGGAAGTAGTTGACCGTCTTGAGTCTCTTTCGTCTAGACTGGAGGATCTGGAGCGCCGGATTGAGACTCTAGCTGAAAGGAAGAAGAGGTGAGTGTCATTTGCCTTCTGATGAGGAAACACTACCGGCAATAGTCGAACGAGCCGAGGATGTCCTTATGAACTTCCGGAGTCTGCCTGCCAGAGTGAAGAGCCTAGAAGGACGGCTGTATCTCCTGAACTCGTTGGAAACGGGCTGCGTCCAATCTAGTGCGGACAGGAAGAGCCAAGTTGGTCGCCCGGGTGTCGAGCAGATTACAGGCGTCTTGGGGCTGGTTAGGGGTATGATTGACAGACTGGAACTCGAAACGGATGCATTGGAGTCGCGGATCAAGGCACTCGAAGTCCGCGTCTGATGACTCACGACTATCGAGGAAGGAGTTTCCGTATTGCAGAGAGAAGATAGTCATCGAAGACCTGCGCAGAGAACGACCTGATTGGTACTATGCTGCTATTGACGGACCTGAGAAGTCTACGGGCCTCTCTGTCATCGAAACTCTCACCAACTCCCAAGAAGTCCAGTCGATATCTCTCATGATCAGATATGGCCTTAAGGAAGGGCGCGCTCTCTTCCTCTTGGCCACCCAATCGACTTCCGATCAGAATGACTAGGGTTGGTCTGTCTTGGCCGAAGTCTTCAAGCAGTTCTGCTACCGAGCGGTAAGCAGCAGAGGCATTGAGTTTCCCACCAACCTCTCGCGCTGCATCAAAGATAGACAATAGAAGTGAGGTCATGACCTCGTGAGACGGTAGGTCTTCGGCGAATTCGGCGGAGGATTGGATTGAATTGCCCTTCTGAATACAGTACTTGTGAGCTTCTTCGGAAACCACAACAAACCCCAGGTGTCCTTCAGTGCGGTTCACAGCCATCTGGCCTATAGTCAGCAAGGAGATTAGTGCTGCCAGTTGCGCCCTTGTGACCTGTGTTTCCAAGCCAGACAGGAAGTCCACCAGTTCGGGCATCTTGTCACTGAGTGAGGATAGCCTTCTCCGAACTGAGGCGTCTGTTGACAGATTCACATCCTTCACTGCCATGCTCTGATCCATGAACAAACACAGTATGACATTGATCTCCTCGAATGCTTGAGCCGGTCTGAACACCAACCCTTCAGATGGGGCCTCACCAAGTTCTCCCGAACTCAGTCCTGGTTCTGTGCGGACGAGATTCATTGTGAACCTCTGGCCTCGCTCTCCAAGGTACAACCTTGTGCCGAAACCGAATGGGCGGCCCGCGATTGTCTTCTTGATGGACTCTTCGTGAAGGTGTACATGGGAAGCAAGTTCGCCACTCGTCCAAGGGTCTAGTGCTTCATAAGCGAAGATCATCTCTCGAAGGTTTACGACGTGGCCCTCATGCTTCACTAGGTCGACTGGAGTCGAGCCATCCAGTCCGACAAGCTGTGCGTCTGAGCGCGAGAGCACGACTCTCCGGTTCGGTGCATCGCCTTCTTCGCCTCGTGCTGACCACCATTGACCGCTGCCCCCTTCAAGGGCAAGGACTATCTCACCGTCTGCAACCCCTAGAGCCTTCATATCGTCAGCTGAGATCAACATGATACCAGGTTCGATTTCTCGGGTGTCAACCGCAAAGTGGAGTCCAGATAGAATCTCCTGTGGGTTTCTGACTTGCAGGCACTTGAGCACAGAAAGATCGAACTGGTTCAAGTGAGCCGGCGAATCCAGTACAGGGCCTGAAGAGTTTGTTGATGCCCTGACGAGAGTTGTGTATATGTCGTTCTTCCTTGAGCTGAGGCTCTCGGTGAATGTGCGCTTCCAGCCTGACACCCTCAGTGTTCCATCACGTTCCACCAAAACAGCAAGGCAGGTTGCGGCCTTAGGTGATGACTCTCCCAGCGTTATTACTGCGCTGTTGGCGCTGACGGAGCCTTCGTTTGACAGCATGTGGTCGACAGACAAGATATTCTGTTTTCCCTTTGTGCCTAGCAGCATGAGAACCCTGGCCAATTCCTTCAGACATAGTCTTCCAAACTGTGCCTCAGATATGACGGTTTCATCGTTATCGACATAGCTCAGGAATGGGGGTCTTGGAGGAAGAATAGAGAGTAGATTAGTGCCAAGGATTCTCTGCAGGTCCTCCGGAGAAGCGGCCAAGTTCCTACTGAACAGGTAACTGAGGATCTCCGAGATGCTCTCCCCCTCATGTGTTTCGGGGTAGGCGCTTGCGAACACGAGTCTAGTGGACCATAACGGATTCTGACCGTTCTTACGAAGATGGGATATTACCGTCGTAAGCGACGATATGGTTGCTCCACAGGTGAGCAGTTTCGTGTTAGGGATTTCCAGTAACTGTGTTATCTTGGGCCCCCAAACCTTGTGTGCCCTGATGGCGAGGAATAGGTTGGGACTGGCTAGGCCGGTGTTTCTCAAGACGATCAGCCATCTGAGAAGGGGGTCGATGTCGTCAGGTGCGTTCAGTTCTATGAAGAAGGGCAGACCAGATTTGACGTAGTTCAATATATCGGCGCCGTTTGTTCCTCTCATGGTGTCCTGCAAATCGGAAACTGTCAAGGCGCAGCCCCAACCTGGGCCGCTTCTGCGTCCATTGCGCATGTCTTGAACATGATAGAGTCTCGGACTGTGCGGCAGTACGACTGACCATCTTTGAGCGAGTTCTGCATTCCTGTCCTGCTGTGAGTCAGGGAGCGACCTCCCTGCAACTGCCATCAGGGGCCTTGCAAAAAACATGTCCACCAGCCAGCTTGCAGCCGACGGATCGAGAGTGCTGGCACAGAGCTCACTCAGGATTAGCGGCTTCTTGAGATAGTCATATGCCCTGCGAGGAAGATATCGGAAGGCTCCCGGGTACTGAGTGGCCAGATCATGCAGATGGTCCTCAACCATTGTGAAGTATGACAGTGCCCTCCCTGGGTCGAAGACGCGGACTTGTGTTCCAGCCTTGACCATACCTATCTGGAGCAGGGCGTCCACAACGAAGAACTGTCTGATCTCGTTGCTTGCTGTATCTTCAACCACTATCATTGCGTCATACTCCGCATAGGCGGCTGTCGTGGACCAGCACACCAATCGATATATCCATAGTGCAAATGGACATTATGTCGTGTCACTGACTTGAACCCATCCGATGACTAGTATGAGATGGTTTATCACGAGTTGGTGCGCCTTAACCCGACGGAGAAGCGTCCAGATGTTAGTAGTCCGAGCCGTGGAAGATCAACCATCCCATGGAATAAGAAGAGGTGACATCTTCCGCATATACTTGGTCGATGGACATCATCACATGGGTCGCGAAGGTAGTCACAGAAACACACCTGCGGGTGCTTACTCATACTATGCCCTTCTGTGGTTTGAGCTTCGACGGATGGCGAAGGAGCGCCTGGAGAAGGAAGGTCTCCTTTTCGAGCCAATACAAGTGGAGCCTCCGAGCCTGCCTTGGAAGTGTTTCAACTTGAGGGACAGCTGGGAGCGGATGAACAATGGCTGGCTAGTCGACAGGACGATAGTCTTTCCTTACTCCGATGACTACGCCAAATCAACCGACCGCACGACTGCATCGTTCAGACTCTCAAACGACAAGATAGCGAGCTGGACAACGCATGCACCCAACTCAACGAGACTCATCGGTTTCGCCCGAGTCGACCCTACGGATGGCAAGACTAAGAGCCCTGACACCGCAGTCAATGAGCTGAATAGGGCGGTCAACAATCTGGGTTTGCGCGGCCTCAAGCTCCATCCCCTAGCCCAGCTATTCTTAGATGACATTCAGGACGACATCACCAAGCGTGTGGTGAAGAGAGCAGGAGAACTCCGTGTTCCGGTCATATTCGACACAAGGAACATTCGCACCGCAAGGAAGATCAAAGCACTGGTTGATGACATACGTTCCGACAACTCGTGCACTGAAGCTCTGCGTGGCATGCGCATCATCCTCGGCCACTGCGCTATGAGTCCTGGCGATCCCCTTCTCCACGAGATTCTAAGGGACCCATTGATCTATGCGGAAACGTCGGGCCTGCACGGCCAAGACATCCCAGTGTTGTTCAAGACAGCCCAAGAGCGAGTGGGAACGACTAGGGGTTCATGGTCTGAGAAGCTACTCTTTGGCACTGACTATAGCTTCCTATCTATGCAAGCCGCAGAACTGATAATGTACCTGCTCTCGAAGTCATTCTCTGGGACACTCGCTGACATCCAGCGCATTCTAGGCGGCAATGCTCTCTCGCTTGTGCAGAAACCATACACAACACGTGGTCCGAGCGGAGAATCTCCCCGGCAAGTTGTATTCAGCGACGAGCATCGTCGAGGTGTTGATACTCTCGAGTCGCTTGTACTGACTCTTGTCCGAGATAGGCAATGGGACGTTGCATCAATTGACTTCATGATACCACCCAAGGGAACTTGGCCCGATGTGCGACCGTACTCAACCGCCGGTTTCAGTGGCGTTTACGACAATTCCTACGTCATTACGCTTGTCGCGAACAAAGGGGCACGTGAAGTTCACATCTGGGTGCGGCAGCAATCTGGCAAGATTGTGACTTGCGCAGTCATGAGTTCAAGGGCCGAACACACTCTAGATACCACTGAGTTCGCATCTCAGAGGGTCGACCCCATTCTGCTCAGTACTTTGGCCGAACATGGCGTGCAGATTGAATCAACGGACGGGATACCGGCAGCGCTTCTTACACTGCTCGAAGTGCCATAGCGCGTGAAATCGTTTATATCAACTCGGTCAGACGGAATCATACTGCTCTCTCGGAGGAATACACCATTACTAAGAAGATGAAACTGGAGATCGTAGATGGAGGAGATCTCAAAGGGTATGCAAACCTGAACCCTAGGACCGCCGACACTCTAAAGGCAGAAATGGGTTCCATTGTGCTATTTGAGGATCCTCAGAGCAGTTTCTGGGGGGCAGCCGAAGTCCGCAAGAGTGCAGATGTCCCGCAGGACAGAATTGTAGTTGACAGCCTTGTACTAGAGGCCTCCCTGCTCATGGAGGGCGACATGGTCGAGGTAACACTCTATGATCAACCGATGATTGCACTTGAGTATGTGGAGTTTGGTCTCAAGCCGCTAGCCGAGGGAGCAAACACAGAAGACCTAGTCCCGAGAGCAGCAGAAAAGGTCCACCTGTTGGAGAAGATGATTGGCGGCCGCCTAGTGTATCCGGGGATGTCCTTCAACTGGCCCGAGCTGGAAGTGAAAGTTGAGATAATGAATACGCGCCCATCGCTTACTGGCAAGAGCTTTGCGAAGCTTGCCTTTGAGGCACTGAGGGACAAGACTGGTTACCAGTTTAAGACGGTGGGGATATCCACTCCCTTCAATGCAATCCTATGCATCGACACAAGTGGGTCGATGAAGACTAATGACGTGCCAGTCAGGGATGTGGCCCATGCACGAGAGGGGCTCAAGGACCTTGCGGGTGACAACCCGGATGTTCAGGCCTTTCTCGACAGGTTTGAAGAGGGGTCCAATGTGAGCCGGGGTGAAGCAGCTGCCATGGCTGTGCTGCTGTACCTAGCAGAGAAGGTTGGTCGCGGATACGGGGAGAAGGTCGCCGTGATCACTTTCGAGAAGGAAGTGAGCGAGATGACATTCATGGACCCGGAGTCCGGTGATGTAAGACCCTATGTGGAATGTACAGGCAAGGACAAGGCCTTGGGTCTTCAGATAATAAGCACACATGTCATCGACAAGGTGGAAGAGGGAGGCACTCTGACTGACATGGGTTCAGCTCTAATCAAGGCGAGCGAAACACTTGATGCGTTTGGAGACCCCAAGAAGCCTACAATGCTGATCCTCCTCACCGATGGGATGACGACGTCCGGGCCTCCTCCTCTCAAGGTCTTGAAGGAGAAGTTCTCGGATAGACGAAGGCTTGTGATGTACTGTATTGGTCTCGGAGAGCGCAGTGAAATCGATGAGGAACTGATGCTTGCCATGGCACAATACGGCAACGGCACGTACCGTCATGTTGACAACATGCGAGATCTGCTTGAATGGTATGGTCGACTTGCGACTGAGTTTGCCGTGGTGATAAGGGGAGCGCAGTAAGAGCTACTCCCGTGGTTTCAGTGCGTCTATCAGACCTTTCAGCGTTTCCAAGTCCATCTCACGTATCTGTTCAGCTGGAAGACCCTGAATCATATCGGGTGGAACCATCACAAGCAGATCGGCCTTCGCTTGACCATACTGACTGGAGTATTCCTCCCAACGTGGATCAGACCGTCCAGTCTTCGCTTCTGGTGCCTCAGCCCGACCCGACGCCGGCTTTGTTGTGGTCGCCTTTGGAGGCGCCTCTTCTCCTGCCTCGGGTTCTGCTTCATGCTCCTCGGCGGAGGCACCGACGAGAGCCTCCAGTTCGTCAGTACTCAAACTATCTAGTATCTCTGGCGTGACGGAGTCCTTCACCTCGTCCGGGAGACCGGCAATCAGCTCCTCTCTCGTCTGTCCCTTCCTGACCTTGCGGACTTTCTTGACGCGTCTCACTTTCACCGGCTTCTTCCTGGCGGCTTCAACTGCTGCGGCAGGAAAGGACGATTTCAGGGAGTCGACAAGTTCTCTCGCAGTGGTGGCATTCAAGCGCTTCAGGTCTTCCGGGGGAAGAGTCATCCTGATATCCTCGGGAAGCTCGGACAGAATATCCTCGACCCCAGGGGACAGGCCTGACCCTCTGGGTGCAGGCACCGCTTCAGGCGGTCTGTACTCTGCTGGCTTGCTCTCTTCTCCTAAGACTATCGGCTTGGCCTCAAGCTCTTCAACCATCTTGGTCATGTCGATCTCTACATTGAAATTGGCTTCCTTCCACTGGATGAAGCGGTCAACCATTTCTGACTCGACCTTGAGCCCAATCATGTATTGCTCGATCTGCTGGTCACTCATGCCCGGAAGACCAGACAGGAGCAGATCAACGTCCTTAGCCGGGACTCGCGCCCAAATGGGACCGTGCAGTATCTTCGAAAGACCCGATGCACAGTGAGACCTGACCCAAGTATTCGAGTCCTTCAGACCATTGAGCAGGTCCGGGACCGTCCGGGGTTGGCCAAACCAAGCCACAAGTTGAGCGGCAGCTATCCTGACGTCCTCTTCTTCGTCGCCCAGAGCTTTGACTGCATCTGTGACTACACGAGGATCACCCAACTCAACGGCAGCAATCAGAGCTCTTTCCCTTACGATCTCAGATGAGTCGGAGAAGGCCTGAACGAGTTCCTGTCGAATCCTCGCGTCCTTCTTGGCGAGCTTTCCCACTTCGTCAGTTTCGAACTCTAACAGCAGCCGCCTTGTCTCTGACAAGCAGACTCTCACTCCTTGAGCCATTACACCGTTGAGATAACCTGCACAGGTAGCCCTATGATGGACTCGCGGGTCGTTCTCGTTCTTTGAGTATTGCCAACTACTTAAATGAATTGACCATATGTACCACCTGCAGGGAGGTGTATGGCTTGACGGCGGGTGGTTCCCAGAGCTGAGTTCAAAGAGCCACAACGGCTGGGCAGGCTTGATGTGCTTTTGGCATCTTGGGCAGACAGTCCCAGAGGAGGACTGGACCACACGAGATTTTAGGGGAAAGCGGATGAGAGAACTGGACCTCCCATGAGCGATGATCGAGCAACTCAGGTAGCTAGAGTCGTCTTGTTCTGCCTAACGATGCTGCTGATTGTTGAGCTTTCCCCCCTCGTGACAAATGCACTGAGCTGGAGCGTGCAGCTCCAAGAGCTGGCTGCGACGCTGCTTTTCTTCCTGACCTTTGGCTTGATGTACTTCGTGCTGAAGGTGTTCCTAAGATGGGAAGGGCGCTACTCAATCACTGAGTTAGGTCTTACCATGGACTCAAACGCAGTCCCGCTCACGGCAGTCGGTGCGTTCGCTGGACTACTGGCTGCGGGGCTCGTCGTGTTGCTAGCTGCCAATCTAGGAGGTCAGCTCCGTCCACTATCAGAGATCACTGCTGACCTTGTGCTATCGGAAGCCATTATCACTGCGCCAGTGGCTCTGTTTGAAGAGCTGAGCTATCGTGGCTACATGGTGTCAAGGATGACCCGCTTATGGGGTCTTCCCGGAGGATTAATCGTCAGCTCGATTGTGTTTTCCATTGTTCACTTCGGTTGGTGGTCTCCGCTAGGATCAGTGCCGTATCACTTGGTGACCCTCTTCAGCCTGAATCTGTTTGTGGGTGGCGTAGTGTTAGGGCTGGGCTACCACTTCTCGGGACATCGCCTTTGGGCACCGGTAGGGTTCCATTTCTCGTGGAACATGATGGCTTACATTCTCTTTCCATTATACCCAAGTGAACCCGTGACGGCCCCCGAGCTGTTTCAGATAGAGTGGGGAATCACAACGTTACCTGGGTTTGCCCTTGGCCTAATCGTGATGCTGTTGCTCATCATGGTAGTGATGAAAAAGAAGAATGGGGGTGAGTCGGCACTAGGCCGACCCGGACGGACTACTGCTCGCTCCCAGGCACGGCATCAAGCCCTTCCTTAGTAACGATCATCGTGAGTCCTGTCACCCCTTGCACAATGACTCTTTCGCCTTCCCTGATGGGTGGTCCTGTCGTCTTTGCCCACCAGATCTCTGCACCTGCCTTGACCTTGCCTCTCGGGTTGATGTCACTCAGGGCGATGACTCCGGATTGCTTCTCATACGAGTGCAATGGCCACTTGTCATAGTTGCGCAGGAACGCCATGTAGAGAATCATCAAGCAGCTAACAGTCCCAACCATGATGTAGACCGTGGTCTTCCTGGTCGGGTCCGCTAGGGCCGATAGGAAAACTGCAAGCCCGTACAGTGGGAACAGCTTGATTGAAACCCCTGCATCAATCAATCCTCCTTCGAGGCTTCCACCGCCACCAGTGAAGAGTATGAAGAGCATGTAGAGCACCGCTCCAACAACGAACGGCATCCACCATGCGATATCCCCGGGATAGAGGAAAACCTGAAAGACGAACAGAATGATAACTATCGGGATTATCACCTGAGACATCGCTTTACCAGTAGCCGGGTCGAGTGTCATGATCATGAGCGTGAGGATGACTCCCAGGAGTATCAGACCAACGAACGGATCGAATATCAGATACCCAAGGACCATGCTCATAGCCGAGATCAACATCAAGACGACAACGATCTTGATCCACGCGTCCATTTTCTTAGAGCCCCCTCTTCATAGGTGTCCGAACCTAGCTCTGCTCCTCCACGGCTTTCTTCTTCTGCGGTAGCCTGAAGCCACCAGTGCCAACACTGAAGGCCGCTGCAGTAGCAGCACTCAAGCCAACCTCAGGAATGCTTGTGGGTACCATCAGAATCAGACTAGCGTTCGTGCTGATCTGCTGAATGACGTTCCAGATACGCAAAGCGAAGGCCACACTCGACTCCTCGTAGGTCTTTGCTGCCTTAAGCATAGCCTCCGAGGCTTCAAGCTCTGCCTGAGCCAGTGTTACTCTTGCCCTTCTCTCCCTTTCTGCCTGTGCCTCTCTGCTCATTGCGTCCTGAAGCTGGGTTGGAATGACCACATCCCGTATCTCAACTGCCGTCACCTTAATGCCCCATTGCTCAGTCTTCTCATCGATGAGTTCCTGCAGGTGGGCGGCGATTTTGTCTCTCTCCGAGAGCACCTCATCCAGTGTTACCTTACCAACTGTTTCCCGCAGAGTCGTCTGTGCGGCGAGTTCCACCGTGATAGTGTATCTTTCCACGCTGAGAATCGCCTTCTCTACATCAACGACTCTTGAGTACATGACAGCGTCAACAACAACGGGGACGTTATCCTTTGTCAGCGATCTCTCTGTCTTGAAGGCATATGTCTGTAGCCTCAGAGAAACCTTCATGGCAATCCGGTCGAGGATTGGGACGATGAAAATGACACCGGGCCCCTTAATGTGCTTGAACTTGCCCAGTCTCAGCACCGCGACCCGTTCCCATTCCTTGAGAACCTTGATCCCTGAAACAACAAACATCAGCACAAAGAATGCTAATGCAATAATGGTGAATGTAAATAACATCTCCAGCTGCAATCTGAACTTCTCCTTTCTCCACACACGGGGTGTGGTTCAGCTTCTGAACCGGCCTGAAACCCCAGTTCCAAGCTCAGTTCGAATCAAATGCATATGAAGCTTCGTTTCGAAGTTGCATTTCATCCCCATCTGTGCCTAAGGCCTACGTGTGCTCACCTGCCAGTGAATAACTGTCTGATGTGGTGGTTTCAGAATCTGTCGTGTGCGCCGGCCAAGCAGGGAGTTCAAAATGAGCACCGGCAACGGACTTGCCAATTACCAGTCCCAGTACAGCGAAGACTACTGATGCGATAGCTCGTTCGATGGGGTAGATGAAAGTGATAGGCAAAAACCATCCTGCAAGTACGATGCTGCTATATGAGCCGATGTAGAACATGTAGTACACGAAGAGCGTAGATCCAACCAAGTGGTCTGCCATGACTGCAGTGAAGCCCATGAGCCACACAGCAAGAGTTGTTGCCGCAGTGCTTGTTTCATGCGAGAAGGAGAGCCCATTGTTCAGTTTCGGCGACACTCTTGGCAAAACGAAGGCCAATGAGAGGAACAAGGTAACCACGTGAAGCCAGAGAAACCCAGAGGCAAGGGTCCCAATCGGCCCTATCAGGAACATAACAATCGCGCCAACGAACAGAAGATAGACCCGAAGTGGTCTTCTCATCTTTATTGTTCCTGCTGTGAACGCTCCAGCCATCGGAGCAAGAGGAGTGAGGACGGACATCAGGGCCATCCCAGGGAAAGCGAACATAGCCAAAGTAGATCCGATTCCCACTGATATAATGCCCCAGAAGGGTCCTAGCAAGAAACCGATGAGCGGTGCGGAGACCCAGCCCCAAGTGATAGTGCCCCCAACCGCGCTTGCGGCTGGCAGCATTGAAACCACGAAGTGCAGAGCAGCGAACACGCCGGTCAGGGCCCACTGGTAAGTCAGACCGCGAGAACTATGTGCCATAGAATCACCATGCTTGGCTCGTGGAGGCGTCAGGTGCAGCCCGGCCTATTGCTGATGCAGGCGTTCAAGGCGTTTCATATTTGAGAGTATCCATTCGATAAAGTGAGATGTGCAACCCTATGGGGCTCTCCCGCCCACTAGCTAGTTGATGAAGCAAGTATCCAGAAGAAGATCCCGCCAAGTATCCACACGAAGAGACCGCCGCCGAGTACGATTGCAAGAGTCGCCCCAAGCCCTGATGAACCCAGATTGACATGCATGTTCGAGAACCATCTATAGCCGCCAAGATACTTGGTTTCGTAGTTGCAGTGGAACTCCTTGTCTGTGACTGCACCGCATATCTCACACACGAACTTGTTTTGTAGGGTGGCGCCGAGTACACTGTCGATGTTGCACCCAATGAATCCTGTCAAGACTGCAAGGGGAAGTATGATTGTGAGCTGGTCGACGGTGGTTATCGGCACCGTCGAGGGTGCAAAGATACCAAAGATGACAACGAGAATGCCGATGCCGAAGCCTGCAGCCAGCGCAACTCCCTCACCTAGAAGGGAAACAGCACCAATCGTACCGCGGGGCACCTTCCTCCTGAGATTGGTTATCAGCCGGGGTTTTCTCTTGCTGAAGACTCCAATCTCACTCGCCAAGTTGTCTGACGTTGTAGTGGCCACCGAACCAACAAGCCCGACAAACATGTAGAATGCAAGGTCTGGATTGGAACTCAGGCGCGGAGCAAGGTACATGCCGACAGAAAACAGAGTGGGTACAATCCCGCTGGCGGTGACGTTTCTCCAAGATCTCTTTCCCTTCCCCTCTTGCGCCACTCCGTTCTTGGCTTTTGCCTTGTACTTAAACTTGGTAGCTATTCCGGAACTCATGAAGAAGAAGAGCAGAATCGTAAAGGCTGCGGGTCCTCCGCAATACCACACTATGAACCCCACGGCAAAAGCACTGATCAGTCCCGAGATGTCAACGAAATGCAACTTGTAGCTGAGTGCCCCGATGAAGCTCATTATGAGCAGTCCTGAAACAACCGGGTGCATCAACAAATCCAACATACATGTCATCCATCCGAGCGTCTGTTTTTCGCGTTTGTGACTCGTATGATGTTTTCCGTAGTATTCTATACATATACATCAGGTAGTGGCTAGCGACTCTTCTTATCGTGTGGCATTCCTCTCGCCCTTTTTATACCTTTGCCATGGGTCGTGCGGTAGAAAGGCCAGAAAGCGGGCAGAATCGCAGTTTGCCTTCTCCAGATATGGATTGGTGCGAGCGATCCTGCTAATGAACTTCATCTGACTATGGCGGCTGTTGCTATGATGGGATGTGAGCGGCTCATCAGTAGACAGTGATCTGTTTTCGGACAACGTCGATCGAACGGCTGGGAAGAGGAGTGCCGCCTAGAAGGAGAAGTGCATCGATATAGTAGCCGGTTACAACCTCTACCGTTGGGGTGATCCAGCTGAGCGTGCGCTTGAAGTCAGCGCTCTCGCTGCCTGTGACTGGGATCATGAACTCCTTAACAACGTCTCTTTTCGACAACACTCGAACAGCAAGAGTAAGCCCCTCAACGTCCTCTCTCGGACAGCGCAAGCGCACACCGATGTCGACTGGTGATTCCCTCGGGACGAGCCCATGAATGTCCTCACCTCTCTCATTCCTAGCTGAGAAGTCGATAAAGAAAAGCGGTTTGTCAATGGCCTTCACCTTGAACACATGTTTCGCTTCATATGTACCCTCTTCACAGGATGCAACTGCTTTCAATTCTGCCGTACTCATCTCGGCAGTCAAGGGTATTCTCACAGGGACGCCGAATGCCCTTGTCTGCTCGGGACCAAGTTCGACCTGTTGGTCAAGCAGATTCTCTGTTTCTGCTATCGACTCGAGCACCAATGAAAGATGACAGTTCACCCGCTCCGAAGAAGTGTTCGTAAGGTGGACCGCCGCGTGTACAAGCTCGTCAGGGATCACGAACTTTGACACTCCACTGAAGCTCAGGCTCAGTCTCTCATCAACCGGCCCGCCTGCCAGCATGATGTCGGCAGCTTGCCGGTCCATCAAGGCACCGGCATAGAGGACCTCGGCCACAAGTGTCACCTTGTCTGCATTTGATGCCTGCGGCATCGGGATCAGAATAGGACCATAGGCAACTGAGAGGTTCCGGTTCTGTTTGATGGCTTGGGTGAAGGCCTTGTGCTCCTCGCCGTCCGGAAACACGAACTTCATTACAAGGGTGGCCGGCTCTCCCAAGTCAGAGCTCCTCCTTATCCTCAGCCATCCGGATATGGGACCTCCAACGTGTGACATCTCAGGTGCCCTAAGAGAAAGGATGCTGATTCTGACGCCCAGATCCGCAATCCGCAGCCTTGCTGACTCTGCATGTGAGATTTCGCCGCTCCCACTTCTAAGCGAGGCGACGACCACACCTGTTCTGTCAGAGATCTCATCTGATTCGATTGCGGGTATTCGCCACTCGAACCTGATTGACTCGGAAAGCAGTCTTGACGCACTTACGTCCGTGATGGAGTGAGAAACACCTGATTCTGTAACGAACGATATCGTTAGCCGCGTACCTTCGGGGAGACCTGCTCCTCTCCCTTTCAGCTCCGTTTCTCCGTGCAACACATCACCGGGTGTATGAACGGTTTTGGCATCAGTTCGGAGCAAGACTCGTGGTCCCCGTTGGATGAACCCTATGTAGAACGGTCTCGACGTGGCCGTCGTGATTTCATTGCCACTCTGGTCTGACAGAGTCATGCGGAGGAAGCATCTCTCAACACTCAGCGACGGATCTGGTGGTACGATGATTGGCGGGATGCCCGACTCATCAAAGATGAACACCTCACCTATCTCCACAACAATCGAGCGCGTCACCTCTCCCAACAGACTCCCTCTGGCCTGAGCAACCACTGCTATCTTTGCTGTTAACTTAGTGACGTGGGGGTAGTTGGTTTCAATCTCACCCGAGAAGCTGATGTGGCTCCGACCATCCGCATACTGCGTTGTGGCGGAGGGTCGCACGGTTGCTCTCAACCAGAATATGTTGATTGTTGCGGTCTTGTTGATTCTCTTCCCCGCGGCCTCGACAACAGCTATGACGTTGTAGGCGGAGGCCGTGCTCCTCGTCTTGAACGAAACTCTGGCCACATGGACTTCGCCCGCTTCAAGCTCGGCTATGGGAATAACATTTTGGTCCACGACATGTCTGTCCGAGTCCTCAACCGTGTATGTTATCGTCAGATCGGAGATGTCCCTGTCACTTGAGTTCTTGAGTGAGATTGAGAACTCTGCCTCTTGACCTCCGAACGTCCTTTCGGAATCCGTAGTTATCTCAGGTTCAAGTCCTTTCCACCAGCAGAGCCATGTTGGCAGATGAGGAGTGCCCTCTAGCGGGTCGTAGAGCCAGTTGGTGCAGCACTCCCGTGTTATGTCCGCGAGCCGGTTCAACAGAACCATCATGTTCATGTCTGACTTAGCATAAACCTCAAGCTGGAAGTCCGCCTCCGTTGTCTTGGCTGTCACGAAGTCACTGCCAAAGATGGACACAAATAACGGCTGCATGAACGGATTGTCGAGTAGTCCGAGTTCTTCCATCTCTTGTCTGATCATGTGAAACATCGAAACGACTGCATCGCCGATGAATCTGCTACGGTGGGACTTGTCGTACGTACCGTCCTCCTTCACTGCGCCGTTGTAGCTTGCCATGTACTCCTCGTTCTTCTCGCTGACCCCGGGTTTGAATGGCGCCCAGAGTCCAGCTGCGACTGCCGACTCACGGTTTGCCGCAAGTGAACGAGCTCCGACATCGGGTATTTCCTGTCCCGCCTCGACCATCCTCTTCGCTCTCAGGGCGAGGGCTTGGAGTATGAGCGCGAGACTCACTCTTCGAGGGACGGACAGTTGAGTGTCGAAAACGCGAACTTCAATCGTCCCGTAGTTAGTGAAGGGATAGACGTCCACCATGCGTGCATAGCTTCTGTTTACATGCCTTGCAAAGGACTCCTTGTCCGTACTGTTGATATAGGGAATGAATTCGAACTCGTTGACGGGACCCATTTGCGTTGTGTTCTTGAGCAGTCGTATTGATCGTTTGCATTTGGGGGCCCGTGTTAGGCCATCGCCGTCAATGCTCACAATGTCTGTCGGCTTCTTGCTCTCGAAGGGTGAGTTCACCGAGATTGCGATGAGATGGGGGACGAAGTTGCGTATCATGTTGTATACTGCTATTCTGACCTTGTCATCCACACTACTGCTCAGGATATGGTGGTGTTCACCAAATGAGAGGTTCTTCAGATACTCCTGCGTCGGGTTGAGGCCAGTGGAAACCACGATTGCGCGTGACTCTTTTGGGATTGACTCGTGAGTTATTGCAACCAGAGTCTGTACCCACCACGCTAGTTCTTCCAGAGTGGTACATGGGGGCGTCGCCACCTCGAGAATCCATGTCAGGCTGGTGACGTTCGGGTCGTGGCCGATGAGTGTGTATTCCTTCATGCTTCCCTGAGGGTCTTCGTAGCTTGCCACAACTCTCGATCCTCTCTCGCCCTCTTCGGTTTGGGAAGACTGTTTGTACTTCCTTCTCACTGAGTCCACTTGGGCGGCTCGTATTCTCTTGTCCAGAAGCCCCTTGGCTCCAGAAACCATTTTGTCAAAGACGTTGAGGATCTCATCTCCTCTCATCCATGAGCCGTCTTTTCTGATGACCTGGAGCTCGACCTCGATACCGTGAGGAAACGGCAGCTTCGTTTCCTTCTTGTCAGAAAGCTCCGCTGGCATGGTCATGCACCTAGATTGATGTGACTGCCCGAAGCAGAGACTGAATCATGTTGGCACTCTCAGCAGCAGTCCTAGAGAGTGTGACTTCAACCACAGTAGCATCGGCTTTCTCGTTGAGGGCTCTCACCAAGTCGTAGGCAAGGAGTCCTCCACCATACAACCCGTCGTCATAGAAGACTTCCATGCCAGCGCCACTGATCGACTTCCTTATTGACTCGAGCTTCTCTTTACTTGCCAGTATAAACCTGGTTCCGACTATTGCGGCTTTGGCCTTCTCCAAATCGTCTGGCATGCGCCCCCACTTCAGGTTCATCACGAGGATATCGCCGCTCAGTTTCGCGACCTCGGGCAATACGGTGTCCACAATGGTTTCGCAGGTATCTGGCGACTCGGTGGGATCGCCAGCCCGTAGGAGGGATGGCCAAGAAGCACCGTAGGTGATGAGTGACAACGATGCCGCGAGCGGGTCGTTATGGATGAGAGCGGAAGTGATGCACACGATGGCTCTCGGATTACGACGCTTGTAGACGACTTTGGGTGGAGCCTCTCTCAAGACATAGTCCTGTTCCATGCGGCTCAGTTCACTGCTCATACGGGGGACCGACTGAATCAGTCGTTCAAGAAGACGAGATGCTCTGCGGAGCTGTGTGACGAGCTCTTCCTCAGTAGGTCGCATGGTCATCGATGCTTTCGCACACCTTTCTGGCTTTCACATGCCCATGGGCATAGTAGCGTTATTATGTTTGTCAGCTGGTACGAAGTAGACTGCAGGCTACTCTGTCAAGACCAGCTGGTAGGCTTGCTCTGCTATCTTGCTGAGCTCACTCAGTCGGTACCAAACAGACTCTCTTCCTCTTCGTTCGGACAACATGCTAATCAGCACGTCGTAGTCGAAGTTGATCAGGTCTCCAAGCAGGCTCATGGCTCGCTCCTCTCTGAAGTGAGTCGCATTGACCCTGCCATCACGTAGGCGCACAGCTAGAGGCTGAAGAGCCTTTTCTGCACAGTCGAGGCTTATGAGAGCTGTTCTGTAGCCACTCTTGGGATCCTTCATGGCGAATCCTCCAACAAGTGGGGTCATTCCCACCCCGACCGATCCTCTCCCCATCTCGTCCAGTACATCCATGGCTTCTTGGAAGGAGCTGTGGGCGTCCGAGAGGCATTTCCTTATTGCCTTCAATACTCTGAGTCGTTCTGACACCTGTGTGCCTCCCAGTGATTTTCAACGACGTATGCACTGAACGCTGAGCGCAATCATCCTGAAAGCGGCAGAAACCTGTCACGCCATTGGACTTTCGCCTAGCTCGCCAGCGAAGTGGCATGCGACATAGTGCTCGTCGCCCATGTCCCTGTCGGCAGGTACCTCCCTGACGCAGATCTCCTGGGCATATGGGCACCTTGGATGAAATCTACAACCCGGAGGTACATTGATTGGGCTTGGCGGCTCACCTTTCAAGGATTCGACACGACGCTTCACTGTCGGGTCCCCGGACGGTACAGCTGATATCAATGCGCGTGTGTAGGGGTGCATGGGACTGAAGGCCACATCGTGGGCAGGCCCTATCTCCATGATTCTGCCCAGATACATGATAGCTATGCGATCCGCGATGTAGGTTGCCACAGCAAGATCGTGAGTGATGAAGAGGTAGGTCAGACCCAGATCCTTTCTGAGCTTCAGCAGCAGGTTGAGGATTTCGGCTCTGATTGAAACGTCTAGCATTGATACTGGCTCATCAGCGACCATGAACTCGGGGTGAAGGATTAGCGCTCTCGCGACCGATATCCTCTGTCGCTGCCCACCAGACAGTTCGTGGGGATACCTATCGATGTAGTCTTCAGGGGGGGTCAGTGCGACACTCTCGAGCACCTCCAGAACTCTCTGTCTTCTCTGACTGGGAGTCATAGGTATCTTGTGAATCGTGAGTGGCTCGGAAACGATGCTGAAGATGCTTTGCTTGGGGTTCAACGATTCGTAGGGGTCTTGGAAGGTGATCTGCATTCTCTTTCTGAGTTCCTTCATCTCAGCTCTGTCCAGTGTGGAGAGATCTACCCCCGAGTATACTACTTGGCCGTCTGTAGGGGTTTCCAAGTAGAGCACGCATCGACCAGTTGTCGTCTTGCCACAGCCTGACTCGCCGGCAAGAACAAGGATTTCACCCTTCTTGATGTCGAAGGTGACTCCGTCCACGGCTCTAACGTACATCTCTTGCTTGTATAGCAGTGATGAGAGGAATCCCGTATTGACTGGGAACCACTTCCGCATAGCCTTTACAGCCACTAGAGTCTGCCCCTCGGACACCTCAGCGATCTGGGTTAGGTATCTGCCTTCTTGCGTTGTCATTATCTATCCTCCTAATCCAGTTCCAACTTGATCTGGCCCTTGAGCTTTGCAGCGAAGTGACATGACACGAATCTGCCTGGCTCAATCTCATCGAAGCTGGGTTCCTCTTTGGAGCATATGTCTTGGGCATATGGGCACCTAGGATGAAACCTACAACCAGTTGGTGGGTCAATGAGATCAGGTGGAGAACCTGGGATTGAGCTGAGCGTCTTCTTCTCAGCCTTCACCATGCTTGGGATCGCACCCACGAGCCCTGTGGCGTATGGATGAATCGGATCCTTGAAGACCGAAACGACATCTGCCAGTTCCGCAATCCGTCCGGCGTACATGATTGCGACCTTGTCACAGGTTTCGGCGATAACACTGAGGTCGTGGGTGATCAGCATGAGCGAGAGCCCCAAGTCCTTCTGCAGCTTCTGCATAAGCTTCAGTATCTGCGCCTGGATTGTAACGTCTAGTGCTGTCGTTGGCTCGTCTGCAATGACCAAGTCCGGGTTACAGGCGAGCGCCATTGCGATCATGGCTCTTTGACGCATTCCTCCGCTGAACTCATGTGGGTAGTTGTGAATCCGACCCGGGTCAAGCCCGACCATCTCGAACAGTTTTGCGCAGCGGTCTAGGGCCTCTTCCTCGGTCACGTTCTCATGCATCAGAATGGCTTCTGCGATCTGGGCACCGATCTCAAACACTGGGTTGAGAGCATTCATGGCTCCTTGGAAGACGATGGCGATGTTCTTCCATCTGATGTCACGCATCTCCCTTGCGCTCTTTCGCAGAAGGTCCTCACCCTTGAAGTAGCAGTTGCCGCCAACGATGTTCGCGGCTGGAGGCAGAAGCTGCATAACACTGTACGCCAAGCTGCTCTTTCCGCAGCCACTCTCCCCTGCGAGACCAAGCGACTCACCGGCCTCTAGTTGCAGCGAAACATTGTCCACAGCCTTGACCAGACCTTTCTGTGTCTGATAATACATGCGTAGGGATCTGATATCGAGCAAAGGCATGTTGGTATTCTCCGCCAGGGCTCTCAAGTCACCATGGGTGTGGTCCTTACTCACCCTTCTGGAGTGTCGATGCTTTTCAGTCGGCTTAAATATGTTCCTTTCGACGACAGACCGAAGACCAGTCTGTTCGTCAAGGATGAGCCGCCTCAGATGAGTCATCAGAGGACGCTTGGCTGAATGATGACCGTTGGGCAGGAACAAAGGGCTGGAGTGTGTTTCCGACAAGGGCTCGGGTCGAAAAGAGTAAAAGCAGTGCTCTTCGACTGCTCCAGGTAATATGTCAGTAAGGTCGTTTCCTGAAACACACAGCGAACCCCGCAAGCGCATACTCCTCGTGCCAGTTGTACTGATTATCGTGGGAATGCTCTTGGTGTACATGCATCCGTGGTTGTCGACTGGCTTCATCGGAGCTGTGATTTCACTGGCCGGCGTCCTATCCATTTTTCTAGTAGGCATGGTCTTTGCAGACCTGTGGGCCGCTTCTAGGAGAACAAAGGACATAGTGAAGGCCCGACAGGCTAGGAGCCCATCCGCTAAGACCGACATGACTGTCCAAGATCCGTTCGAGGAGGAAGTGGGCAGGGAGAAGGACTAGTAGCAGTACTTGGCTACTGTCATCTAGCCTTACTCAAACCAAACTGTTTTTTAGGGGACTTCCTCATGCGGGGTGGCGTTCGAACCGAATAGGAGCGACGTGTTGAGGTCCAGCGCGAGAAACGTCGCTTGCCTACCACTGTAAAGATGGAGGTCAGTGTTTGTCCGAAACGCGAAAGGGTAGCTGGAAAGACAGCAACTGGTACGTCAGTCTTAGCGGTTTCTTCAGAGAGTACCGCAAGCACCGAATTGGAGTCTTTGGAATCATCTTGATGATCTTTTTCCTTGTGATGGCTGTGGGCGCACCATGGATTGCCACTAATGACCCTTCTCCAGGCGCGACGATTGCGCCGACTTTTATGGCTCCTGTTTGGATGCAGGTCTTTGACCCAAATGGAGTGGTATCGAGGGAGTACATGTCTGACCCATATCTGGCGAATGCACCTGTGTTCGAGTACAGAGGAAACCCGGATGAATTCGGCTATGCTCACCACGCCTCGACAGGCAGCTCTGATCCCAGTTATGTGAACCTCACTTGGACACATGAGGCCAACCACACGCTTGACTTCGTTGTGCCGGCAATTCCATTGAGCGATATGCCTGACTGTCGCGACTTCGTGTTCTTCAATGAAACAATCGACTGGACGCCCGAAAGGCTGCCTAACGATGTTAACATCACTATTGAGTTCTCCATGACGACAACTGGAGACTTCGCCACTCGTGAGTATGCCGGTCTGATGTTCAAGATTTACATCTGGCTGATAGACTCGTCAGGGAACTGGAAGATGGTTTACAAGTCGTACCCGCCTTACTCTTCTGATCTACAGAGCCGAAACATTGACCTGAGCTGGCTTGACATGCTTGCTGGCTGGGGTGGAATGGTACCAGACTCGAAGACGGGCGCTCCGCAAGAGGACCCGACAGATACGTTGACGATCGGAGTAGGTATCGCTCCAACGAAGGAGTTCAGGTACTTCGGGGGTGAGTATCCGTGGAGGTCATACAATGGCTCGGTCACCGCGAAGTTCACAAAGCTGAGCGTGTTTTGCTATGGCGCTTACTACGGACTGCTTGGAACGACAGACAAGGGTGCTGACGCTTGGAGCCAGCTCATCTATGGCTCCCGCGTTTCTCTGACAATCGGTGTCCTTGCCACTGCTCTCTCTACAGTCGTTGGCGTGATAGTGGGTCTGGTGGCGGGTTACTTCGGCGGCAAGGTAGACGAGATACTAATGCGTGTTGTGGACTTCCTGTTGGTCATTCCTGGTCTGCCACTGATGATGGTCTTGGCTGCATTCCTGGGGCCGACCGTTGAGAATATCATTATTGTCATAGCAATATTAGGGTGGACGGGCACTTCGCGGCTAATCAGGTCCCAAGTTATGGCCGAGAAGAATAAGGCCTACGTGGAGTCTGCGAGAGCGATTGGGGCTTCAGACACTTACATCATCTTCAGACATGTCCTACCCAATGTCACACCAATCCTCTTTGCCAACATCACACTGGGTGTTGTGGGCGCGATTCTATCTGAGTCGGGACTCGCTTTTCTCGGTCTGACTGATCCGAGTAAACCCAGCTGGGGACGAATGCTCGCAGATGCCCAGGGGTCAGGAGGATTTTCCAATGGGGCATGGTGGGTCGTGGTCTTCCCTGGCCTTATGATCACTAGCCTCTCGTTGGCCTTCACGTTTGTCGGCCACACTCTTGACCAAGTCCTCAACCCGCGGCTCCGAGAGCGGTAGAATCTCTTGGGTGTGCAGTCTGGGCCCACTAGGCCCGGACTCCCACTTTTACAGGATTCTCTCATACCGGATTGTCGGGCTGCCATGAATTCTCTGAACGTCAGACTTATTAGGGACCTAAGCACCAGTTATGCCGTCAGTACCTCGTGAGGCTAGGTACTGTTCTAGTAGTAAGTACAGGAGTGACAAGATTGGGTCTGCGAGAGTACGTCATCAGACGGAGCATCTACATGTTCCTACTCATCGTGGCTGTGGTATGTTTCAACTTCTTCCTCTTCAGACTCCCGACACTTGTGCTTGGTGTCAGCCCTGTGGACCTGATGATCAGTGAAGAGATGCGACGCAATCTCACACGAGAGATGCTTCAGCAGCTCTACTTCAGATTCGGTCTAGTGCCTGACCCCGACATCTTCGACTGGATCTACATGTTCTGGCGCTACCTAGTCAACATGTTCACAGGCAACTTCGGTCTGTCCTTCATCAGCGGGCAGCCTGTTATCGATGAGATAATGGCACGACTGCCTAACACCTTGCTGCTCATGGGCACATCATCTCTTGTAGCAATCCTGCTTGGCATCTGGACTGGTGTGAAGGTCGCTGCTGACCCCGGTTCTCGAAAGGACGTGAGTGCAGTCACGGTTGCACTCTTCATCTATGCACTGCCGATCTTCTGGTTTGGAATGATGCTGCTGATGATCTTCGCGGTCTACTTACCGTCGATCACAGGTGGGTGGATTTCGTTTCCCCTCTATGGCACGATTGACACCGAGCTGTGGCCGATAGCGAAGGCGAGTCCGTTCGGAGGTCTCATCATAGCTGCTGACATTCTACACCATCTGTTCCTTCCAATGATTGCTCTTGGCGTTGGTGGCTATGGTGGTTACTTCCTCTACATGCGCAACAACCTGATTGACGTGATGACGGAAGACTACATCCTCACAGCGAGGGCCAAGGGGCTAGATGAGAACCAAGTTCTGTACAAGCATGGCCTGAAGAATGCCATGTTGCCGATGGTCACGGTAATCGCTCTCACGTTTGGCTTTCTCATCAATGGAGCGACACTGACTGAAACGGTGTTCACATGGTACGGCTTGGGACGATATATCTTCACCAGCCTATTATCATTGGACTATCCGGTCGTACAGTCAATCTTCATGATCATCGCCATCACTGCGATACTGGCGAACTTCGTGGCGGACCTGCTGTACGGTGTGCTTGATCCGCGCATCAAGTACGCGTAGACAAGGAGCAGTGAAATGCGGAGCCCGGCTGGGCTCTGCTCTTCCTCTCCCATCCTTATCCTGCAATCCCTCATCGTGAAAACTGATGCGGTTTGAATGGCTCAATACATAACGTTGATAAGGATGCCAAAGGCCGCAGGCTCCTTACCGGGGGTCCTAGCTGACTTGGCCGACTGGCAAGACATGCCTTTCAGCCTCCGGCATTGTATTGCTCCTCATGAATCCGCAGGTGTTGGGTTTGACGCTCGAGAAAAGGACGAAGAAAAGCTGGCGTGACAGCAACTGGTACACTTCATCTACGGCGTTCTGGAAGGAGTACAAGCGGCACAAAATCGGTATCATTGGCTTAGCACTTCTGTTGGCATACGTCGGCATGGCTATTGGAGCCCCGTATCTGGTTCAGTATAGCCCTTCACCAGGTGCCAAGGTTGCGCCGAGCTTCTTGGCCCCGGCTTGGACGCAGGTCTTCGATCCGGGCGGAGTCGTGACATCTGAGGTCATCAGAGACCCCAATATGGGCTTGACCCCTGAGTTTGTTATCAATGGGACGGTCCCGAACCAGTTTTCATACTCTCATCTGCTGTCAGGGGGCGGAACTGACTTCAACCGAGCGGAGATGACCTGGACTCATCTGGCAAACGAAACAATACACTTTCGCACGCCCATTGACAGCACAGGCAACCTGCCTGATTGCCTTGACTTCGTGTACTTCTCGTATTCATTCGACTGGAATTACGCTAAACTGCCGAGTGATGTCAACGTCACGATAGAATTTGCGATGGAAACCACAGGGGACTTCGCCTCTCGTGAAGAGGGTGGGTTAATGTTCAAGCTGTACATGTGGCTTGTCGACTCGGCTGACAACTGGTGGCGAATCTACCAGTCATACCCTCCCTATGCTCCCATCTACCAAACACGTGCAGTTGACCTCAACTACTTCGATATTCTTGAGGGGTGGGAAGGCATAGTGAAGGATACTGATCCCAGCAATGAACTCACCCTTGCAGTTGGTCTTGTGCCGTCCAGAAACATGCGCACAAACATGGACTACAACGGGTCAGTTACAGTCAGCGTGCGTAAGCTCAGTCTGATCGCGTTTGGAGACTACTTCGGAATCCTCGGTACGACAGACAAAGGTGCTGACGCTTGGAGTCAGCTAGTGTATGGTAGTAGGGTTTCTCTATTGATTGGCATCCTCGCGACTGCTCTGTCCTCGATAGTTGGTGTTGCTGTCGGAATGACCGCAGGTTACTTTGGAGGGAAGACTGACGAGATTCTGATGCGTATTGTCGACTTCCTTCTTGTGATACCTGGACTCCCCCTGATGATGGTATTGGCCGCTTTCTTGGGACCAACAATCATAAACATCATTATTGTGATTTCATTGCTAGGGTGGACTGGGACGTCGAGACTCATACGGTCTCAAGTCATGGCCGAAAAGAACAAGGCCTATGTGGAGTCAGCTCGCGCGATTGGGGCGTCGGACACTTACATCATCTACCGTCACATCTTCCCAAACGTCACGCCCATCTTGTTCGCCGATGTGACTCTTGGTGTAGTAGGTGCTATCCTCTCCGAGTCTGGACTGGCGTTTCTCGGCCTGACCGATCCAAGTCAACCCAGCTGGGGTCGAATGTTGGCCGATGCTCAGGGCTCGGGAGGTTTTAGTAATGGAGCTTGGTGGATTGTGATATTCCCGGGCCTCATGATAACCATCCTCTCGCTGTCCTTTACGTTTGTTGGCCATACTCTTGATCAAATTCTCAACCCGCGGCTCAGGGAGCGATAGGCGGCAAGGAACGCAGGCACACAGAGATCACCACCACAGGCGGAATCCACAGCTACGCCTGTTCTGGCTTTGTCCATTTCCCGTATTTCATGCAGCAAGATGCAGGCCTCGAGTCAACGCCTTCTATAAGCTGTAAGTTCGTGTTCTGCTCACGTTGTCCGACTGGGCTTTCTCTGGCGACCCGATGCAGTGACCCCCCAAATCGAGTCCTTCCTATGTGTATCCCACCCTACATAAGCCTTTTATTAGGCGTACCTTGTCAGGAAGACTAATCCGTCTTCGACTCGGAGGAGATAGAGAGAGAAAATGTTTAGCAGTCGTGCAAGGAGAGTGCTTGCTATCTCGCTGGTCGCTGCTTTTGCCCTGATGGCAGTTTCACCACTGTTTGTGACTTCACTCACAGTGTCCGGTTCAAAGAGTGGACCGTATGTGGACAAGCTTGTCTTCAGGGTCATAACAGGAGAAGACCAAGAGGTGCTAGCGCTCCAGAACAACGAGATTGACCTTATCGGTGAGATGGTCAATCCCACATATCTGCCAGCTCTACAGGCGGCAGAGAGCATCGACGTAGTGAACGTACTCAGGAATGGGTACGGCTACGTCGTGATCAAGACCGACAAGTATCCATTCAACTACACGTCCTTCAGGAGAGCACTCGCTTTTGCTCTTGACAAGGAAGCGATATCGGATCAGGTATGGGATGGTCTATCCTCGCCACAGGACTCCTGTGTGCCACAGGTGAACCCATTCTCAATTGAGGGTCTTCTGCCCTACACCTACTATGAGGCGAATGTCGCCAAGGGCAACCAGCTGCTGGACGCAGCCTATTTCCTTGACGTTGACAACGACACCATCCGTGAGGGACCTCACGGCGACGACTTTGATGTCCTTGTCGAGTGTGCTTCGTCCTCACCCATAGCCATTGAGGTTGGCCAGAAAGTTGCTCAGGCATTAGTCGCTCTACACGTCCAAGCAACGTCCGAGCCAACTGACTTCTACGAGTACCTGAACCGTCTCTACTTCCACGGCGACTTCGACATCGTATTCCTCGGTGCAAGCTTTACCAACATGGACGTTGACTGGCTTGGGTACGAGTTCTGGTCTGAGTACGCCCACGAACCATACTGGAACTTCCCCTGCTGGGCCAACTCCTCCTATGACGCATGGAGGGACCAGCTGCTTCACTCGACAGACTACGACGACGTCTACGAAGCTGCAATAGAGATGCAGAAGGTCTGGGTCTATGAGTGCCCTCAAATCATCTGCTACGAGAACGTTCTGCTCTCAGCGTACAGGACTGACAAGTTCGAAGGTTTCGTCAACGACGTCAACGCTGGTGTGCCCGGATGGTGGACCAACTACTTGGTAAACCTGAAGGATTCTCAAGGTGGTCCGTTTGGAGGGACATTCCGATGGAGCAACCCGTTGGACCTTGACACGTTCAACTTCATGGCGAGCTCATCAGCATACACCATGAACGTGCTCAACCAGCTATACGACAGTCTGATCATCCAGGACTCACAGGGTGTTGACGTGAACTGGCTGGCTGAGTCGTATGTTGCCGAGACTCACACCGACAATCCGGCTGTGCCGGCAGGTCACACTAGGTTCACATTCAATATCCTCCAGAATGCAACCTGGACTGATGGTGTGCCTCTGACAGCTGAAGATGTAGCGTTCTCCCTGAACTTCTTCCGTGAGGCACCAGGTAATCCATATGGTGCAGATCTGACCGATATGACAGCAGCGTATTCGACAACCACCTACCAACTTGTGGTCGAGTTCGCTACCGTGTCATACTGGCACCTGCACACAGTTGCCTACAAGCCTATCATTCCGAAGCACGTATTCGAGGCGATTGGCGCAGCCAACTGGAACACATGGAACCCACAGCCTCCAACTCAGGAAATGGTGACCTCAGGACCGTTCAACGTGTCTGAGTACATCGCAGGCGAGTTCTGTGAGGAGAGTTGGAACCCGAACTACTTCTACGGTCTGGACAGGACACCAACCACAACCATAACGACAACCACCACAACGCCGGCCAACTTCACACTTGCTGTTGTTGCAGGTGCAGTTGGTGCAGCTGTAGTCATCCTCGTTGGTGGATACATCCTTCTGAGGCAGAAGTAGACTAGTGCAGAAGGGGACTTCAGTCCCCTTCTTTGTTTCTTTTTTTTTGGCCTGTGACTGTGGTTTCTCGAGTAGTGGTAAGGTTCTAAGTATTGCTCATTTGGCTCCGGATTGCTTCAAAGGCATCCTCTTTATGACCAACTGCCTACGGTCTTACAGGAGATTCGACATGAAACTGGACAAGGAGCGCGGTTTGCTTCTACTACTGTCCCTGTTGCCCTTGTTCATAGGCTCCGTCATAGTGGTTTCTGTGCTTGACAGTTCGTTGATTGGAGAGATAGTGAGCAGCACCTACAGCTTCACTCCAATTGAGCTGGCGACACAGGCGATTGTGTCTACCGCTCTGGGGATGATCGTCGTGCTGGCCCTGTTCTGGGTTGTTGAAAGGGGCGGGCACGGTGCCAGACGCCTTGTCGTGGCGTTTCTTGTTTCGCCGATTCTTGGATTTGTTTCTGTTTTTCTGAGTCAAGCATTGCTTCTCGTCTTGTTCAAAGGGTCGACAGATGTATTGCAGGGCGTCGTACTGTTTCTGTCGTTGGGTGTTTCCATGATATCCATCGTGCTCGTCATGATAGATGTCGTTCCGCCAGTTCTGAGAAACGTGCTTGTGGCATTCTATGGAAGCATCTTTGGCACATTCCTAGGCATTACGATGGTCACCAGTAGTATGGTTGTGCTCATAGCATCGATCATAGTGGAGGATTATTCCCTGATCCGGTTCTCACCAGCAACCCAGACAGAGCAGGTCATCGATCATATAGGGTCTGATCCGTTTGACTACACTCGCATCAAGTCAGGTCTAGTGTCTGTCGGAGTTGGCGACTACATTGTCTACTCGCTCATCGCTACTCATTCACTTGTGTTCTTTCCACCCTATGTGTCAGCGATGACGTTGGCCCTGACTGGACTCGGCATCTTCATCAATGCTACAGTGATTGCACGTCCGGGAGAACCCCTGCCCGCGATACCATTGCCTGCGTTGTTGGGCGTTTTCCCTTGGCTCATACACATAGTGGCACTTGCTCTCTATGCCTCTTGACAGCATGTTCTTGATGCGCCAAGCGCAAGGGTGATATTCATCGGGATGAAGCGACTGTCTGACGAACGATGCTATCTAACACGAGACCCCAAAACGTAGTGATTGCCATCACAGTCATTCTTGGCGTGATGAGTGGCATTGGTCTCGTTTCGACCACTTCTTTCTACACAGGGAGCGGCATCATCATTCAGCACCTTCACTTTGACCTTGAGGATGTCCTGATCTATGCATTGGACCCAGCGAATGAGTCTGTAAATCCAAGCATGGTCTTGATTTTCAATGTGAGGGCGCCGCAGGTGGCAAGTGGCGAGGCGTATATGATGTATCTTTCGACGACGGTCTATGTCGACAATAAGACCTTGGCCTACACATCCTTCGAAAGGTCAATCATAGGTGCTGAACGTATCCTAACATCGGGGTACGACAGGAACATCACAGTGAGTGGTACAATCACAGAACGGCTCGATAAACTGATTCTGTACAACGCCTCGAGCCTAGGAGAGTGGATCTTCGGTGTGCGCGTCACTATGTTCTATCACCTGTTCCATTCGCGGGCCGAGTCTTTTCGTGTATTGGTTTTCAGTCACGAAGGCTACACTGCGGGATGAAACAAGCTCAGTCATGGCCGGTACTACTTGGATGCTCAGACTAGACGAATCTTTGTGCGTGTTCCCAGACACACCCGATCATCTATGTCGATACGCGCAACGTGCTCGAATCACTCACAAGAGGCCGACCGAGGACAGAAATACGCCTTTTAAGCGTTCGTGTCGACGCAAATCGGCACTGATACGGCCGTTTGTTATTAAGGCTACTCATTCAGGCCGTTAATGTGCTGAATAAAACATAAGCACGCTTTAATTATGTCTGGTAAATCACTGGTGTGTCATTCTGACTCGGTAGTGAGGAGGCTAACTAAAAGTGAATCGCACGGCTGCAAAGAGGATTCTCTCTCTATCTCTTGTCGTCGCGTTTGCGCTGATGGCAGTCTCACCGGCTTTCGTCACAGCGCAGACAGAACTGTTTGGCCTGAAGACGGGACCTTTTGTGGACAAGCTCGTCTTTCGGGTCATCACAGGCGATGACCAGCAAGTCCTCGCGCTGCAAAACAATGAGATCGATCTCATTGGTGAACAAATAGATCCTGCCTACCTGCCATCTCTGCAGGCGGCAGACAACATCGAGGTCACAAATGTACTCAGGAACGGGTACGGGTACGTGACCATCAACACAGCTAAGTACCCACTCAACGTGACAGCTTTCAGAAGAGCTCTCGCCTTCGCCGTAGACAAGGAAAGGATCTCCGACCAGGTCTGGGACGGGCTGTCGGAGCCACTTGACTCATGTGTGCCCAAGGTAAACCCATTCTCCTGTGAAGGTCTCCTGGCCTACACATACTACGAAGCCAATGTCGCTGCGGGCAACCAGATGCTTGACGCTGCAGGCTTTGCAGATGTCGACATGGATGGATTCAGAGAAGCACCTGACGGCAGTGATTTTGACATTCTTGTCGAATGCTCCCAGAGCTCGAACATCGCCATCGAAGTGGGTGAAGTTGTAGCGGACGCCCTTACGGCCCTGCACGTCCAGGCGGATTCTCAGGCTACTGATTTCTACGAATACTTGAACCGTCTCTACTTCCACGGCGACTATGACATAGTGTTCTTGGGCTCAGGGTTCAACTCAATGGATGTTGACTGGCTTGCATATGAGTTCTGGTCTGAGTATGCAGACGAACCGTACTGGAACTTCTGCAACTTCAGAAATGCCTCATACGACTCATGGAGAGATCAGCTGCTTCACTCGACGCAATATGAGGACGTTTACGAGGCAGCCATAGAGATGCAGAGAATCTGGGTCTATGAGTGCCCTCAAATCATCTGCTACGAGAACATCCTGCTCTCAGCATACAGGACTGACAAGTTCGAGGGCTTCGTCAACGATGTGAACGATGGCGTGCCCAGCTTCTGGACCAACTACAAGATACATCTGAAGCAGTCTCAGGGTGGTCCGTTTGGAGGGACATTCCGATGGAGCAACCCGTTGGATCTTGACACGTTCAACCACATGACCAGCACGTCTGCATACACTCAGAATGTTCTGAATCAACTGTACGACAGTCTGATTGTGCAAGACCCGCAGGGTCGCGATGTGATGTGGTTGGCTGAGTCGTACACAGCCGGCACTCACGCAGACGACGATAGCGTGCCAGAAGGTCATACCAGATTCGTGTTCAACATGATTCAGAACGCGACCTGGACTGATGGTCACCCTCTGACAGCTGAGGATGCGGCATTCACCTTGAACTACTATCGTGACGCCCACGGCAACGTGTATGGTTCTGATTTGACTGAGATGACTGCAGCCTATCAGACAACAACATACCAGCTTGTGGTTGAGTTCAGCACTGAGTCATACTGGCACCTGCACACAGTTGCCTACAAGCCTGTCATTCCGAAGCACGTCTTCGAATCGATTGGCCCAGCCAACTGGAACAGTTGGAACCCACAGCCTCCTGGCGAGGTGATGGTGACCTCAGGGCCGTTTAATGTGTCTGAGTATGTTGCAGGCGAGTTCTGTGAGCAAACACGCAACCCGAGCTACTTCTACAGACCAGCAACGGTCCCACCCACGACTACACCAGAAGCAAATCCGACCGGACCTGACTTCACAATGGCAGTTGTCGCGGGTGCAGTAGGCGCGGCTGTCGTCATCCTAGTCGGTGGATACGTCCTGCTAAGGCAGAAGTGATTTTGGCAGAGAGGGGGCTTTGGCTCCCTCTCCTTCTTTTCTTATCCAACCAAGGACAATGCTGCCGTCTCCCGATTGCGATATATTCAGCTCAGAGGATTCAAGTGGCTAAGCGTCGGCCGCGAGTTCTTTCTTGAGATGAGCAATCCTGTCAACCCTCAGTGGGTCAACGCCAAGACGTTCTGCAAGATCAACTGATGTCATGTCAAGGAAGTGAGTCATCGCCAGTGACTCCTCAAGCAGTGAGTCAGTCCTGATTCTGAGATGAATTGATTCACATCCGGCCCCAGACAACACTTCGGAAGTCACGTCGAAACGCCTCCGGATTGCACTCTCCTCAAAACAGCTTCTGAGGAAGACTGGAACGACGGAGTGTCTACCATAAGACATGGCGGCTTCAATCTCATTGTGGTCTGCCTCTGGCAGCTCTGAATGAAACGCAACGGTTTTTGCATTCTCGTTTATCTGACACTTTGCTCTGTAGGCAATCGGGACCAAGTGCTTCCATCCTATGAACAGGGGTATGGAATCCTTTAGTTTCTCCGCCAGTGTTGATGGAGAGTCGGCTCTCGCTCCCCAGTCCTGAGCTTGTTGCCGAAGAGTCGTTGCCACTCGCTCTAGGTCTGTTGCCTCAAGACCTGAGAGCGCTTCAACAGTGGGATGTACGGCAGAATACATCAGCGGCAAAGCCGCCCGTGGCTGAAGTCCCTTCGGGACTACGTGCATGCTCGCACTTTGAGCACGCTTTGCCAGAGTTCCTCCTGTTGTGATGACAAAGATGGTTGCTCTTCTCGAGCGGGCATCCTCAAAAGAAGACAGTGTTTCCTCTGTGTCACCAGAGTAGCTCACTACAACAACAGCCCACTTCCTGCCAACCGCGTTGGGCAAGCTGTAGTTCTTCACCGTGAGTATCGGTACACTGGACTGGTCGAGCAGAAGCCCGCGGCAGATCTCTCCGGCAATGGAGCTGCCCCCCATGCCGACTAGGCAGATTCCATCGATGCCGGACTCTCCTGTTCTCCTTGCTCTCTCTAGGAAACGGCTGTCGGGCTTCTTGGCAACGAGTAGCTCAGGAAACCTGAGGACCATGCTCCTCATGCTTGTCAAATCAACACCTTCGAGCTCCAAGATCCTTTCGCCGTTCATGCGACCGATTCTTATCTAAAGAACATTGTCCAGAGAGGACGAGAATGAACATCTCAGCCGTCAGCTAGAAGAAACTGACAGTACCGAGGGCCTATAGGGACGACCCGCTTGCCAGACTTGTCTAAGAGGAAGACTAATACGACCCATTAGCAGACTGCGGTCCCTCTGACAGTGAAGCTCTGAATGCTGGAGGATCCACAAATGGGAATCACGAAGACCGCCGCTGTGAAGGGGCTAATCCCCGCTGGAAGCAAGGTGAAGGAACTCAGGGGCAACCTGAATAGGCTCATGACCGAGATGCCAGCTGTGCTCGAAGAGAGGTTTGGGCAAGCTGGCCTCGATGCTGTCGCAGAGATCTTCCGGAACTTGGGCACGGAGGGTGCCGCGACAATGAAAGCTCGTCTGGGACTCGGTGACACCCTGCGCGACTCGCTAGATGCATGGATAGTAGTGGGCAATGTCATGGGTGCTAAGATGGTACCAAAATGGGTTTCAACGACACGGGTTGAAACAAACCATCCGTATTGTCCTCAGTATGAAGCGTTTGCAAAGCAGGGCAAGCTCTACTGTGATTCCGTGTGTCTGCCATACGTGAGAGCGATCGCTGAAGGTGTATCACCCAAAGTCAAGATGGAAGTCGTCCGAGCAGCGAACATGGATGCTACCTGCGTCAAGGCACTGGTTTACTCACCGTGATTTGCTTGCGCCACCGATTGATGACTGGGTCGAATTGCACATTTCTGGTTCAGATGCAGGCGGGCTGGCCTGCGATTGTTACGAACCAAGCGAGGCTAGCCTTAAGTGCGGGTCAGCATGAATCGGGCACGGGAAAAGCCATGCTGAAGGCCATGGTATTCGATCTCGATGGGACCCTGACCGTCTTGACTCTCCCTCTAGAGGCGATGCGTGAGGACACAAAGGTGTACTACTTGGCCAGAGGCCTGCCTCCGGGAGTCTTCGACCAATCGGACGGAATCTCCAGTTCCACAATGAAAGCAAAGAGCTATTTTCTCTCCCAGGGCACGACACTTGCCGATTGGGAACGAATGGAAGCGGAGGTGGACTTGATGCTGAGTGAGTACGAGGGCAGTGTGGCAGGTGAAGCCAAGGTGATAGAGGGGGCATTAGAAACTGTGCGAAAGGTCAGAGCACGTGGCCTCAAGACAGCTATACTCACAAACAATGGACGGTTTGCAGTGGATATCATGCTGAAGGTCATCCCATTGGAGCATCTGTTTGATATCATACAGACACGAAACGAGTCACCTAGCCCCAAGCCATACCCTGATGGTCTTAGGACAATCGTGAGGAATCTTGGAGTACGTTCTAATCAGGTCGTATATGTCGGAGACGCGTCCATAGATGGGGCTGCAGCGTCCAGGGCTGGCATCGAGTTCTGGGGGGTCACGACTGGTGAAACCGATCGAGCGACCTTGCTCTCTGCTGGCGCGAAGATTGTTGTTAGTTCCCTGGATGGCATACTGCCAATAATCGATTGCCGTCTGTCGAAGCGTGGGAGCTAGCGCTCCGCCATCCTTATGAAGTGCGGTCCGTCTAAATGGTCCGGGCCGATTCGCTTGAAGCCGTGCTTTGTTGTCGGGACAAGACCCGAGATAGTAAAGATGTCACCAATCATCAAGGAGTGTGACAGACGAGGAGTAGACTACTTCCTCGTACATACTGGCCAGCACTATACCTCATACATGAGTGACTCTTTCTTTGAGGACTTGGGCCTCCGCGAGCCCGACACGAACCTGAACATCGGGTCGGGAACGCATTCAGAACAGACAGCCAAGGCGCTTGTTGGGATAGAGAAGGAGCTGCTTGTCGAAACGCCAAGCGTTGTTGTTGTGCTGGGCGACACCAATGCAGTTCTCTCAGCTGCACTAGCAGCCGTGAAGATGAGGATACCACTGGCTCATGTCGAAGCAGGTCTAAGGAGCTATGACAAACGAATGCCTGAGGAGTACAACAGACGGCTCACAGACCACGCCTCGGACTTCCTCTTTGCACCCACTGAGCATTCAGCCGAGACTCTGAGACATGAGAACGTCATGGGTGAGATCTTCGTGACAGGCAATACGGTCATAGACGCTATTGAGGCCAGCCTGCCGGTGGCTCGCAAACGGAAAAGCCCATTGGATGGGGTCAAGCGCGGGGGATTCGTGCTTCTGACACTTCACAGGGCTGAGAATGTCGACGACAAGCCTACTCTTGAGGGTCTGATTCGAGGCCTCTTGTCACTTCGCACGAGAATCATATTCCCTGCGCATCCCAGGACTGTCGGGCGCTTGAGAGAGTTCGGGCTCTTAGGTCTCCTAGGGAGTGCAAGTCAGATTCAGATGATAGAACCAGTGGGCTACCTCGACTTCCTGTATCTGATGGACATGTGCTCATATGTTGTCACTGACTCAGGAGGGATACAGGAGGAGGTGACCGCTCCTTCTATCAACAAGAGAGTGTTCGTCCTCAGGCTTTCTACAGAACGGCCTGAGGCCGTTGAGTCCGGCCACGCGACAGTGGTTGGAGTGGATCCTGAGGTCTTTCCAAGAATGGTCAGGGATGTTCTAGCATCAGGACAACTAGGGACTAGGCCTTGTCCGTTTGGGTCTGGCGATGCATCCGAGAAGATCCTCAGCATTCTTCAACAAAAACTCGTTTGACAATGCCGATTAGTGTCGCGAACCGTTGATACTAGCAACTCAGCAATGCAACAAACATCAATGGACCAAAAATGCCCCAAAGCAGGTGCAAGAGCGCCGCTGACGACTGTCTTCTGATAAGGCTTATAAGGGGAGCGCCAGCCTAGTCTGCCCAGCATTCCTCTAGGAGCGAAGTGCAAAAATGAGCTTTATAGTCAAATCAAAGGTGCAGGAATTCGCTAAGAGCCATGACCTGCAGGTCAGTTCTGAGTTCTATGGTGCTCTAGACGCAAAGGTCAAGGAACTGCTTGAACACGCAGGGAAGCGGACCGAAGGCAACAAGAGGAAGACTCTGAAGCCTGAGGATCTGTAGAACAGACCTAAGCGTACGACTATTGAGGTGGGTGGAGAGGCAACCAAGGGCTGCTTCTCTCCTCCCTTTCCTTTTTCTGTCCGTCATTCTTATCAGCAGAGTAATCGAGCCCGGTGACAACCATTCGCCGGAGAGCTAATTCTTGCACAAGGTCTGCCTAATCAATGATGATGGTCCCCTGAGTCAAGGCCTGCTTAGCTTGGCAGACTCGCTCAAGGGCCAAGTGGATCTAATTGTGGTCGTACCCGATGGGCAACGTAGTGCCACAGGGAAGGCACTTACTTTCAATCGTCCGATACGGTTCACTCGCGAGTCTAAGATGGATGGGTACAGCCTGATCGCCCACGATGGTATGCCGGCTGACTCTGTTGTGATAGCCCAGTACTTCGCCAAGGATATCGACATGTTTGTGTCCGGCATCAACTCTGGTGCCAACGTCGGATATCAGAGTATTCTGACGAGTGGCACCGTTTGTGGGGCCATCGAGGCCGCCATTCGAGGATTTCCCGCGATTGCGGTTTCGCAAGAGGTCCATTCAGATGAGTGGTTTGCATCGTCTGGTTCCAAGAGTGACAGCCAGCATGTCTGTGGGTTCACATGCAGACTCATCAATCTGGTCCTTCAGCTCGGCATGCCTAAAGGGGTAGATGTCTTGAACCTGAACTTCCCCCATGAAATCAAGAAGACCACCAGACTAGTGATCACGAAACCCACATCTGCCCGAATGGTGAATGAGGTTGAACGCAGAGTGGATCCTAACGGCAGTCCATACTATTGGGTTCGCGGCATTGAGATTAAGCCGAAGCCGGGCACAGACGCGTATGAGGTGTTAGTGAACGGGAATGTCTCTTTGTCACCGTTCACTGTCGAGGGCGTGAATGACTCCTTGGCCGACCTCTTGCGTGACTTCGTGCGTCCTTTATCTTTCTGAGTGCATCCCACAGTGCGTCGGTCTGTGGCCGAGGCAGCTCTTCTGAACCATTCCGCGAGATTAGGACGCGACGAGTCGGGTCGTGTACAAGGGCACCGATCACCGTGGCACTGACTCCTGTTGACTGAACCGCACCTATGACATCGACAGCGTGTTCCGGGCTACAGGTAATCAACATGCACCCGCTGCTAATGAGCTCAAGGACATTGATGCCGAGTTCTTGGCACAATGCTTCAGTCGATGGGTGGACAGGAAGCAGATCGGAGTGTATTTCGCACCCAACATTGCTTGAGTCACATAGCTCATGGACTCCACCAGCCACGCCTCCCTCGGTGGGGTCATGCATGGCTGTCACGTACCCGCTCTGAAATGCGGCCACTCCTTCTCTGACCACACTAATCTGGCTCCGAAGACTACGCCCGTCGTCGATGACCTTCTGCCCGAGTCTTTGCACCAGCAGCGGAGTTCCCTCAGCAGCAACTATGGCAGTGCCTTCAATACCGATGGTCTTTGTAAGGATTATCGAGTCACCTGCTCGGCCCCCCGCCGGCATCACATACTCGCCCTCTTTCGCGAGGCCTAACATGAAACCCGCCACGATTGGTCTGTCAATGCCCGGGGTCACCTCTGTGTGTCCTCCTGCCACAGATACGTTCAGAAACCTCGCCGCTTCATCAACCTGCTCCATTATGCGTCCGACGGATGACGCCTGACTGCCTGATGGTAGCATGATTGACAGGAAGAACCAACTCGGAGCCACTCCAAAGGTAGCCACATCATTTGCGTTCACGTGTACCGAGAGCCAGCCGACGTCCTCTATGGAGCCCGTAATCGGATCAGTGGACGCGACAAGGACCATGTCCCCAACGCGCAACAGTGCGGCGTCTCTGCCCGTGCCGGGTCCGAGTATTACGTCCGGGTCTGTCTTGCCAAGGTGATTGAACACCAGGCGTTCTAGCACGTCTGAGGGGAGCTTACCATGTATCAACTGAAGCGACTCCTTACTTGGTCTTCTGCGAGGGGCGCACCAGCCCTGTGCCATGATGCATGAAAAGTGGATTCATCGAAAACCCGCTCTGGGCTCTCCTCACTCACTATGACACCAGGCAAGTGTCGGGCTGAGTGCGCCTCTGTCTGGGTGTTCTACCATCCTGATAAAACAATCGCGATGTCAGTCCCACCAAGGATATGGAATTGGTGACTACCGTGCGATATATGACTCGGCCTTGCGCAAATCTTCAGGTTTGTGTCGCGTCTGGCTGCTGGTTGCACTCAGAAAGGTGCCCAAGACTGACCTCTTAGCGGTGAGTTCGCTTGAAAGGAATGCCTTCCCGCCACCGACTTTGGCAACAAGGTATGCACCAAAGGACTTGCGGAACTCTGGAACAGCCAGAACGGCTTCCACAGGATCAGCCAAGCCCTCCTTTCTTGCCCGGAGCATTGCGGCCAGCTCCACAGCCTCGTGATAGGGCCTCTTAAGAAACCTTGACCATGTCGATTCCTGTATGTCAACGTTGACGGCGACTAGTCGCACTCTCTCTCTTCGAAGAAGTCTGGCAGCTCTGACCATGTCTTCTACAGGTGAGTATATGGTCGCACTTCCATCTAATGGCCGCGCCAGAGGTATGTTCGGGGCGAAGTCTGATATGAGCACTACTAGGGGCTCGATGCTGTTATTCCTCATCCTCTCTCGCTTTATCGTATCCAGAGCTTTCATCAGTGCCTGGGCTAATGGTGTCAACCCTGAGATCCTAAGACCAGCAAGCGCTCTGTAGATTCTGTTCCAGTTTGACGTCGGCGCCTGAACCTCGACAGCGCCACTGTCTTTGAAAGCTACTATCCCTGCCCGATCTCTGGAGCCCCGTGTTTCTTGTTCTATCCTGTTCACTATCTTCCGAACCTCGCTCATGCTGCCCTTCATCGACAGGCTGACATCGATGACCAAGATGATCGTCAGGGGTGCTCTTCCGGAGAACACCTTCTCCCTCAGGTCTCCCCGCTGGATTAGAGTCCCCTGCTTTTCCCCGGTCATGCCTCTCCTGAGCAACGCTGCTACAAGAGTGGACGGAACGTGAAGGCTGAACCATTCACCCCGCGGTATTCTCGAACGTAGCAATCTGCCTCTCTGCGCGCTCTCGGAAGCCTTCAGTGAACCCATGGCTCTCGAACTCACACGCATGCGCAGCCTACCTCCCGATGCAACGGACGCTCGTTTCGTTGCTCTGGATCTCAGTTCTGAAGGGTCGAAGAGTTCCTCGCCTGCTGTGAAATCGGGTATTGTGGAGTAGAAGTCGATATCCAGTCCTTCAGGCGTACTGCGTATGTCAGACTTGGACCCTGTGATTCTAGACGGTGTCATGGGGCTGTACGGTCGCGTTGCTCGTCCCCACTGATCTCCCGGTTCAGGTCTGGCGTTTCCTGGCTCGACAAAGTCGATACCTGCCGCGAGACCTCCCTTCCTTCTCATCATAGTCCTCAGCCATCTACGGACTACCAGATACATGATGGGCGCATACACCAATGTGTCTACGAGAATGACTGGCAGGGATGGAAGCACGCCTGGCCGTTGTCCGAAATAAGTGTTGACGGGACTAAAGAACACCCAGGCAAAATACGTGGTCGCCACTACCAACATGATTGCGCAGATGGTTCCCTTGAAGGGATTACCTCGTGGCGCCATTATGTGCCGAGGATCTTTTTTTTTGCGTCGTCGCTGCCGGCCTTAGCCATTCCTGCTTGTCGACCGAACACTCCTTTGGCTCGCCTTTCCGGTTTTTCCCCGGGCTCTGCAGGAGCCTCCGACGGAGATGCCCGCTTGTCTTCTTTCCTTGTGACGTCTACAGCTCTTGTAATCGCCCGGTCAATCTCCTCTGACGATGGAGGTTCGAGCAGTCCGCCTCTCCTTGTCCTATGACTGAGTGCGAGCTGTGCTGCAAGCTTCAGGTCGTCCAAGGAAACCTCCTTTCGCCCATCGAAGGCCGCATTGGTGATGGAGGTCTTGCTGATGATTATGTCCGGCCTAACGCCGTCAACCTCCAGCGCGTCACATGCCATCGCAATCGCTCTGAGTCCGGCCTCAGGGAGAACGACATGCTCTAGAAGTTCCCTAGCAGTGACAATCTTCCCCCTCAGTAGGGATTGTTCCTCAGCCCACTGTTCTCTGAATGCTGCGGGGTCTCTCTCAAATGCGAGGTTCCTTCTGACGAGTTCCATCCTCTGGTCGACAGACAGCCCGGTGCCAACTTCAACGTGAAGGGGGAATCTGTCAAGGAGTTGCGGTCGCAGTTCACCCTCCTCGGGGTTCATGGTGCCAACCAAGACGAAGTCTGAGGGATGCGAGACTGAAACCCCCTCCCTTTCGATCACGTTCACTTTCGTGGCGGCCGCATCAAGCAGATCATCGACCAGATGGTCAGGAAGGAGATTCACCTCATCCACATAGAGTATGTTCTGATTCGCCTCAGCCAGTATGCCCGGTTTCAGCGCCTGAATGCCGTCCTTCAGAACTCGCTCTATATCGAGAGCACCAATGAGTCGGTCTTCGGTTGTGGACAAGGGAAGGTTGACTACTCGCATCTTCCTTCTCAGGCTCTTGAGCTCCTCGCCTTGTTCGCTGCTTTTCTTGCACTCAGGACACAATGACTCACTTGAAGGGTTACAGCCGAAACGGCAGTCTTCCACAGCTTCCACGTCTGGCAGTAGATCCGCGAGTGCCCTGACCGCAGTCGTCTTACCGGTGCCTTTGGGTCCTGAGATGAGCACACCCCCAATCTTGGGGTTGACTCCGTTCAGCATGAGAGCCAGTTTCAGCTTCTCCATTCCGACAATAGCGGCGAAGGGCATTACTGGTCTTCCCAACTCAGTCAAGGGCACACCAACTCGGTCTTAGACAAGCTGAAATAGAAGACAACCACATATATCTCTGAGGTTTGCTGTAAGTCGCAGTATGCGATCGGCCTCGTGTTTCATAGGACTCCAGTGTCCAGCTTGCGGACGCAAGTATCAAGAAAGCAAGACTGTGTCATACTGTTCTTGTGGTTCACCTTTGTTCGCCAGATACGACACGGTGCATGTTAGGGAACTAGTGTCATCAGCGGGTTTCCCATCCGCTGTGTCAACCATGTGGCGTTACTCGGAACTGCTGCCGGTCCACTCCGAGTCCTCCATTGTCAGCCTAGGCGAGGGTTGGACGCCTTTGATACGAACTAGAAGGCTGCAGACAGAGCTTGGACTCAGGAGCCTAATGATAAAGGATGAATCGCGAAACCCCACCTCCTCGTTCAAGGACAGGGGGCTTTGTGCTGCTGTGTCGAAACACGTTGAACTGGGAACACAGTCATTTGCTCTGCCATCAGCAGGCAATGCAGCAGTATCGATGAGTGCCTACTGCGCAGCTGCTGGTGTTAAGGCGCATGTGTTCATGCCTGCTGACACTCCGTCTTCTTTCTTTGACGAGTGCAGTCTGTACGGGGCAGAAACGACTGAGGTGAAAGGTACCATCGCAGACTGTTCGGCGAAGATGAAGACCTCGGGTGGAGATTGGACCGACCTATCCACCACCAAGGAGCCCTATCGTATTGAGGGAAAGAAGACGCTAGGCTTCGAGATCTCCGAACAGCTTGCATGGAGAGTCCCGGATGCCGTGATATGCCCCACCGGTGGCGGCACAGCACTCATCGGGATCTGGAAAGCGATGGAAGAGCTTGAGGAGATTGGACTGGTGGGGTCTGGCAGACCTCGCATGTATGCGGTTCAGAGTGAGGGGTGCGCGCCCATAGTAGAAGCAATTCATGGCAGGTCTGATGATCTTGAGCCTTGGTCTGGATGCAACACTCAAGCACTTGGACTAAGGGTGCCCCGGCCTTTTGCGGGGAAGCTCATCTTGGACGCAATTCGGTCTTCGCACGGGTCTGCAGTGTCAGTCCCTGACAAGGAGATTAGGCTCATGGAGTTGGGGGCTGCGCGCATGGAAGGGCTCGACATCTGCCCTGAGGCTGCCATTGGTCTGGCCGGTCTGAAGGAATTGGTCCAATCAGCAGCCATCGACCGTGATGAAACCGTAGTGATGCTGAACACTGGCTCAGGCAACAGATATCGCCATAACGGGAGAGCCTTGACGGGCTAGTGAACCCTAATGACGTGCTTTGCCGAGATCCTTGTGAGCAGTTGCTGCAAAGCTCTCGCAGGAAGTCTGTCCTAAGTCAATCTCAAGGTACGGATCAGTGTACGAATCTGACCCCGAAGGAGCCGGTGGTTCATGAAGCGCCCCATCACTGATAATAATAGGCTCGGTATCTTCGAAGCGGTTTCTATGCTTCTAATGCAGGTCTATGCGACGAACCTATTCACACGGGGTACTTCCCCAAGATGAATGGAAGGATTCCCCTGAGGTCGTCTTCCTGAACGGCCACATGAGCCGCCTCTGCAACTTCCCTGTGTTCTGGTCTGAAAGCAATGGAGAGAGCCACGCACTTGAAGACGCTCACATCGTTCCGACCGTCACCAATGAATGCCGTTTCATCAAGGGTAACACCGAAGTGATCGACTATCTGGGAGATCTCTTGCACTTTCTCGCCCCATCCCACATGTACTTCGACCTCACCGGTCAGCCGTCCTCTTGAATGCTGAAGCTTGTTAGTCAGGACGTAGTCGATCCCAACACGCTTAGCAACATCATCTGCGAGCAGGTCCACTCCTCCCGACAGGATTGCGACTGATATCCCAGCGTTCTTCAATGCTCGGACTGTTTCTATGGCTCCAGGGACCAGTTCTGTTTCACGAACCACCCTCATGACTTCCTTCAGAGATTTCCCAGACCACAGGGCCGCATCGTAGTGCGCCCACTGGTCGTATGTGATCTCTCCTGCGAAGAACTGGTCAAAGAAGGCCTTGCCCTTCTTCTCAGTTCCGAAGACTTCGTGAAGGCGCCACCATATGCTGTTGTGGCGGGTCAACGTACCGTCGACGTCAAAAACCACTAGCCTGATCTTCATGAATGCACCAGCGAAGGAGTCGCAGAGCCGCATCGGCTATCCTTGAGCCTCTTTTTCCCTCTCTTCCTTAGCCTCTCTCTCAAGGTCAGCCAGCATCTCGTCAACGCGCTTTTCCTCGGGAGTCTTCTTTGCGGCCGGCTGTTTTCCTCTCTCTGCCCGAAGAGGTGGAAGCACTCCCTCCTTCTCAAGCAGTATCTCAGCCTCCATAGCCTGCAGTTCGCGTTCGACCTTCTCGTCCATCTCAACAGTGCTGCCTGTCGTTGATAGATCCTCTGACAGGAGTTCGCCGGCGATTGAGATCTGCTCAAATGACTGAGACAGCCTTTCCAGCTGTGCCTGGATTTCAACAGGGCTGAGCATAGCCCTCGCTTGTGTCAAAGCATTGTTGGCTGTCTTGAATGCTCTCAGAACCTCTGTCTGGTCCTTCGCTTCCTCGATGTTCAGGAGCGCGGTCTCCAAAGTGAGGTATTGCTGGTGGTATCTTCCTCTTCTGGTTTCTAGGTCAGTCACAATCGAAAGGTGCGATCTCGCCGCTGACCTGTCGCCCTCCGCCATCGCCTCCTTTGCGGATTTCCTCTCTTCACCCATCCGTGTCTCAAGTCTTCGAATCCTCAGCGTCATTGCATTCATGGTGCCCTTGATCTCGAGGATTCCCCGTTCGGCATCGACTTTCTTCTTACCGCTTAGGAAGCCCATCATCTTCACCGGTATTGCCCTTATCGAATGAACTCCTACCCTGACACATTTAAAGGATTTGAGCTTCGCTGAGTGGCTGACAACGCCACAGCGCACGCAGAGCACCGGAGGTATCAGATTGACACTCGTCCGAATCCTGAAGAATGCACTGCTGTCGGCACGCAGAGCGGTCGTCGACAACCTGTCTCGCAGGTCGGAAACCACCGGGACAATGAACCCTTTTGGTGACCAGACACTGTTAGCAGACAGAGTGTCTGAAGATGAGATTGTCAGAGTGCTGGATGAATCAGGCACGTCATTCATGATTGTGACCGAGGAACGCGGCCTGATTGACTCGGGCAGACAACCAGAATACCTCGCGATTGTAGACCCTGTCGACGGTTCTGCCAATCTTGAGCGCGGCATACCCTTGTGTTCTGGCGGTATCTCCGTAGTGCCATTTTCCGAAAGAATGACCACAGACAACATTGAGATCAGTGTTATCGAGTCATATTTCACGAACGAGACCTATGTTGCACAGAGAGGAAAGGGTCTCCAGAGGAACGGCAAGCCGGCCAGAGTGGCAACTCCGAAGCCTCTTGCACAGGCAGTCATTTCCTACGACACAAAAGCTCCATGGCATGACGACTTCGCATCGGGCTCACGGAGGGTGATATCTTCAGCGAAGGATATACGCAGGAGTGGCAGCAACCTGCTCGATCTCTGCTGGACCGCAACTGGCGCCTTGGATGCGATGGCTGACCTTCGGAGAGTACTACCTATAGTCCATGTGTCTGGAACCCACATGGTGGTAGAGGGCCAAGGCTATGTTGTCGACATGCTTGGCAAAAGACTCAGGCTCCCGATAGACATGCAGCAGAGAATGGCCTTCGTTGCTGCCTCATCCAAGGACTTGGCACTGGAGGTTGTGCGACTTTTCCTTAAGCGCGACCTTTCGAGTGCATGAAGGTGTACTTTGGCACATCGGGTTGTCATGAAGCACAAAGGCAAAGCAGTGGCAGAAGTGTCGCGGAGATCGATTGCTCAAGGTTCGATTCCAGTTCGGAACGTGGACGACCCGTAGCGATATATCAGCTCTCCGAGTCGGAAGTGTCTGTGTCGTCCTCGCCTGCCTCTTCCGAAGGAGCCTCTACTTCGCCCACTTCTTCTGCTTCTTCGGCGACGGTTTCAGCTTCGATCTCTGGCTCCTCTTCCTCGGCTCCTTCTTCTTCAGGAGCTGTCTTCTTGGCTGACGGGGTTACCTCTGGCTTCGGGGCCATCTTTGAAACGTATGCGTATCCTAAAACCAGGCTTACGGCCGCAAGCAACAAGATCACGAGGACAGCACCATTGGTCCCAAACCATGCCACTGGGTCAATGATAAGGCTCGAGAAGGGTACGCCAAACGCAACGTGCTGAATCCACATCGGCACGGCATAGGCAAGCGGAATACAGATGATGATCAGGAGGATGATAGACCTCACAATCTCACCGATGTGGCTTAAGACTCTCTGAAATGTGCTGTCAACCACTTTCCTTGCTACTGACATGTCTGGCTCCTGGTGCTGCCCGTCTGGATGAGCCTTTAAAACTTGCTGCTGGTTTCGGCTCTAGAGGCCGAAGTCAAGCAACAGGTCGATTCAGTTGCGAAGTTGTATTCATAATCATGCCGCACTCTCTCTCACGAGAATGAGTGAGTGGGGACCTTCGAGAAAGGAGGAGATTTTCCAGAGCATACTCGTGTTCGCTTAGGAGGAGAGAGTCGTGAGTGGAACACAGGTCCCCAGACAGCTAATATTATCGCATATTTCATAGATAAGTGTAATCTGTATTTACTCATCAGTTGGTTGACACTGCTTGCAGGTGCGAACAACAATACAGCAGATCAGCGGGCCTGTCAACCGAGAACTGGGGGGTCGTAAAGGCACGGGGGTGAAAGAACGCGGCTGGAAGGAGGAAGTGAAGAGCGAGATCATGTGATAAACAGGCCCACTCCCGTGCCTTTCTTCTGTGGAAACCACTCGTCATGAACGATATTTAAGGTTACGATTAGCGCCTTGACCTAGCTGAGGATACTGCGGGATTCGCAATACGGTGCCCGAATTGTCGCGAATATATCACAAAGTCTATATTTGTGTTCCAGTTTCTACATACAGTCCTGTCGAGGAGGCGCCAATCAAGCGTTTCTCGTCCTGCAGCGACGAGTTCTCCCTACAGAGAATGCACACATCTTCCCCCTCAAGCAACCACGAAGCGAACCTGCTATTTTTCTGGCGCCTCTTCGCGGACATCCATCGATGGTCTGGAGAATCGGGGCCACTTTTCTCGCAATGTCTTTAAGTCCGTGGACCGACACTAGCCAACCCCAGAGAGGTTGAGGTGTAACTACTTGAGGTACGCACTAGGAGTTCTCTACGGTGCTCTTTTGCCTGGGATTGTTTTCATGGTAAGTGCTTTCATCAAACTGATGGGAGTGGGTGAAACCGACCCTGATGTGTTGGTGGCGATTTGGGATATCTTCATGATCTGGGTTGTCGTGTCCGTCGTGATCTTAATAGCTCCGCTTTTGATTCTGTACTTTGCACGTCGGAGCATTCTCAAGGAAGCGTTCCTGTTCGAGATTGGCGGCCTAGCTCTGTTCACGCCATTCTGGTTTGCACTTGCCACAGAACTGTCTGGCGACTCGTGGCTTCAAGTGTTGCTTGCTGGAGTCGAAGGTCTGCCGTTTCTCGGACCGGGAGGTAGTATCATCGGTGGCCGAATCGACTCTGTGCTGCTGATTCCTGCATTCATCGTGCTTCCATTGCTGGGGGTTCTTATCCTGCGCCCGTCCTTCATAAGAAGGAAGACATCTGCAGCGGAACCTGCCAAACCAGTACCTGTCGAACCGAAGCCTGATACCGAGGAAGAATCGATTGAGGCTGAGATGCCGGGTGTTGCGGCGCCGGTGGCCGATGAGAAGAGTGTGACGAAGTTGAGGGATCTACTGACAGAGATTGGTGCACCTGATGGGATCATAAAAGGCGTCATAGGTGCAGGCATTGCCACTGTGGAGGACCTTGTCGGAACTGGTCCGGATCAGCTGGCCACCATGATAGGTGTAGACAAGAAGACTGCCGACGCCCTACTCATGGCTGCGCAGAAGAGAGTGTGGTTTGGCGGCATCTAGCCACCGCGTTGACAAGCTCATTTCGGGCCTGTTCCAACCTTCTTGAGAGCATCAAGAGCGATGTACGTGAGCTCATCTATGCGAGGTTTTCCGGTGATTCTGGACTCCTTGTCTATTGGCTCGCCAACTATAACGCAGATAGAGCCTACCCTGACACCTCTCAGCTGCCCTATGACGAAAAGTGCGGCAGACTCCATCTCTGTCGCTATGACGTTTGCCCGGCGTAGCATATCCCATCGGCCTTTCATCTGGTCCGGGTCAGCAACCAGTCCCGGGTGCTCGCTGTAGAATGCATCCTTGGTATGACCGATACCCGTTCGATATCTTGCCCCTCTTCTTCCGGCCGAATCGCTGAGCGCCATCACCAGCCCGGGATCGGCCACTGCCGGGAACTCAATGGGGACGTATTGCCTGGATGTGCCGTCGTCTCTCACAACCCCTGTGAATATCACGAGGTCACCAGCGTTCAATGACGGATCGATTGCGCCAGCAGTCCCGACTCGTATGAATGTCCTGCAACCAACTCTGATGAGCTCTTCGAGGGCGATTGCCGCAGAAGGGCATCCTATGCCCGTCGAGCAGACACCCACAGGTACTCCTTCGTACTCACCTCTAAAGCTCCAGTACTCTCTCTTGTGCGCGACTTCCGTTGGCTTCTTGAAGAACTTCTCTGCAATCAGTCGGGCCCTATCAGGGTCTCCCGGTAGCAGCACTGAGGGCGGCATCTCTCCAGGTGCAATCGATATGTGATACTCTCTTTCTTGGGTCATCGGGGCATCCACCCTTGTCGGCGTCATGAGGTCTGATAAAAAGGATTTCGCAGCATGCTCACCAAAGCACTTGGAAAGATGCATCCCATCAATCTGACCATGCCGCTGCGATTCTCCCCTCCTAGCACATGCTTCCACTCCGACACCCTTAAAAGAATCAGACCGGGGTCGGGCTTGAGTGACGACCATGAGCACCGATCTGACAGACATTCAGCAGAGAGTTCTCACTCTGGTTAGCAAAGACAGCCACAGGCCGTCTGCGATAACGAGAGTGCTCGTTTCCCATCGATTCCCCTGCGATCAGAATCAAGTGACCCAGGCTCTGCTGGAGCTCGAGAAGAGAGGCCTTGTGGAGAGGTTCACCGCGAAGACTTGGGTGGCCACTTCAAAAGGCCAGTCAGAAGCCCAGTGAGTTCAACTCAGCCTCGTGCCGCAACTGGAGTTGAAATCGGTTCCGGTGACCATAGCCGAATCGGACTCGGATCATCTGCCAGCTTGCCTGTTCCAAGCTGCTGACACAGCTTCTGCCACTCCTTCCTTCAGCAGCTGCCTAGCCTGTAGCTGTTGCAGACCGTCTGCAAGTTCTTCCCGCGCCTTGGCATCTCCAAGCAGGTTGCACTCGTTGAGTGCCCTCCTCAGACCGTTCTTGAACTCAGTACTCGCTTCAGAGAGATCCACAATTACCTTCTGCAAGTAGTCATCTAAAGCGGGCTCAACAGGCAACTCTGTGAATGGGATGCCAAACCTGTCGGATGGCAGGATGTTCGGGCCGAACACTCTCAGGTCCCCGTTTTGGTACAATGCCACATATGTGTTGATGTCGACCAGTGTCAGTGGCGCTGCTCCCCTGACAAGGCTGCTCTCGAATGCGAATGTCGAGAGCTGACGGAGCTCTGCTCTTAGTTCCTGCACTCTCTGTTCCAAGGCTGTTTCAATCCTTGCGACGGAAGTCTTCACGCGATCTAGCAGTTCCTCGGATTCGTTTTCGCTTTGATTCCTTTCGAGGTCAAAGTCGACAATACGATGTCTGTGCTCCCTTATCAGAGCATCATGAGACTGTGTGGCCTTGACTTTCTGCTCTTTCAGGGCCTCTGCGAGTTGTCTTGAGCGGTTGAGCATGTCCTGAGCCTTCTCCTCCAGTCCACGCAATGAGTCCGCATACTTTGGCACATTCTGAGCGAGGAGGCTTGCCAGCTTCCTGAACTCCTCGACCGCGCCAACGACGTTTTCTGCCTTCTGACCAATCACTATCCTTGATTGTCGTATGCTTTCAAGAACCTGGCTGAAGAACTGTTCAAGCGACGAACTCGTTCTTGCGAACTCGGCCGTGAGGGCCCGGAGTTCCATCCTGTGCTTCTCCTCAAGGGCCTGCAGGATGTCTCTTGTCTTATCTGAAATCTCAGATGTTTCGAGTTCTGCAATCTCCTCCAAAGACTGAGACTGTTTCTTCTTGCGCTCCCGGTCTCTCTTGACAATGCTTGCGAGAGTGCCCGCTTGAGCACCAACCTTCTCCTTCATCAGCTTCTGAATCTCTTCCATGGTGGCGAGCCGCCTCTCCGCTGTGTCTTTCAGCTGCCTGAACTGCTCACTGATAGCGAGTGCCCCCTGAGAATCAAGTTTGAGATCAAGTCTGCGAGGCTTCGCCGTCATCTCTGTTTCTTGCATCCATCTACCGATACGTGCCAAGGAGCCTGCCTGTTCGATGTGCTTGACGTATTGCTTCTTCCTCTCAACACTGCCCAGAGCCGCCAACACCCGCTCTACCACATCTGGTATGTTCTTCGCTTCAGCTGTTTCGCTGCTGAGTATCTTCCTGACAGTGTTCAGTGCAGTGTTGTCAGTGAACTCAATGCTCTGCGTCCGATCTGTCACTCCGGAAAGGAGAATGGACTCCCTAGCCGACACCTGGACCAACCAGTAGGGGATTGAAACAGGAGCGAGGATTGAGATCTTACTCCCTCCCCCATGCGACTCTGCGAGCATGAAAGCAATGACAAGGGCAACTCTGGCTGGTTCAGGCGTAAGGTCTGCTGCGGACCTTGAGCCAAGGTAACACATCCCTATCTGTCGGACCATTTAGACCACCACATTCACCCAATCTGGAGAGGTGCTTGGTCAATGATGCGTCTTGGCGCAGCTGGTTATTTATTGTTGCCGACAGGCGAGTGCCTTCTCACACGAATCAGAGAACCTTGACCAGTGAATCGACCACGTTGTATGTGCTGTCTGGCCTGCAATCACAGAAAGTCCGAGTTCTGATTGTATTGGACGTCACAATCCTTCCCTTGCTCTTTTCGACAAGGTTCTCAAGCAGTTGTTCACCCTTCTCAAGAAGCGGCATTACATGAACAACCGCGAGTCCAACATCTGAGGCCCCTTGGGCATAGATCTTCTCGGATGCTTTCAGCAGAGTACTTCCGCTCTTTGTCAAGTCATCTAGGACTATGACGTTCTTGCCTTTGACCCCAACCTCCCCCTCAAGCTCCACGGTATAGGAGTCGCGACGGTGTTTTCCGAACCCCTCGACAGCGAATCGCTCTTGGCCGCCTTCATCAGGGGTGATGACAGTATAGTCATGAAAGTCAAACTTTGCTGCTCCGAACTTCACAAGGTCGTGTGTTATGTCTATCTCTTCGTAGAGGCCTTTGCCGTCTAGGGCCTTGACCCAATCCAAGCTATCCGGTGCGTGAGGATTCACTACCCACACCTTGTTGCAGGCACCTGCTATCTGGTTTGCGGCCCACCTGCAGGAAACCGCTTCTCCTGTCTTGAATGCCTTGTCCTGCAGAGCAAATGGCTGGAATGTCAGCACGACTTCCACATGTGAGGGCGGAGGAATGGACCTCGTCCTGTATTCCTTGTGGGCCATTTCCTCCACTTCCACGGGGTGAGTCAGACTGTCCAGCATCAGCAGTAGCTCAACTAGGCGATCAGAGGTTGTGAACACCTCTTTCTCAACAGGACTTGAACCAGTGCAGCTCTGGATAACCACGACTCTCCGGTCCGACATCTGGGTCACATCAGGTATTCGGGCGTATATGTCTGCATTCGGGAACATGTGGCGCCCGTCGTAGTTCATTCCACAGCCGAACACACGATATCCGAGCTTCTCGAATCTCGTTCTCAGATGGTCAGCCCCGCTGGCAAGAACTACGTCGTACTTCTTCATACTGACTTACTCGCGCGACATCCCCCTTTATGAGAGTTGCCCCACAACTGGGTGTGTCCTTCGGTTGGACTAGATGGCCCGCTGCGATTCCCGGTCAGTGCACTCTTCCCATACGACAACCTAAAGTGACTCCTGTCGCTAGAGCACATGCCGCCGCAGGTACGTGTGTCCATTGAGTGTTACTGCTCGTGACTTGCTCCGAAAGCTCGCAAATGACTCGGGCCTAGACTACAGGCAATTGGCTCTGCGTGTGAACAAAGAGATGAGAAGAGGAGAGAGCTTTGTCCACTCTGTGGATTCGATAGCACGGGAGGTCGGCCTGGATCCTGACGGATACAAGCTGAACCCCAAGTCGATTGCAGACGAGGCCTTGGGTATCCTGCAGAGGAACTACTCACGTACTCTCATGATGTCTGCAGTCCTTGCGCGCATGATGGAGTCGAAGGGCAAAGACGCTCTGCCACCTCCAGCCTTCTTCGCTTTCCTCGAACTTCTGTCAGCGATTCCCGATGCACCTCGTAACATTGCTGACGGAGTATCGTTGGAAGTGGATGAGGACACAACTAGGATAATAGAGCTGCTCACAACTCTAGTGTCTCTAGTATGTGAGTGGTCCAAGGATGGAATTCACGGCGTGGCAAGAAACTGCCCCGAGTCTTTGGTTCCAATGGCCCGGTCTGTTTTTCGCAAGACCAAACTGTACCAGGGAGGGCTCTGGACATGCATTTCATGCGGCAGAATAGTCGGGCTGGGTGAAACGAGGGCACTGGTGTGTCCGCAGTGTGACGCGAGAATGGCCCACGCCCTTCCTGGGATGGGCTTGTCTTCGCCAAAGGAAAGAGAACGTGTCGGCTATGGTCGGGCCGAAGATGGCAACCCTGTGGAATAAGATTCCGATTCCAGCGACATGTCTACGCTATCGAGTGTTGGGCATCGGACCTACAGTGTTGGAATTTTCAAGTCCAGTCCTTTTGAGAGCAGCAGCCTGGCTTTGTCAAGATCAGCCTGAGTCACGACTATCTCATCCACCTGGAGGATCACTTCTGTTTCCGGCTCCTCTTCTAGGAATATGACGACTGGATCAATGTCCGCGACATCTCCCACACTAATCAAGGGTCCAGTAAGCCCATCATAGAAGTTAGGTCTCCCTGCTGAAACCTCCATACGTTTGAGCAGTCTCTCCCCCTTCCTAGAGAGCGCCAATCCACAAGTGGGACCGTCATGAGTCATGAAGGCAATTGTGTGATTGATTGGCACGCAGCCACGCAGGTAGAACAGCATATCAGCAAGCCACTCGTAGTCTTTGATCACAACGTCGCCGAAGACCATCATGAGATCATTAGATATCATTCCATGCACAGGGACGACTGGCGGCCTGACGTCAGCCGGATAGCGGTTCCATGTTGTGAACTGTGGGGAATTGAACACCAAGACGGTTTCGAAATGAATCTCTTCATACAGGCGTCTGCATAGGACTTGACCGATGGGATTGAGCCCAAGGATGACGGTGAGAGGGTCCTCAATCTTCCTCTTCTTGTATACCTCGAGAATCGGAGAGATCCACTCCTGCTCGAACACTGGCATAATATCGAAACCCACGCTTTCTCCATCTTCAGTTGCTAATGACTGTTCCCATTGTCATTGATTCATCAGCCCTACTCGCTGACATTCATTGCACGCAACGGGTCCAGCCAATCTGACGTTGCGCATTTTGGAATCACTCAGGGCATCTTATCGCTGCTCTTCTCAGACCTTGGAAGGAAGGGCAACAGCAACGGTCGCGAAAATCACAATCAGAATGACTCATTGAGGGATTCTTTCCGTTCCTGCTAATGCCAGAGAAAAAGCATGATTGTCAGCAAATCTTCCTGCGGCTCACATGGCTTTGCACTGGAAACAAGAACACACCCGGTATGCTGGAGAGAATAATGTGGAGGACGCCGGTATTCCTCGCGACTTGGGCGCACTCAGGAAGCGGCTGTCGCAGGGAATTCGAGCGTCCTCGGGGCACTCACTGTTCTAAGTTCTATCGACACGTTCGGCTGCTCAATGATGAGTTAGAGCCTCTTCAACAACGCTGAGTGAAACCTTAGGGCTGGCCGACTCCATCTCTCTCAACTGCTTGCGAGCCTTTTCGGTGATCTCGAATCGCGGGCCAGCAGCCAACGACCACTCTCTAGACTCGACACGTCGAGCTAGCCCTGCCTTCTCGAGAGCCTCGAGAATCGGCAGTGGCTCAGCTATGTTTGTGTGCAGCGAAATGAAACCCAGTGGACAAGAGCCCTTGGCCATATCTAGCGCTTGAAGCACAACAGTCATCTTCTTTTCCATTTTTTCACCTCGTCTTGTTCTTGCTCAATGACTCCCCTTGTTCATGCGTCGCTCGGTTGCCTTCAGGACCCTCTCCTTGGCAATCATCAATGCGACAGCCCTCGGAAGCATCACGACATCACCGCTAATCGAGCTGCTCAGGACTAGCTTTGTGTTCTCCCTAATCTTGGCATCAATCATTGCAAATGCCTCATCGATATTCTTGCCAAGATACTCAGCGTAGGAGCCTATCACACCTCCCGCGTTAGCCAGCATGTCCGGGAGCACCAGGATTCCCCTCTTGAAGAGTATCTCTTCGCCTGCTGATGTTGTCGGGTTGTTTGCACCTTCGACAATGAGTCCGGCCTTCACCTTGGACGCGTTCCGCTCTGTGATGACGTTTCCGACTGCTGCTGGTATCAGTACATCACATTCCACTTCGAGGACATCGTCCCTGCCAATCTCTTTGGCCCCTTTGCAGTGCTTGCAGGAGTGCGCATCATCGGTTGCGTAAGCATGTTTCATTGCCTGATCAATGTCAATGCCCTTTGAGTTGTAAGCTCCTCCCCAATAGTCTCCTATAGCCACGATTTTCGCACCCTTTCGGGAGAGATACTTAGCAACCTCTGACCCGACATTTCCGAATCCATGGACTGCGACGGTTAGACCATCAACTGTGTCTTTGATTGGCACGAATTCGGATAGCATGCTCAGGGTTGTTTCTATGGTGACTCCAAGTCCGAATCCAGTCGTTCCGAGCTCGTGCGGTATTCCTCCCATTCTCTCTGGTTTTCCTGTGGCGGCCTTCCTGTCACCAATCACTTCAACGAAGGCGGCGATTTCTTCCTCACCGACATTCATGTCCGGTGCAGAAACCCACTCGTTTGGTACATGAGCCGAAACCGCTTTCGCGAATGCTCTGACGTATGATTGCTTATCGATCGAATAGGGATCTGCACTTATTCCTCCCTTCGCTCCCCCGAAAGGAAGATTGGCAAGCGCGCACTTCCACGTCATGGTTCTGGCCAGACCAAACACCTCAAGTGGAGTGAGGCCTGCTCTGATTCTGAATCCGCCCTTACCGGGACCTAGGGCGGTGTTGTCTATGATAAGGATTCCTTCCATCCCGAGTTGTGGGTCATAGACACGAATGACCTTCTCAGGGCCCCATTTGTCACTGAAAGCAGCAATGTTAACATCCTCGAGCATGCGCTCGAGCATAGCCAGCTGCTGCGATTGGACTTCTGTCGATGCATCTTTCAATGTTGCCATGTTCTCTAGCTCCTTTGGGTTGTTTACAAGAGCTTGTGATTTTTCGGGCAAGTGGAATACACTTAAGGCCGGCGGACCCACAGACAAGCCGTGGTGTCAGAAAGCGTACAATCGGGCCACAGAGAGTGCACTTGCGTACCATTCCCCCAGATTCTATGTGTAAAGAATATCACCCAGCAGCGCCGCCGGTCTTCTGACATTTCCGGCATTGCATCTACGCGAAAGTATTAATTATGTCACGGAGGCATCCGTCGCGTGCCAGATCTTCTAGCTGACAAGAACAATCTAGTAATCCTAGAGGAGTTGTTGTCCGGGGATGCTGTACGTGTAAACCTTAGCGAGCTCTCTCGCGAACTGGGTCATCACAGGCACACGATTATGGGCAGAGTCAAGGCCATAATTGACAATGGGATTCTGGATACTCCATACGTTCCATTCGTCGGATTGGGCAAGGTCTATCCGCTGTTCGTGATTCTTTATCTCGAGGCTCCAGATGACGTCCGGTTCGAGAAGTGGATAAGAGAAGACCCATACATATTCGCAGCCTTCCGAACCAGACAGTCTGATTTCAACACCCTGCTCTTCCTATACCATGAGAACCTGACAAGCTATCTCCGCTGGAGAGAATCACTTCCGTCAGTCATGAGGACAGAGTACAATATCCCTGAGGAACTTACATCATTTCTTTCGAGTTCATTCTACCACTCAAACGAGCTAACGATCAAGCACGAACCGTCTTCTGGATTGGCTCTCATGATTGAAAAGGCTCGAATAAACGGTACTAACAATAACGGCGGGTTCATGCTCAATGATCTAGACTTCAAGATACTGAATTGTCTATGTTCGGGAGTTGGCCTCAAGATCAATGAGGCTCATCTATGTAAGAAGACCGGCTTGCATCGAAAGACGGTTGAAAAGCGGATTGCCTCGCTGATGGACGAAGGGTACATCGCTCGCCCGGTTTGCAGCTTCCCCAGTTACTTCGTTCCTCCAGATTGCATGCTGACCCTCTCATTGGTCGAAGTAAAGAAACAATCGGAAAAGATCATGCGCGATATCATGGTCGACCCGCATGTTCCTGTTGCTTTTAGGACAGTGCAAGGCAGGTACAATCTCCTTCTGCTTGGCAACCACTACAGTATTGGCGACTATCTGAAATGGGACGATGGCTACAGAGAAAGATTCCCTAGCGCCTTCGGAGGTGCCAATGTTACATACCTCACCCCTCGCATGACCATCCTCTTCAGTCACAGGATAGTCGCTTTGATGTTCGTTCGCAAGAGAATGGAGATGTACAAGGGTAGGAAGCTTAGGGAGCTGCTAAAACCGGCCCGCTAGATATACAGCAAGCCAACTATGTGTGAGGGGCAGGTTCCAGTTCTACCTCTTGGCAAGACAGGAAGCAGAGCTGAGATGAGTCGTGCTGCCATGAAGCCAAGATGGGCCACGAACTGTGTTGACTTGGTTGTGTTCCCAAGCTACACCACTGTGGCAATTCAGTACATAGGGTTTTGTCAGGAACGACACATTCAGACCCTTATCCGTCACGCGATGGCATAACTTCACAAAAAGAGTGAGTCGTTTTATCCACAGTTGTCAGACGACCGTCAGTGTTTAATAGTCGGAGCATCAACGCGCGAATGCCTTTCCAGAGCATGTTCCAATGGAGGAACGCGAAGTTGGAAGAGGAAACACATCGTAGTACAACGAACAACCCATTCGAAATCGCTCAGCATCAGATTGACATCGTTGCGAAGCGGATGAAAATCGACCCTGGCATCATCGAAATCATCAAACAGCCTAAGCGTGTCTTGGAGGTGTCAGTTCCAATAAGAATGGACAATGGTCAGCTGCGCGTGTTTCGCGGTTATAGAGTCCAGCACAACGACGCGCGTGGCCCCTTCAAGGGAGGTATTCGCTATGGTCCTCAGGTGAATCTTGATGAGGTCAAGGCACTTGCCACATGGATGTCTATGAAGACGGCAGTCGTGGACATACCATACGGCGGTGCCAAGGGTGGGATTGTCTGTAATCCCAAAGAGATGAGCAGTGCCGAGCTCGAAAGGCTGACCCGCAGGTTCACATCAGAGATCAGTTCCATTATTGGCCCATTGAGGGACATTCCGGCTCCCGACGTCAACACAAACCCTCAGACAATGGCGTGGATAATGGATACCTATGGCGCAATAGCAGGGATTGCGGAGCCCGGAGTTGTGACAGGTAAACCGATTGCACTTGGTGGGTCCCTGGGTCGGAACGAGGCCACATCGAGGGGTGTGGTCATATGTGCCAGAGAGGCGGCCAAGGTAACAGGTACAAAACTGGAGGGCTCCACTGTTGCAGTGACCGGGTACGGAAATGTCGGCTACAACTCAGCTTGGCTGGCAGCAGATCTTCGCATGAGAATCGTTGCGTGTAGTGACTCTCAAGGCGCAATCTACAATCCCGATGGACTCGATGCTCGAAAGGTCGGTGACTTCAAGGCACGAACCGGGTCTGTGAAAGGCTACCCCGGAGCCAGACAAATACCAATTGACAAGGTGGTCGAACTCGACGTTGACTTCCTGTTTCCCTGCGCTCTGGAGAACGAGATAACGGCAGCCAATGCTTCTTCAGTGAATGCGAAGATAGTTGTAGAAGGGGCAAATGGTCCTACGACACCTGAAGCCGACGACATTCTCTTCGAAGCTGGCACTTTCGTTGTCCCCGACATTCTTGCCAACGCTGGCGGTGTGACAGTTTCTTACTTCGAGTGGCTTCAGAACCTTAGACGAGAGTACTGGACTGAGCAAGAGGTGAATGCCAAACTCGAGGCACGGATCATGAAAGCATTCCGGGAAGTCTATGAGCTCTCTAAGAAAGAAACCGTCCATATGAGGACTGCGGCGTTCATGCTCGCTGTTGGCAGAATCGCCTCAGTCATGCAACTACGTGGTCTATTTCCGTAGAATTCTTCTGGGACCATCCATTCGGATGGTCCACCAGTCTTTCCTGACAATCCGCGGTACCAGCTGGTACAGGCTTGCCATGCCTCTCACAGGAAGGATGAATCTGACCGCTTCGTGCATTCACTAGGAGGCGCCAATCAGCATCCAAATGGCACCGACAGTGCTGTTGTGCACAGGCCAGCCAGATTCATCGCATAGAGATTCTGCAGTAGTCGAGCCACTGACACATGAGTGACTATGGGAATATGCCCCTCAGTTCTATTGCCTTTGCTACCCGTCCCACAGCCAATGCGAGGGCAGCAGTTCGGAGATTCCTGATGTTGAAATCCGTTGCCGTCTTGTTGACCTCGTTGAAGGCTCTGACAAGGATATCGCGGAGCGCCTGATTGACCTGTTGATCGCTCCAGAAGAAGTGCTGTAGTCCCTGAACCCACTCAAAGTAGGAAACTGTCACACCGCCAGCGTTGGCAAGAATGTCTGGGACTACTGTTATTCCTTCTTCTGACAGAATTGCATCAGCTTCCGGAGTGGTCGGGCCGTTCGCTCCTTCAACTACTAGTGAGGCCTTCACAGAATCCGCATTCCTCTCGTTGATGGCATCGCCCATGGCACAGGGGGCGAGAACATCCACATCGAGTCCGAAGAGCTCCTCGTTAGTCATGGTGTCTGCATCCGGGAAGCCCGCAACTGATCTCTTAGGATGTTTCGAGGAATACTCGATGAGCTTCGGGATATCAAGCCCGTTCGGGCTGAAGACTCCGCCAAAGGCGTCGGTAACAGCTACCACCTTGTAGCCTGCCTGATGAGCGAATCGGCAGAAGTAACTGCCTACGTTGCCAAAGCCCTGCACAGCAACCTGCATTCCTCTCGTGCTTCGACCTCTCTGTTTCAAAGCCTCCTCCATCACATAGAACAGCCCTCTTCCTGTCGCTTCCGTTCTGCCGATACTACCGCCGATTTCCACTGGCTTGCCCGTCACAACACTGAGCTCAGTGTGGCCGGTAATCATAGAGTATGTATCAAGCATCCACGACATAACCTCAGAGTTTGTGTTTACGTCAGGTGCAGGTATGTCGGACTCTGGGCCAATCATGTTGATCAGGCTGTAAGTGAATCTCCGTGTCATCCGCTTGAGCTCTCCAAGACTAAGCTTCCACGGATCACACACAACTCCTCCTTTGGCGCCGCCAAAAGGGATATTCACGACAGCGGTCTTCCATGTCATTAGTGCAGCCAAGGCTTTCACTTCGTCGAGGCTCAGGTCGGGCGAATATCGGATTCCACCCTTGCATGGTCCTCGATGGTGCGAATGCTGCACTCTGTACCCCTCGAACATCTCAAGGTGTCCATCGTCCATGATAACGGGGAAGTACGTTATTAGTATCTTGTCCGGCTTCTCAAGTATCTTGAGTATGTTTCCATCCAGCTTGATGGCCTCAGCAGCAGTCCGCAGTTGGGTCAAAACAGCCTCCCATGGATTGAATCCAGAACTTGACACGGTTTGTCTTCCTCCGATTTCTGGCGGGACCGTGGTGAAATAGGATATTAATGGTTCGGTTGGTGATGTGTCCAGCTCGGCCCGTTGAATGCGCAGACTTGCGCTCAAGTCCACCAAAGCGAATTGTGAGTTGGTCGTCGGAATCTCGATTCCGCTGCTCCTCTCGACTTTCTGTGGACCCAATCACTACTTGCGAATGATCTCCAGAAGCTCACCCAGACGATTCTTGATGTCTGTTTCAAGTGTTCTGAGCTCTGCCAGCTGTCGGATTTGGGCCACTCGAGCGCCACGATACTCCGTGTCCGATATCTTGCTTGTTCTACGACGGAGCTCAATCTTGTCCATCTCAGTCGTTATGTCTTTCCTTCTGCCCATGACAAGATCGAAACCTTGCTTCAATGCCATCCATTCGATCAAGGCATTGCTCTTCTCTTGCTCAAGACGTTCCCTCTTGAGTCGCTCCTCCTCCATTTCCTTGAGCATCTTATTGGCGGCCCTTATCTCTCGCTGGATGTCGTAGAGTCTCGCCTCGACTTCTCTTTTCACTTCGATCATCTGAGTGGATGTGGCCCATCTCTCCCTGTACTGCTGTAGATGCTCCTGCTCTGTTATCTCGCCCCTCTCCAGCTTCTGATCCAGCGCCGTCAGTTCGGTCTGCACCTGTAGGAGTCTTGTCTTGACTTCCTCGTATGACTGACGAAGGGCCACCCACTCCACACTATACTGAGCCAGCACGTCTTTTGGATCGAGGTAGAGGTAGTCATCTCCACGCTGTCTAAACCCCGGGCCGTGGCTCATGGATATCGTCCTTCTTTGGTGCCAGCCAGCAAAGCTGTGTCATCTTGATGCTCGTAAGACCGACTTAACGTTTTCTGACCAGCGGTACTAACGACTACTGGCTTCTTGCGCTCCAGTTGCTGCCTCCACTCAACCGAAAACCTAAAGGTCAGGTGCCCTTAGCGGCTCAGGTGTCGTGAGGGTGATGAATCTGAAAGTGGAACTCCTACCCCCCGGACAGAGGAAGCAGAAGCCGGCTGACCCGCTCAAGCTGGAGTTTGGCACAACCTTCACTGACCACATGTTCACAATGAGTTATCAAGGAGGTCAGTGGACTGACCCGGGGATAGGTCCCTTTCAGCCCTTGTCTCTGAATCCCGCCGCAATGTGCCTTCATTATGGTCAGGGCGTGTTCGAGGGCATGAAGGCCTATCGAAGGAAGGGGAACGTGTACCTCTTCAGGCCTCGTGACAACATCCTGCGGCTCAACGCCTCAGCGAAAAGAATAGTCATGCCGGATGTCGACATTGACTTCGTTCTAGACTGTTTGACAGAGCTCATACGGATCGAGCGCGACTGGATACCGGAGATCCCCGGGACCTCACTCTATATCAGGCCAACAATGATAGCGACTGAGCCAAAGCTCGGAGTCCGGGCTTCACTTGAGTACCTTTTCTTCATCATTCTGAGCCCGGTGGGTCCATATTTCAAAGAAGGCTTCGACCCTGTGAAGCTGTTGGTTTCAGAGAAGTACGTGAGGGCCGTACGCGGCGGCATTGGCTTCTCCAAGACAGTTGGCAACTATGCTGCAAGTCTGTTGGCTGGAAAGGAGGCAGCGGACCAGGGCTATTCGCAAGTCCTATGGCTGGATGCGCTCGAGCGGGAATACATCGAAGAAACCAGTACAATGAATGTGTTCGTGAAGTTCAAGGATGAACTCGCTACGTCTCCACTAGACGGGACCATACTGCCCGGTATAACTAGGGACTCCGTTCTACGAATATCTCGTGACTGGGGGTTGAAGGTCAGCGAGCGGCGGATATCTATCCATGAGCTTCTGAAAGGGATTAAGTCCGGAACGGTGAGAGAGGTTTTCGGCGCAGGTACTGCAGCCATAATAGCACCTATCGGTGAGCTTTCATATCAGGGGAAGGCACATGTGATAAACGGTGGCAAGACAGGGGATCTGACTCGAAGGCTATACGATGAGATACTTGGGATACAATGTGGAGAGAAACGGGACAGCTACGGTTGGGTCTTGAGCGTATGACCGACACGCACAGAGCAGGAAGCTTTTAGCGTGACTCTGTGTACGGGCATGTTAGATGAGGTGGACACGCTGCCTTCAATGCTGATCGTTGACCAAACGAAGTGCACCGGTTGCAGAATATGCGAGCTCGCATGTTCTGCGAAGAAAGAAGGTGTCTTTCGGCCCAGTCTTGCCCGGCTCAAAGTAATCAGATATGATGACCTAGGCATAGACATTCCCAATGTGTGCGGCCCTTGCGAGGAAGCACCCTGCGTTGAAGTATGCCCAGTCTATGCGATGCGGCGGGATCCCACTTCGAAGATGACCTATCTTGACGAAGACAAGTGCATCCTATGCAAGTCCTGCGCAGGAGCCTGCGTGAACGGCGTCATCCGGCTTGACACCTCCCGTATGCGAATTCTGAAGTGCGACCATTGTGGTGGCGACCCGGAGTGTGCAAAGGCGTGCCCAACGGGTGCCATTCAGTATGCATCGGCCGCCCAAGCATCAGTCCTGAGTAGACACGACAAGATCACAGGCTACCTGAGAGAGATCAGACGGACTGGGCAGACGCACGAGTCTGGCGGAGAGAGTTGAGTTGAAGCCCGGAGGCTATGCAGGCAGAATACTAAGGGCCGACCTCAACAGGGGCGACTTCCGAGTCGAGCCACTGCCGATTGAGTGGGTCCACGAGTACATTGGTGGCGACGGGTTTGCGGCCAGAATCCTGTATGATGAAGTGCCAGCAAAGACTGACCCACTCGGCGAGAAGAATAAGCTGATACTGGCGACCGGCCCAGTGACTGGGACGCTATGGCCAATGAGTGGCAGAACCGTGTTCGTTTCCAAGGCAGCTCTGACGGGCATATGGGGCGAATCTCATGTTGGAGGCTTCATTGGACCAGAGCTGAAGTATGCCGGGTACGATGCTCTAGTGATTGAGGGTCGCGCCGAAAAGCCCGTCTATGTCAGCATTCATGACCAAGATCTTGAGATAATCAATGCATCTGATCTCTGGGGGTTGAAGACTGATGAGGTGTCAGCTGCAATCCGGAGCAAGCACAATGACCCAGATGTCCAAGTTGCAGCTATAGGTCCTGCGGGAGAACGATGTGTCCGTTTTGCATCGATAATAGTGAACAACGCTCGTGCGGCGGGCAGAACGGGTATGGGTGCGGTCCTTGGGTCGAAGAACGTGAAAGCAATCGCAGTTCGAGGTCACCAAGGGATCGAGGTCAGCGACCATGAGCATTTTGTAGAACTGGCAAAGGATGCCCACAGGAGAGTCAGGCAGAATCCTCAGGCCCAGCAGATGCACAAGTATGGTACATGGGTCCTCACTGCTGTCAAGCAGACAATAGGCGAACTCCCGACATACAATCACCGCACAGGTGTCTTCTCAGGTTGGGAAAAGCTCAGTGGCGACTACATCAGACCCAGATACACTATTGGGGACAGGGCATGTTTCGGCTGTAGTCTTGGCTGCAAGAAAGTAAACTACGTTCGTGAAGGTCCTTACGCTGGCACTCTTGAAGAAGGCCCTGAGTATGAAGGTCTGATGGCATTCGGGAGCCTTCTGGGAATCTCAGACTTTCCAACTGCTCTCAGAGCCAATCAGATCTGCAACAGGTTTGGCATAGATATGATCTCAGCCGGGTCCTGCATCGCCTTTGCCACCGAAGCTTTTCAGAATGGCTTGATTGACAGCAAGATGACCGGCGGTATCGACCTTGAGTGGGGCAACAGTGAACAGGCCCTACAGCTGCTCGATATGATTGGCAACAGGACAGGCTTCGGGGACTTATTGGCGGAAGGGAGCCGGGAGGCCTCTCGGAGAATAGGGCGTGGTTCTGAACAGTTTGCCATCCATGTCAAGGGACTCGAGGTCTCCGGTCAGGACGGGCGAACTCACAGGAGTATCGGCCTATCTCATGCCACCGCCGCTCGAGGGGCTGACCACCTCAGGAGTCTTGTCACTGTCGATCAGCTGGGCTATCAAGAGGTTGCCGCCAAGAGGTGGGGTCGCGACAAACTCCCAGAGATAGTGGACCCGTACACTGAGAAGTACAAAGCCGCAGCTGTCGTCGAGACTGAGAACACGTACTGTATTCGTGATGCTCTAATTGTGTGCTGGTACTCTGTGTCATGGCCGCCAATCTTCTGGATGGAGGACTTCGCACAGATGCTGCCTGTCCTGACCGGAGTGAGTCACTTTGGAGAGATAAAGAACCTGATAGAGATTGCAGAGCGGCAGGTGACTCTGAAGCGCCTTTTCAACGCACGAGAGGGAATAAGCCGGAAGGACGACACCCTTCCGAAACGTTTCACTGTTGATCCGATGCCAGAGGGACCTGGGAAAGGTCAGAGGGTCAACCTAGAACCCATGCTCAATGACTATTACAGGTTACGAGGCTGGGACGAAACAACGGGATTGCCTACTCAGGAGACAGTCCGAAGGCTAGCGCTAGAGTGGACACGTAGTCGTTCGACAAGCTCGTAGGTCTGCTATTCCTGAGGCCTAGATGCGAACGTACTCAACTCTATGAGAGCTCTTACAGGACGGACACGCATACTGGTCGGGGCCGACCCAGTCAATCTTTTCCCAAGACAGCGGCGCGTTGCAGTAGCTGCACCTGTCCTTGATGACGGGTTTCATGAAGACTGTGGTTGTTCCCGCTGGCATCCCTGCACTGACTTGGATGTCCTCTCTGCTTTCGGTGGCCGCAGCCATTGGCTTGAGAATCGTCGTGTCAGTGTAGGTATATTGAGGTAATGGACTGATGGTCTGTATCTGGGAAAGCGGCATGATGAGCCAGTCAAGGTTGGTCTTAGGAAGCGACTCCCACGCCCTTGCCTGCCAGACTCTTAGAAGGTGGTCTTGTCTTGGGACCTTCCCTTTGATCTCGAATTTCCCAGACACCGCGCTAATCAACAGCTTGTTGCTCTTGGCTTCGAAAGTCTGTACCATATTCATGGGGAACATGAAGAGCTTCCTTGTCTTGGCGTCATACTGGTATAGTCTGTACGTCGTCAATATGAAGCTATCCGGGAAGTACGTGAAGATCTCCTCGCCTTTCATCCAGGCGAAGCCCTCATAGAATCTTCTGCAGAAATCCTGATGATAACCCGTGCAGATCCAGCGGCTGTACGGCTGATCGGGATGAATGAACGGCACACCGCACACATCACACAGTTTCTTCTGGTCCCCCACTCGAAGCCGCTCGTACTCTCTTAGGCTCAGTGCTCCTCTCATTTCCTCTCTTTGCGGCATTGTGCCCAAGACGTTCACAATGCCATTTGTCACCTTGAACATCGCCGCGGTCGGGGTCAGCTTGTACTCCTTGATCATATGGAGCGGCAGACTGACGGTGGTCTTTGATCCGCGGTCGTACTGAACAAGCCTGTAGTTGCTCAGTAAGTACTCTGGCTTCTGAACGACAATCCGTTCACCCTCGATGGGAATGAAGACAAGCGACGACAAAGCTGTAAGCACCAACCTAAGAGCTACTACTTCCTATGTGAAGGTGGAGACCCTATTAAGAGTTGGCCGTGCGAGGTACCAGTCTGAGCAAGGCTATGGACTATGACCCCTGCCTCGGAATGGAGATGTAGAGGACATCCTCGAACCCGAGCACGCCAAACCCTGACGGATTCTCAAGCCATACATAATCCTCTTGCACTTCGCTAACACGGACATTGGGTATCTTGGCGAGCGTGTCTTTTTGCATGTAGCGCAAGTAGACTGTAAAGGTCTGACCTTTGGCCTTCAAGTCTTCGAATATCATCTTCCAGTTTGGCATCCAAGCATCCTCCAGTAGGACTCGCATAACGAGGCCGCGCATTTAATGCTTGCTCTCGGCTGAAACGTGTCCGCCATAGCGTCAGCATACCACTTGGCTGAAGAGTTGAGTTCAAAAAGAACCAATTCGTTCCGTCCAACTCTGACGTCTTGAGTCTACCTGTCGATGAAATAGCTTGGAGCCGCACCAGCTGTAGAAGGGCGATTGAGATGGGGCATCCAGCTGTGTCGTCAGCGAAAGATATTTGTCTATAAGCCCAGCCACTTTGTCAAGTGCGGAATGCTAAACATGCGGAATCGGAGTCTTTGCCATGCCCGATCGTCTCTGGCACGCCAATGATATTGATTATGCAATCAAAGAGCTCCAGACCACGCCAAAGGGCCTTACGACAACTGAAGCCCAAGCGCGAATTCAGGTCTATGGCTACAACGAGCTTGTTGCGGCGAAACGTACGAGTATGCTCAGCCAGTTCTTGAGTCAGTTCAAGAATCCCATGGTAGTCGTTCTGCTTGTCGCCATAGCCATCACGCTGGCAGCATCATTCATCCCAGGATCAGGCGAAGAGGGGGGGCTCATCGACGCAGTTGTCATTGCGGTGATTGTGTTAGCGAATGCGCTATTCGGTTTTGTTCAGGAGTACAAGTCAGAGCGTGCGCTGGATGCTCTCAAGCAGATGGCGGCGCCAAAGGCACGCGCCATGCGAGATGGACTGTGGATAGTCCTCGAGTCGCGCGAGCTAGTACCCGGCGATCTCATCTCACTAGAAACCGGTGATCGGCTTCCCGCCGACGGGCGGATACTGAGTGCAGTAGGCTTCTCGGCAGACGAGTCAGTTCTTACGGGTGAGTCTCAGTCCACTCAGAAGAAACCAGGGCCGATCCGTCAGGAACACACCTCAATAGGCGACAGGACGAACATGGTATATCAGGGAACCACAGTCACCTCAGGAAAGGGTCGTGTACTTGTAACCGCGACTGGAATGGAAACGGAATTCGGCAAGATAGCTCAGGTTGTGCAGCAGCGCGATGATGTTACGACTCCTCTTCAGAAGGACTTGGACGACCTCGGCAAGAAGCTGGGCCTTGTGGTAGTGATCTTGGCTGCCCTCGTGCTGGCCGCAGAGGTATTGCGTGACGTGTCTGATTCATTTGTGGAGGAGCTCATGGCGGCGATTGCCCTTGCTGTTTCTGCGATACCAGAAGGACTGCCTGCCGTCGTGACAATCACACTTGCGATAGGCGTACAGAGGATGGTCCAACGGAATGCAATCGTAAGGAAGCTGCCTTCTGTGGAAACACTTGGCTCGACGACTGTGATCTGTTCTGACAAGACCGGCACAATAACGAAGAATGAGATGACTGTGAAAGCAGTCTACTCTGACGGAAAGATTTTCGAAGTTGGCGGCTCCGGCTACGCCAAGTCAGGGGACTTCGTCCATCATGGCCACAAGGTTAACCCGATGGCTGACACGCAGCTGAAGAAACTGCTCTTGATAGGACAGCTATGCAGCAATACTATCCTTCAAGATGGTCCCACTGAGAAGGACGACTACAATGTGGTGGGGGATCCAACCGAAGGTGCGCTCATGGTGCTTGCAGAGAAGGGCGGTCTCTCGTATCATGAAACAGCGGCAGAGTACAAGGAGATTCATGAGATCTCTTTCGACTCTGTTCGGAAGAGGATGACATCTATTGTGGCTGATGCATCCGGTGAGATATGTGCTTTCACTAAGGGTGCGCCCGAAGTTGTGCTTCTGCTGTGCAGCAGTGCTCTGGAGAACGGGGTTGTCAAGCCTCTTGATAGCGATCTCAGAAGAGAGATTCTCAATACGAATGCGCAGATGGCAGAGAGGGCGCTCAGGGTGCTGGCTTTGGCCTACCGACCTCTTGAGCGAAGTCTGAATGACTACGACCCCGGCGTCGTGGAGCGGAACCTAGTGTTCGTCGGATTGGCGGGGATGATCGACCCGCCGAGGAATGAGGTCAGAGCCGCAATTCGTCTATGCAGGACTGCCGGGATTCGCGCCATGATGATCACAGGCGACAACCACCTGACTGCGAAAGCGGTCGCCCAAGACGTAGGACTCATCGAGAGGGACGGTCGCGTGGTGACAGGCGAACAGCTTGACGCGATGAACGACGAGGAGTTCAGACGATGTGTCTTTGAGAACAACGTTTTCGCCAGAGTCGCCCCAGAACACAAGCTGAGAATTGTGGCTGCTTTGAGGAGCGCCGAAAATGTCGTTGCTATGACTGGCGATGGAGTGAATGATGCACCAGCCGTCAAATCGGCGGACATAGGGATATCCATGGGCATCCGCGGGGCAGACGTCACAAAGGAGGCATCCGATGTCATTCTGGTCGATGACAATTTCGCCACGATTGTTTCTGCTGTTGAAAAGGGACGCGAGATCTACTCGAACATTCGGAAGTTTGTCCGATTCCTGCTCTCTGCCAATTTCGACGAGCTTTTCCTAGTCTTCACAGTGGTCATGATCGGACTGCCAATCCCAATCACAGCAATACAGATTCTGTGGCTCAACTTGGCCACTGATGGCCTTCCGGCATTGGCACTTGGAGTCGACCCTCCCGAGAGGGGTCTGATGGAACGACCGCCTAGAAAGGCCGGCGCGAAGATGATGGACCGAAGAATGGCCGCTTTCATAATGATAGTTGGAGCTACAGGTTTCCTCGCGTCTGCTCTGGTCTACTTCTACTCGCTCAGCATATACGGCGGGTACATCCCGGGCATCACTGGCAACGCTCTGTCCGATTTGGATTGGAGAACTGGCATCTCGGCAGTGACAGGTATTGCGTGGGCTGATGTCCTAGTGCACGCTAGAACTGCGGTCTTCGCTGCCGTTGTTACATTCGAGCTCCTCTTTGTCTGGAACTGTAGAGACGAGCATCGACCGGTCTGGAGAACGAGCTTGGCTGGGACGAAATACCTGTTCGCAGCCGTGATGGCTTCCGTCGTGCTGACACTGGCAACGATCTATCTGCCATTCGCGCAGCCACTGTTCGAAACCATGCCTCTCAACTCACGGGATTGGATGGTTATACTGCTGGCCTCTCTGCCTGCTCTTTTGATACCTCCGCACATCATCTTCGGGCACTGGAGGGGCGGGCGGAATCGCTAGGGGTCGATAGCGTCATAAGGACGGCGTCGTGCAGTATGACGGAGAAGATGGCCCCTACAGAGATTGTCCCCGGAGTATACACCATAAAGGGCAGGTTTGCAGGTGAGTTTGGTTTCATATCGAGCTACTTAGTAGTGGAAGGCGAGGAGGCCCTAGTCATAGACCCGGGAACAGCGGGAGATCCGGGCGAGGAAATCGTCAAAGGAATGGTCAGTCTTGGTCTGAACCCCAAGAAGGCTCTCATTGGAATCCTATGTACTCATGGTCATCCTGATCATGTCGGTGGGGCTGCCCGGCTGCGCAGGAGCACCGGTGCGCAGATTATGATCCATAGTGGAGACGTGGAGCTCTTGGAGGATCCTCGCATCTTCATCAAGCATAGATTGAGGCTCGGCGCCGCTGAAAGGCTGGCAATGAAGATGGACAGAAGCCCGCTCCGGGTCAACTACGCAGGAACAAAGCCTGATAGGATACTCCGGCAGAGGGATGAGGTCAAGATTGGCCATGTGGTCTTGAAAGTCATTCATACAGGAGGCCACTCGGCCGGGCATTGTGTGTTTCTAGACGCTGACAGGAAGATCCTGTTCTCGGGCGATGAGCTGAATAACCTCCCAGATGATTCACGGAAGTTCTATGTTGATCTCAGTGGAAGCCTGACTGCGAAGCTGGCAGCGATAGACGAGATCGCCTCCTATGACATCGAGTACTTGCTGCCCGCACATGACATCCCGCATATTGGGCATGATGCACGACTCCAGATTCAGGACGTACGTGATGGGGTCACACACTTCTTGGACACAGTTCTAGAACATGTTTCACTAAGGGGTGAGATCGACATTGAACAGCTCACATTCGACATACGGCAGAGCCGTGCTGTACCTGTACCAGAAGAAGTGGCCTCTCTGCTTCCAACTACCCTAGAGGTGGCACTACGTGACCTGGAAAAGGCCGGTCTTGTGAAGGCCGACACCCATGGCATATGGACGCGGGTCTAGGGAGTCGCCCCTACAACCGAGCTATATTCAAAAGGTCCGCTCACTGTTTGGACTGTTGGACATGCCACCGAACGACCATGGCTCTTCTCAATTGTGAGCCAACTCGAACGGTGGCTCAGAGCTGGAGGTAGAGTCATGTCTGCAACTGGCAAGGCCAAGACCACCGTTACTAGTACAGTCGAAGCCATCCGGATGGCGTCCGTTTCAGTGTTGGGTTCCACAACTACTCGCGGTCTTCCGGTCGGCGCAGCTGTCGGGCTAGGCAGCATGATGGAAGAGAACTCTGAGACTGTGGCTATGAATGTCGCACCACTTGTCTTCTCTGTGCGAGATTCGTTGAGACAATCCGAAGGCCTAGAGCTTCTGTCACTCATATGGGACCTGGAACGAGCGCCAAGTTCTGAGCTTCTACCAGAACAACTAGTCGTGGCAGGCAGTTCCGTTGGTGAAGTGAGTTCTCATGCATGTATGCTAACCTGGGAAAGGGGTATCGTGGATCCCTTCAAGGTGGACGCTAACATCAGACGACTGACAAAGAAGATGGCTGACATAGAGGTTGCCATCCTGAGCAGCGGTCTTGATTATGACCGCGAGGGATTGGCAGTCCTTCGCCATTTTGCTGACAGGTTCAACAGAGTAATGTTTGTTGACATGTTGGACCGCCAGTTTCAGACTTCATATACTACTATGAGTATCAAACCTGACGATATCGATCTGGAGGCTGTTGTGAAGGCGAAGTGCCGGAAGGACTTCAGCTCGATGCCTCCTGGTCTGAGGGTCCTCAAGCCCTGGGAGCTCCAGCTGGTCCTTCCAAAGGCCGAGCCCGCAGCACTCAGCCAGCATTTCAGACATCGTATCATGACTCCGAATGCCATTGAAACCCTTGTCACTCACATTCCAGAGATCGGCAGGACCATACTTGGCGAGCTGAATGCTTACGCATACAGCAGCGAGGAAGTCAACATCGCGACAACAGTCATCGGAGCGCTTGTTGAGTATATTGGCCGAGACAGTGTCAAGGCGAGTGAGCTCGATAAGGTAATGGACCAAGCGAACAGCTTTGCTGAGCTGGTCGCCAAGTCTGTCGATGTCTTAAGTGAAGCTGTAGAACAGCACATTTCTTCTGGCTTGGCTCTCTTGTCGACTGGCCACAGAGACGCACTTGTCAAAATACTCACGGTCAAGGCCAAGAACTTGACGGGTCGTGGTGGCGAGGTCGCTCTGAAGATGCTTATCAGACTCTTGGACCATATGATGGACTCTGTCGGACGTACCATCCCTCAAGGAGAAGAAGCTAGAGCTTGGCAGCTTAAGGGGACATTGAGGTATTTCGTCACATATGCAAGGAAGGTCGCTCAGTACTTTGCTGAGGAGTTTCGTAGATTCCTCGTCGTTACGTTGTCACGAAAGGCAGTACTCAATGCGATTGTCGCTTTTCGTCAAGAACTGACCGGTCGCGACACGAGTCCTACTGATCTGATGCTGTTTCACAAGTTCATCGCCGAACTGTACTCGATGTTGAATGCCGCTTTTGACAGGGCGGCATTCGAGGGTGTGAAGATGAAGACGCCTGCACAGCTCATGGACGTCGCCATAGATGCCATGATTGAGGGTTTCGACAATCTTGATGTGTCGGATCTGATATCATTCAGTGACACAGCACAGATTGCCAGATCGGAAGTCATAAGCAAACAAACAATTCCAGGTGCGGCCCAGGAAGCGGCAATTGACTCAGAAGGCAAGACCCTGATGGAAAGGCTGTCCACTCTAGAGGCGCTCGTTCGTGATATATCACCGAATATCGCCGGAACAGTCCTTGCAAGACCCTTCCTCAGCCAAGTCCTTGATGCAATGGGCACTGCGGGCGCTGACCTAAAGACCGAGCTAACAAGGGCAGTCCAGTCGTTTGGTGATAGGTCCCGTGAGTGGAGGGCTGAGGCATTGCATTTGATCGAGGATGCGTTCGGCGGTATGAAAGGCACAGCTGATTATCACTCCAATCTAATAGCTTTTGCTCGCTATGTTCACGATAACGTTGGACTACGCATGTCATCCCAGTCAATACTGGATCGAGTCAAGTCTGAGGCGGACCATCTTCAGAGGACGCATGAGCAGGACTTGAAGCAGTGGAAACAGATCTGCTTGCTGACAGAGGCAGAAAACGACGGTATCCGGCAGCACAATGAAAAGCGACAAAGACTTCTCGAGCAGGCAAAGGTCGACTACGGGCGAGAGTCCGCTGAGTACGAGGCTTCTCCGAAACAGGTCGAACCCAAGCCGGAAGTCGGTGAACAGACTGTGGTGCCACCAGATGAGGGCCCCCGTGTGTCTGTAGCACCTCCTGAGTCCCTCGAAACGCGGCTTCGCAAAGTGGATCTTGAGTTTCCACTACTGGTGGTCAAACCGCTCCCGGTGAAACCGGAGCCCTCACAGAATCTAATCACAAGCGCCAAGCTGCGAGATCTGTTGACGGCCAAGCTGGATGAGATGGGAAAAAGAGAGCAGGAATTGGAGAAGCTGATTTCCCAACACCTGCAAAGGCTGAAGGCTGAGCGCGCGCGAGTCACGGGTGAGTCAACTGTCAGCATCAATGAGGAGTTTCTCGAGTATCTGATGGGTTCAGCAATAAGGAGCATCGGCAGACTGTTGCCTCGCGCGACACGGGTCTATCTGACAGACCCAGAGTTTCCAGGCCTAGTCTACTTGGTGACCTACGATTATCATGGCGATGAGATGACTGTTCGCTTGGGCAGCAACTTCCTGAGGTGATCATGTGTCGAGTGCTTGGATTCTAAGGACACGTCAGATGAGTGAGGCGGGCAAAGAGATACTTCTGAGAGAGGCATTGGCCACGCATATGCGGAGCCCACGTGACAGGCAGATGGTTGCAGAAATCCTTGCGGACCGTCGACCTCTTGAGGACCTTCTTTCATTCTTCTCTGCTTTCTACCTTGTTAACTACCAAGACGTCCACGTCAGGCAGAACACCGCAGGCGGGCAGCTGACAATCGAACAGAAGAGTGACACAGAGAAAGAGTCCCGCCGACTTCTGGAACTGGAGGTCCGACAGATTCTCGGCAACAAGCAGAGGGAGGAACTCGACCGAGCCAGACTTGTCAGCGAGTTCTTAATTGCACTCTGTGAAATCGTAGACGATACTAATGCCTCGGAGCCTCAGACAGTCAAGCGAGTCGTGGCTCAGCTGAAGAGTCACCTGAGCAAGCTGCCTCGAGAGTATGCCGGCAATCATGATATCGACTTCGTGAACGAAGTGACGGGCTGGGGCCCGGTGTGGAGGAGTGACATCTATGCTAAGGCGTCCGGTCTGAAGGAGTCATCAATGTCACTCAGGGAAGAGCTTCTTAGGGAGCATGAGGAGGAGGTCCCGGAAACCTCCATTCTGAAGCGTGGGATTGCGCGTCTACTCAGAAGACCAACATGTCTCACTGCCCGGCTTATGATGTCTGGTGTGACCGACGAAACCTGGGACGAAGTAGCCCTGGCTGTGATTGGCAACTTGCCCAAAGGGCGAAACAGACAGACGCTGAAACGTGCGCACGAGCTCAGAATTGCGATCCTTGATGCAATCGAGGGAGATATCGACACGCCCACAACGATTGGTGACTTCGAGAGTCGGATTGCTGATGTGGTGGCGAAGAAACTAGCGGCGGAATTCGAGAAGAACCCTACTGACACATTCACTCTGTTGGGGTACTTGCTGGGACTGAACCCTGAAGACATACGGGTTTCGTTACAGCCGAAAGGTATTGCATCACCCGCAGACCTTGCAGTCGGACTAAGTGCGTCCTTCGGGAGGGCAACAGCCAGCAAGGCCGCCGACCGTGTTTCCAGGGAGGACTTGGAAGACCTAACTAGGTCGCTAAAGACTCTGGAGAAGATAGAGCAGACACTGGAACGATCAGTAAAAGGCGCGCTCCGCTCTCGGGGCCTAAGAGGAGCCGAGCTCGACAAGATATCACTCCAGCTTCTGACAAAGGATCGTGGTAGTCTAATCGGCATAGAGATCGAAGTGGTGGAGGAACTGAAGAAAAGAGTCCGTCTACCACCGCCCGATGAGATCAAGAGACTGATCAAAGCAAGAGAGTCATTACAAGGGACGGGAGCGACTCAGGCAGGGGCTGCTTCTGCGCATGAAATGGGCCAACAGCTGCGGCAGGAGGAAACTATCGCCTCCCTCAAGCTAGACATTGTCTGGCATTTCATGATTGGCTTGTTCACGAATCTGACGAGAGTTGTAGAGACCTACGTGAGATCGAAGCAGGATCTATTGCGAACAAAGGCCCTTCTGAAAAGCATCTACGAGAAGACAGAAACAGAGCTGCAGTACCTGCGTGAGGAGATACTCATAGATCTGACGGCAAACAGAGTCCAGGAGTTCAAATGCGTGCACCCTGAGCTCGATACCCCAGCGGTTTCTGCTTGGCTGCATGCACGCTTCTCAGGCTTAGACATGGCCATGGCTGACTCTGACTTGGAATCGACACCAAGCCCTGTTTTTGAGGGGATCGCTGAAACGCCTCTTGGGATGAGCGGCTTGGAGTGCGACAACTATGCTGTGGCCTTTGATCTCATGAGTCGATTCCTCAAACAGGAGCGTGCCCAGAGGCTGGTCAAGGAGGAGGCGGCGGTTCAGGCACAACTGGAGGAGCAGAGGATTGCTGACAGTAAGAGGAAGGCACTCGATCCTCTCTTGTTCATTTACACAAAGGCCCACACTGTTTTCAGAGCAATAGGCCGTCTCGGCACCAAAGGACTCGAGTGGAGTCCTGTTGACGATGCGAAATGTGCGAATCTTCTATCGTACTATGTCAGAGTGAACCGGGGACGGCTCGTGTGCTCGGTCTGCGGAGAAACACCCAAGGAGGGAGTCTGCCCTACTCATGGCAAGTCCGACATGACCACAAGCAATGACATGGACAATCTAGCTGTGTTCGTGATGCGGGCTCTCACTGACATCAAGAGTGGTCTCATTGGCCCGACCTCTGAGGCAATGCCTTGGGACAAGACCAGAGCAATCGTCCAGCGAGAGGTTTCGCTCCTGAGACAGAGGGGGAAGCTCACAGCGAAGACGAATTTGAGGGAGCTTCTGCCTGGCGAATTGAACAACATCGTCGGACCAGCAATAGCCGTAGTGGTTGGCAAGTACTTTAACGAGTCACTTGAGTACGCTGCGCGAAGGGCAGACCTTGCTTGAGTTGTGCAAGTAGCCATTCATCGTCGATCAGCCATCACGCAGCCTGAGATCCATTCAAGGTATTCTCTCGAGCCCCCATCTATGGGTACTACAACGAACTCGGGTAGTTCGTATGGATGCACTCTCTTGATGGCGTTACGAAGTGCCTCTCGTAGTCTTTTGTCAGTCTTGATCATCAGAATCGCCTCCTTGTCGTTGCGTATCTCGCCCTTCCAACGGTAGATGCTTGTCACGTTGCAGACCATGTTGACACAGGCACAGAGCCTGTCTTCCACAAGCTTGGACGCGATTCCTTCGGCTTTGCTCTCAGGGCAAGCGGTCAGGGCGAGGATATAGCGGCTCATTGCGTGGATATCCGGAAGCTGAGATTTATAAACGAACGTCTAGACCCGCCTCAACAATCTGGTGAGTCAATATGCCAAGGAAGTTCGTTCCCAAAGGAGTGATGCCTGCCCTCGTTACTCCGTTTACAAAGGACGGTGACATTATGGAGGACAGCTTCCGTCAAATCATAGATTACACCATCAGTAAGGGTGCAACAGGCGTTGTGCCTGCCGGCACCACTGGCGAGTTTGTCTACATGCGAACGGAGGAGCGCAAGAAGCTGTTGAAGCTGACGGTCGAGTTTGTCGATGGCCGTGTTCCTGTGATCGCGGGCACAGGTCAAAACAGCACGAAGGGGACAATCGCTCTCACGAGGTACGCAGCTGAGGTCGGATGTGATGCTGCTCTCGTTGTTTCTCCGTTCTACTTGAAACCGAACGACAAGGGCTACTTCGAGCATTTTGCGGCAGTTGCCAACCAAGGAAACCTGCCAGTCATACTCTACAACATCCCCCAGTGTACTCTGGGAATCCTTCAACCGAACGTCGTGGAAGACCTTGCAGAAATTGACAACATTGTGGGCATCAAGGATAGCAGTGGCAACATAGGCTACACTCTCGAACTCATCCAGAAGCTCAAGGACCGTATTCCGGTCATCATAGGGCACGACGAATGCTTCCTCTCAGCAGTCGCGGCAGGTGTGAGGGCTGCAATCATGGCCTCGGGCAACATCATGCCCCACCTGTGGCTCGATGTCATGAAGAAGGTGCAGAAGGGTGACATTGAAGGAGCCGCCAGACTGCAGCTTTCAATGCAGACCCTAGCTCGCATAGTGACAAGGTATGGCGGTGCTCCACCTGTCAAAGCAGCATTGAAGATGATGGGTATCGATGCCGGGAAATCACGCATGCCTCTCAACTCGGGGGGAACACTCACTCCTGAACTCAAGGATGAGATACGGGTAGAACTTGAAAAGCTTGGACTACTCAAGGGTGTCAAGCACACTCCGCCGTCAAAGGATGTTGACATTGCCACGTCTCTTGCTGAGGTTGGAGTAACCGCCCAGCAGCATGGCAGCTTGAAGTTTGGGAGGGGCTCGAACCAGACTGTGGCTGCGAGCATAGTCAGCGGGCCCAAGACCGGTCCACTGGGTGCGGCGTTCGTTCAGCTATTGACGACGCCCAGAGTTGGTCATGAGGCTCTAAGTGTAATTCTAGAGCCCAACCTTGCAGTGCGACCGACAAGTATCATGTTGCCTGCTAGGAAGATAGAGTCTTTGCGCCAGGCGTCGCTCTTCTACGGCCCGGTTCAGTCTGGAGCAGCCAAGGCAGTGGTCACTCATCTCCGTGCAGGGAAGATACCTGAGGATGCCATCAATGGAGAAGTCATAGTGATGGCCCTTGACGTCGATCTGGATGCGATTGACCGGCGAGCGATTACTGCCGCCACTGAGAATGCAGTGTCGGCTGCGCTAGGTCAGGTATGGAGGTGACAATGGTGTCAAGGAGTTCTTGGCGGTTCAAAGGTGTGTACCCAGCACTTGTCACACCCTTCGACGAGAATGGGGTCAACGAGCAGCAGTACCGGGGTCTCATCGACCATGTCATCAAGGCTGGGGCCACTGGCATTGTTCCATGTGGCTCGACAGGCGAATTCACAAACATGAGCTTTGAGGAGCGTCTAGAGGCTTTGCGCATCGCGTGTGAAGCAGCAAAGGGACGTGTACCTGTCCTCGCCGGGACCGGTGCCGCGTACACGAACGATGCCGTCAAGCTCACTCGAAAAGCTGCAGAACTTGGTGCGTCTGCGGCCCTTGTCATATCACCATACTACCTGAAACCATCCACCAAGGAGATCTACGAGCACTTTGAGAAGGTGGCAGGCTCTAGCGAACTGCCAATCTTCCTCTACAACTTTCCACAGGTCACTGGCGTCAATCTCGACTGGTGGCTGGTCGATGGTCTCCGTGAGATTGACGGTATCGTTGGGATGAAGGACTCTAGCGGCGACATGATCAATCTCATGAGCATTCTAATCCGTCGGCCAGAGGAGTTTCAGATTGTCGTTGGCCACGACGAGATTGCACTGCCTGCACTTGCAGCGGGTTGTGACGGAGCCGTACTGGCGAGCGCGAATGTCTTCTTGGATCGTTATTTGAGAATCATGACCGACCTCTCTCAGGGCGACCTGAAGGAAGCGAGGCTCATCCAACGTAGCATCCAAAGGACAGTCAAGGTTCTTGTAAAGGGTGGAGGCCTTGCGGTCAAGGCAGCTCTCAACATGATGGGAGTCCCTGTGGGCAAGGCGCGAATGCCCTTGATGGACGGTGATCTGCTGGCTTATGATGAGATCGATGAGTTGAGAGCTCTCCTCGAGGACCTTCAGCTCATTCCACGCGGTCCCGTGACCTACAAGATGGGCAACCGCTCACTCGTGGCTGAAGCCTATCCCAAGGCCGTAGGAATGACAAGAGATGTCATCGATGATCTCACACTTCTTCATGGAGAAGCTCTGTGCGGTGAGGCGCTTGAAGTTGCTCATATCGACCTTGTGATGGGTCTGAAGGATGGACCACTCCAAGCCGCGGTGGCGAATTCAGGAAAACTCGTCGATGGATTCCACTCGTCGAACATCGTCAAAGACGTGCGTCCCACAACTGTCTTCGCATCAACTGTCGCCATCACAGGTGAGCGCCACAGAAAGATGGTCTATGAAACTGCCCAGAAGGCCGTGGCAGATGCTGTCACGAGGACCATCACGGATAGGATGATTCCTGAGGAGCTAGTACCTGACCTCATCATTGCGGTCAGCGTTTTCGTGCATCCGAACGCCAACAATCCACGTAGGGTCTTCTACAACAACTTCCGCGCAGTGAGATATGCTATACGCCACGCGCTAGAGCGAAGGCAGTCAGTAGAAGAGATCATGGCAAGAAGGGAGTCTGCGCGGCATCCGTTCGCCTACAATCCGTAGCCAAGTCGATTGGAGGAACGACGTTGGCAGGCCGTATCTAATAGGTACGACATAGATGCTTCTATAAGCGAAACTCTCCTACACGGATAAAGGCCAAAACGCGTCACCACATCCAATTAGGATGCCTCAAATGTGGCAGAGAGTTACTCGTCATGTCTCAAGGATATCTTGAAGAAGATATGCGCGGCCGACACCGGGGCATTTGTCGCTGAGGGGGAAACTGTTGTCATAGACACCGGGTCAGAGAAGGTGGCTCTATCGCGAAAGAACGGTGTTCTTACCGTAGCGCCCTTCGCTGGATCAAGCATTGAGAGCAAGGGACTCCGGGTCAAGTGAGTTCGTCCATTGTCCGTTTGTTAAGTTCCATGGCTGTGGAATGTCTGTGTTTTCCGCAGTTCTTTTCACATGGCAACCAACATGATGTGTGACCTTTCAGGGAGCACGTCTGAGCCTTTCTAGGGCTGTTTCCGGCACTCTCAGCTATATATACTCTCGGCGGGCTTGTGCTATTGCGCGAACCTTCCGCTACGCGCTATCATAGCTTCCTGGAGCTCGACACAATGGTTGAGGCCTGCTTGTTTCATGCGCAGGGGCCAAGTTCAGGTGCCAGAGATGATGAGATGGATGCGACCCATTTTGGGGATGCGTCATTGGGGACTCGGGTCGCCGTGACCACTCATCGCAAGACAGCTGGCTGTGCCTGTTGGCTCGCTGCTGTTTCTTAGGCAGGCAGGTTTCAACCAACCAAGTCACGATAAGTTCAAGGTGGCGAGTCTCAGCAAGCTCTTGGTTCGTCATTGCTCACAGCTCAGACAGGGGTAACCGCCTCATTGACCGCCTGCTGTCTGTACAGCATTCGCACTTATGAAATGACCGAAACGCGTGTCAGGAATGTTCTTAGCACTCCCCCCCTTTGAGATGTGTTAGGTATCATCTTGACGGACAGCACTCGCTTGATGAAACTGGCCCGAGACCTGATTGCGACCAACTCAGAAAACCCACCGGGCAGGGAAGCGGACGCGGCCCGAGTCTTGAAGGAACACATGGAGGCTCATGGGCTTATCTGCACTCAGGTTGGACGGTCCGAGCGACCAAACCTGATTTTTTCATCCGGCAGAACAGGCAAAGCCCAACTGGTTTTGCACGGTCACCTGGACACAGTACCTGCGGGTGCAAGAGAGTCTTGGTCTCATGACCCGTTTGAGTCTGAAGTAGTGAATGGCAGACTCTATGGTCGAGGGGCTTGTGACATGAAGGGGCCAATGGCTGCACTGGCAGAAACTCTCATAGAATACAGCAAGGAGCCTCAATCAAGGCCACTTCTCATGTTGGCCACTTCTGACGAAGAGAGCGGATGCTTGGGTGCTGAGGATGTTGCTCTGAGCGGACAACTGGCCGGGACCAAGTTCGGAGTGTGTGCAGAACCAACTGATCTCGACGTCCTGGTGGGCGAGCGAGGGATGCTTTGGACTCGTGTCAGTGCTGTGGGCAAGGCTGCTCATGGTTCTCGACCCGAGAATGGGTTGAATGCAATCAATATGTGCATGGACGCTCTCCGGGTGCTCATCAAACGAGGGTACGCGTACGAAGCCGATCACATGATGGGCAGGCCAACAGTGAACATCGGCACAATCAAAGGTGGTATCAGGATTAATGTTGTCCCAGACCAATGCGAGGCTCTGGTGGACATGCGTCTAGTTAAGGGACAGACCCCAGACTCCGTGCTTGGGCAGATGAGGGACAGGCTCCAGTCTGCCGGCCTCTCGGAGCGCGTGAGTGTCGAGTACGTATTTGGGAAGCCTCCTGTGAGGGCACCACCTGACTCGGAGATAGTCACTGTTGCTGCTCAAGCCGTTCACAAGATAATGGGTAAGACACTGAAGCTCCGCGCAGCCACTTTTGGAACCGACTGTTCGGTCCTTCAACCTAAGGTCGGCATAGTCAGCGTGATTTGCGGACCCGGGTCCATTGAACAGGCTCACCAGCCTGACGAATACATCTCCGTGAATCAGTTGCTCAAATCTGTCGATGTCTATCTCACAATCGCTCGGCATTTCGCTATGTAGTGACTCCGTTTGGCATGTTGTCACTCTTGTACTCCTCCTCATCATGCTTCCTCATTCGGTATGTCTCACCGGCCAAGCTCGCAGAAACATTAAAGTTGACGTTGTGTAGCACCGGCTTCGATAAGGCTCTAGGCTCAGGGGCAGGTCTGCATGCAGGTCACTGAAATTCTAGCCATGATGCAGAATCCTTTGGTGATTCTGGTCCTTGCTGTCGTCATTGTGCTGATCGCGGGAGGTGTCAAGCGGAGAAGGAAGCCCAGTGGGCGTGCAAAGGCACCCCTGATGAAGCATGTCTTCAGGATGATGACTGCGCTCGACAAAGGCAAACCCATCGCAGTTCCTCCAACGAGGTCTCGTCAAGAAGTGATTACTCAGCTGTTCGAGAGCAAGATGAGAACCGTGGGTTTGGAGCCGTCACATGATTCTGGCTACGTGCCTGTCATGTTCACGCCATTCGCTGAGTTCCTCAGCGAGCATGGTGTCGCCGAGGATATGACAAGTGCTATACTGTCAGGCGTGAAGGAGGCGGGAAGCGAAAGTGAGGTGCAAGAGATTGTGCAAGCCGCAGCCGAGAGCGCTCAGGTGGGGTTGAAAGGTCCGGACCTCACAAAGGCCAAGGAGCTTGCGACTCTTGAGTGGAAGCGCATGAGAACTGCCGGCCGTTAGAGGAGTCAATAGATGACAGATCTCCTTCATATGCGGGACAACTACCTTCGGGAGTTCGATGCGCGAATAGTGAAATCACTCGAGACTGCAGTCATCCTCGACCGTACTGCATTCTACCCTGAGGGTGGGGGACAGGTGGGGGACCATGGCACACTGAGTGACGGACGTACGAACCTTCAAGTGTCGGACACGAAGAAAGTGGACGGCGAAGTCCATCACATTGTCATTGGCAGCATTCCTCACGGGTTCGGACCCCAAGTCCATGGGGTGCTGGACTGGGGATGGCGGTACCAGTGTATGCGTTTTCACACAGCCCAGCATGTACTTTCACGATATCTCCAGCTGAACTACAGACTGGAAACTGTCGGAAACATGGTCAAACCTGGCGAGAGCAGAGCTGACTACCATCCTATAGAACGTTTTACAGATGACATGAAGCGTTCTGTCGAGGACGGTATCAACGCTGTTCTCGCGAGAAACATGAGAGTCGAAACTCGCTTCATGCCTCGCCAACAGGCATTGCTTTTCCTGAAGCAGGCAGGGTATCAGGTGAGGTATATGGAGATGGTGCCCGAGTCTGTCACTGAGTTCCGTGTTCTAATCATAGGCGACTTCGACGCTTCCTCTTGTGCAGGGACACACGTGGCGAACACGCAAGAGGTCGGTAAGATTCAGATTGGTAAGAACAAGAACATGGGCGCCGGAAAGCAGAGAATCTACTTTTCGCTCTTGGACCGCTGAAACTAGCCGCTGACCAAAGGTTTTATCCCAGCAAGGGTTCGTGGATGCACGGTGTGAGCTAGATGAAGGCACTTGTCCTCACTGCGGGAACAGGCAATCGTCTGAGGCCTCTTACCGCGAATCGGTCCAAGTCCATGCTGATGATTGCTGGAAAACCGGTCCTGCAATACATAGTAGACAGCCTGAAGGACAATGGCGTCAGGGACATAGTCTTAGTGGTGGGTCATGGGAAAGACGAGCTAATGAGTCATTTCCAGCAAGGTGGCGACCAGAACATCAGCATTAGGTATGTTCATCAGTTGCAGCAGGTGGGCACGGAAAACGCGATCTTGTGTGCGAAGGAGGAGCTGGCCGATGAAGAGGAGTTTCTGCTAGTGTACGGAGATGTCCTTGTGGAGCCGGAAATGGTGTCTCGTACACTTGACAATCACCGTAATGCTGACGCCTATGCCACTATGCTGGTCACGCTCGTATCAAACCCTGAGCAGTATGGCACAGTCCGGATTGGCCGGGACGGCGTGGTAGAGCGTCTTGTGGAAAAGGGCGGCCCAGACCGCTATGTGAGCAACTATGCAGTGGCCGGGGTTTCTGTTTTCAACCGCGGCATATTTCCGCTACTTGAGAAGCACAAGACGCTAGAAGGCACAATCGAGGGCATGATCACGAGCAAGAAAAAGGTGAACGCGGCTGTGTGGGAGAAAGAATGGGCTGAGTTCACTTGGCCCTGGGACATTCTGAAAGCCAATAGGATCGTGATGGATAGGAAGCTCAGGGGGTATGGAACATTCATAGCAGAGTCAGCTGAGATCCACAAGAATGTTGTCTTGGAAGGACCCGTGTTCATCGACGAGGGCAGCATCATTCGACCGGGCACCACAGTACGGGGTCCTGCCTACATTGGCAAGAGAGTGTACGTGGGCAACAACTCACTTGTGAGGGACTACGCTAGTCTGTGCGACGGCGTCCACCTTGGCTACGCTGTCGAGGTCAGAAACAGCATGGTCTTTGAGAGGGTCAACATAGGGAGATTGACTTTCCTCGCCGATTCGATCGTGGGTGCAGACAGCTGTATCGAAGCCGGGGCACAGCTGTGGAACTGGCGTCCGGGTGGCCAGCCTCTCTATCTGGACGGTCCTGAAGCTGTACGAATACCTCTGAGTAAGTTTGGAGCCATAATCGGGGACAATGTTGTCATCGGAGTCAATACATCGGTATATCCCGCGACACGGATAGGAGAGAACAGCGTCATCTCAGCTGGATGCATCATCGATCAGGACATCCCGCCTGACAGTGATGTCCAGGCACAGCACAACATCACGGTCACAAGACGTTCCGAAAGCAAGACGAGCTAGTGGCAGTCTGATGGCTAAAGACTGGACTGTCCTACTATCCTGTCATTCACATACAGATAGGCCACGTCACCCCTGATGACCAGCTTGACGCCTGATGAGGAAGGTATCTGGAGACCCCGGAATAGGTATCCTCCCACAGACAATTGTCCACGTTCGTCCTCGACCACCGCTATGTCGTGAATCCTGTCCATTCCTCCGTCGGAGGAAATCGAGGGCACGATTCTCAGATCGTCAAGCAGGTGATCCAGCTGAGCTGTTTCCTGACGATTCAGTCGCTCCCGGATTGACCGATATCCATAGTACCTGTCGCGGCCCCTGTGCGTCGCTTGGTCCTTGTACCGCCCAGTCGTGACCCTCTCTGTCGCGAGATAGACACCCAGCCCTCTGTCTATCACATCCAAGTCAGTCCGAGCCTCCACGGGGCGTGTGCCTTCCGAGATTGGATGGCTGAGTTCATGGGACAGGAGACCGAACAGGGCTCCTTCATGCCAGGCTCTCGTGGTGAGATCACATGTAATGGAAACGCGCCTCTGGTGATTGTCCCATCTCACTTCTGCAAAAGATGAGATTCTTGACCATCGCATTGTGAGACGGTGGTCCAAGAGCTCTGGATAGGCATGGCGGACGAGTCTGGAAACCAGAGACTCCAAGTCCGGCGGGGTATGCTTCCGACCTGTCAACGTCAACCTTCCGTTCCTTGTCTGCTGGAGTTAATAGCCCCTTCGGACTCAGAGCCGAGGTGGCTGTCCCATGAGCATGTTTAAAAGCCAAGTTCCGGGTCATCCGCCGAGACCCCGTCCGGAATCATTTGGAGAGTGACTCTGTGTCCGTCAGGAAGAAGTGGGGAAAGACTGCCACTAAGACTGAGCGGCTCGTTCGTGAAGCCGTTCCAAAGCCCGAAACAATGCAAGAGATCGCCGAGTATCTCAAGAAGACAAAACACACTACGGTGTACGACATTGCCAACCGTTTTGGTGTCAGGATGAGTGTTGCGAAGGGCATCCTGAGACAACGAGAGGCCGATGGCAGTATGGTTGCTTACGTCCGGGATGGTGGCTTTGTTGCATATAGCCTCCCAGCTGAGCTCGAGAGACGCGCATCAGGACGATCTGTGCTCATAGGAGATGCACTCGAGGAAGTTGCAGGATCAACGCCTTCTGAGCGTTTGATGACGGACGAGATGGAGGCCGCTCTTGCCGCGGCGGCAAGCATCACGACAGTAAAGCCGAGCAGACTCGCAAGACAGAGACGTGAGGCCGGAGAACGAAAGGAGAAGGTCCATGATAAGAGGCCTGAGGTCGTCGTCGAACCCCTCGAAGAAGAACGAGAGGAAGAAATCATCCCACCTATCGGTGAACCAGAGAGAGCTCGGAGGGAGCCATTCCCAGAGGCACGTGTTGGCAAACCGGAGCTTGGGCCGGAGGCGGCTCCTGCGAAGAAAGCGGTTGAACCAGAAACGCCCGTCATCACCGCTGAGACCGTCAGTCCGAAGACGGAAGTGGCGGAAGAGAGACCTCGACCCAAGAAGAGGCCCGCGGCAGAGCCTGCCAAGCCAGCCGCTGCGGTGAAGGTGGAAGCAGCCGAAGAAAAACCCAGAGCTAGGAAGAAGGCCGAGCCAACTGGTGCGAAGCCCAGCAAGCCTGCTCCGAAAACAGAGGCCAAGGCTGAGAAGCCCCGGCCTAGGAAGAAGCCCGAGTCAAGCAGTGAGAAGCCTGCGAAGCAAGCTAAGAAGAAGGCCGAGTAGCTGGACACTCTGCAACCGCCTGCTAGGGATCAATCTGTCGCGTATCGCCTGCGAAGCCAATAGATGTATCACAGGATGAGAAAGGGATAGCGAAGAAGAGGAATGACCAAGGTCTAGTTTGACGGACTCTTTTCTTCGGAGAACTACAGGCACCTTGATGAGAAGAAGGGCCGCGGCTCTAGTGCGCGGCTGAGATGTTCGTCCTTACGAAGAGTTCTATCTTTCACTTGACCCCAGCAATCTGTCGATCCAGATCCTCCAGCTGAGAGTCAAGGTCTGCCTCTTTTGTCTTGTACTCATCCTCGGGTATGTAGCCTCTCATGTAGTCGAAGCGTAGATCAGTGAGCGACGCCTTCAGCCGATCCTTCTGTTGAAGTAAGACGTCGAGCTGGTCACTTCCGCCTGCTGCCGGAGCTGGTGCAGGAGCGGGAGGAGGAGTTGGTGCCATTTTGGCGGTTGGAGCTGGCTTCGGGGTTGGAGCCGGCGCAGGCTTCGTTCCGGGAGTCGGTGTCGGCTTGGGTGTCGGAGCTGGAGTCGGAGCCGGTGCAGGAGTCGGCATAATGATCGGAGCCACCGAGGGACTGGCGTGAACTTTCTCCATGCTCTCCATGTTGCGTCTCAGGTTCTCAATCTGGTCAGCGATCTCAGAGAAGCTCTGGTTCATCGCCTGATTGAGAGCGGTCTTCATTCTTGCAAAGTTCTCTGCCAGCTGGTCAGTCAATTTCTTGGTTTCAGCAACCTTGTTTGCGAAGCTCTCGATAGCCTTGAGCTTCTGGTTCAGTTCTTCCATCTGTCTTTGAATAGCACTAAAATCAAAGGCCATGAATACTCACCTACGGAACAGCCTCTGTCTTATGCTAAGGCTGGATTGTCGTTCTTAACCTTTGCCGTCATCAACACCATTATCCGGGCGCCGAGAATCTGCAGGCGATTCTCAGGACTGCTTGGTTTCGGCCTTTCCTTCGAGTATGGCTCTTCGGATGATCTGAATCAGGCGGTCTCTGTAAGAGATGTCTATCGCAACGAGTTCATAGGTGGGAATAGCAAGAATCTGGCCCACCCTCTCAGGCGTCAGCGCTGTCGGTAAGTCCTGCTTGTTGGCGATTCCTATGACCTTCGCCTCAGGTACCTCTTCCTTTACCAACGAAACGAGCTTCTTGCTGCGCAGGACATTCTCTAATGTACTGTCTGTCACGATGATGACGACCTGAGCATTTGCTATCATCTTTGCCCAGAGGATGCTGAACCTGGATTGGCCTGCCAAATCCCATAGAACAATGTTGGCGTTCTGGACCTCATCTGGCAGCTTCTTTATCGAAACACCAATTGTCGGATCATGAACGAGAGGGAGAGTTTCTCCACGCAGCAGATGAAGCGTTGTGGTCTTGCCAACGCCGGCGTATCCCAGTATCGCGACTTTGACCATTGTCACTGCGATCTCGTCCACCTTGGCATCAAGGCCGTCCAGGGGCAGATTCGCGTCAGCCAGAGATGCGAAGTCCTTCATGAAAGTAGTCACGAGTTGTCCCATTCTTTCCTCAATCTGAGCTGCGTCGTCAGCCTTGTCTGCCATGAAGATGAACGTGAAGTCGCGTCGTACGGTATAGAATATCCTTGCTGTCGAGAAGCTCATGTACTCCGTCTTGCTCTCAAGATCGACTGAGCCGAGGAAATGAGCAAGGTTGACTAGGAACTCGATTATTGTGTCTCTCGATTCGCTCTTAGCATACTCCTTTGAATAGACCATATTACTTTGAGGTCCGAGTATGTAGATGCTCCTAATCATTGATGACCACTCCATGCTTCAGAGAGAAGCTCAAGATGCCTTCTCGCAGTGTCGAGTCCTATCTCCTTGGCCGACAGTTTCTTGGCAATGACAGGCAGTATGAACTCTGGCATGAAAGTTTCCATGACTGGATCTGTTAAGAGACCCCATACTCCTTCCCCGATTTCAGCCGTGACATGGTCCGACTGCAATGCCGACAATGCGTTCTGGACAACTCCCTCAGGCAGTTCTGTCTTGTCCGCAATCTGCCGCACAGTCAAAGGCTCTTCCCGGAGATATTTGAGGACCTTGTAACGAAGGCTCTTTGACAGTACGCGTGAGATCCTCTCTCTGTCCTCGAATACTGGTGAGTTTGGGTCATCACTGGGTATCGTGGGGTTGTATCCCTTGCTCGGTGGTGGCGGTGCGAAGAACTGCGTCACATGCTCTAGGTACTTCGCAGCCAGCTGGGGCGTGGACTCTTTTGCTCTTGCGATTGCCTTGACAGGCGGTGCCCGGTAGCCAAACAGGTCTCTGAGCAGGAACACGGTTTCAGTGGTCTTGCCAACGACCTCAACCTTGACTAAACCTGAGTCCATCAACGGTTTAATCACCTCACGCAGGTCTACGGAGTCAGTCTGTACTTGCCCTTTCAGCCAGATTGAAATCTTCGCCGCCTTCTCGACTCCCTCTGCTTCCATCTTCTCCAGTAGTAGCGCCGAGGATGGCGTCAGAAAGACCTGCGCACACTTCTGCTCATCGCCAATCTCGTCGAGTGAACTCTGGCGTTCCAGTATCTGGTCAAGATGGACTGTTTCCGGAGCCTCAATCATGAGCTCTAGTATCAGCCGTCCCATGCCCAAAACTGGCGTTCTGAGAGTTTCGAATTGCTCTTCGGGGCTTAGGACGAAGCATACCATCCAACCATGATGGGTCTTGTCAACGAAGGAAACGACTCTGAGACTCTCAATCTCGGTGTACCTGAGATTCTCCTTGTCTTCTTTCTCATGTTCATAGAAGATGAGGTTCAGCACTTTTTCGTTCAATGTGAACGAAGCGGGATGCCTCTTCTCGACTATGAAACCCTGGTAGTCATCTAGATGAACAACGAACACCGCTTCTGGCATGTCCTGCTCCGGACTTGGATTTGCAGTCTCCACATAAATGTTTGACTGCGACGTTCCTTAACGATGAATGCAGGTGTCTAGGGTCACTCAAGGGTTCTGTGGTGCCGTTCACTAGAGCGCTTCGGTGCCTCTTCTTCAATGTGCTCGACACAGAGTATTTGGCCCTGATCACTGAGTAGCCAACAGTGTTCGCATATTTGCTGCCCGCACCTGCTGCAAGTCCCGATGCGGTGTTCTGGTCCTCCGAGTGTTCTCCTATCGCAGCCTATTCCATGTCTATCGCAATAAGCCCGACCGCACACATGGCATACTACAGACCCCGGTGTGCCACAGATGTAGCATTTTGCTTCTAACCGGCCGCTTGCTCGTCGAATGCTGCCTCCGTGATCAATATCGCCTTCCTTGGCTTCCATTGTTCGCTCTGATGCCTCGTGTGGAGAGCACCTAGAACAGGGGCCAACACCCTTGTATTGCCCGCATTGCCGACAGTAGGGGTCGAGAGCCTCGCTATTCCTCTTGGACATAGACGTTGACCTAGTCCTTTCACCATGACCGTGCCGCGACAAAGTTGACCTGAGTCGGGACTTTGGTTCACTGGCAGATGCTCGTGCCCAGAAAGGATGAAAAGCCTTGCCACATACCCCGAAAGCCGGGGGCCGCAATGGACCAAGACCGCAGACAGATGATTGTTCCAGTCACTGGCACAAGCAGCGTGCGCTTGCCAGACGGCAGGTCCGTGGAGCAGGGGGCCCCTGAAGAGTACGTCTTTGCGGATTTCACATTCAGATCGATTGTAGCACGAAATGGCAGGGATTTGGAGTTCCTTCTCAAGGTCTACCTGCCTGTGCTTGTTGTGCCTTCCCCCAATGCTGGCAAGTGTTTCCTGGTAGAGCTTCTGGGGTTCGCTTCGACTTCGGTCAGAGTTCCTCGAAACCCCAGTCTTGAGAGCCTCCTGAAGAAGGTCGAGGGCGCCGCGACAGACGCCCAGATCCAAGAGTGCTTGGACGAGGCGCTGGCGGCAGCCAGAAGCATCGCTAGTGCAACGTCGGTCACACTCCGTGGTGCTCTCTCGGAGCCTACAGCAGGAGGAGTTACGCAGCTCTTGGGTTGGCCTCTCAGAAAGGGACCAGAGGCCTACGCGCTTATTCTGTCGCCAGTGATCCAGTCGTCTGCATCCGACGAGGCTTCCGAAACGGTCAGGGCTGCCGCCAGTTCGCTACGGACGGCGGAAACGCAGATTCCACAACTGATTGAAGCATTGAGGGCAAAGACGCGCCAAATCATCGCAGCACGCGAGAAGGAGGTTTCAGAGGTAGTAGCACGGCTGGACTTGAGGATTGAAACCCTTCAGAAGGAAGTGTCCAGTCTTCAGTCCCGGCTCAGGCAGACAACGACTTCCAAACCCGACAAGAGTAGCACGAAAGGAACAGAGCTCCCAGAGCTCCTGAGAGCCCGTGAAACTGCTCTGAAGAGAGACCTCGAGAAGAAGAAGAAGACCTTCGCCGAGGGTCAAGCCGCCTCGAGGGGACTGCTGCTCAGTCTGGAATCGATGGAATCAGAGATGAACACGGCCAGAGGGGCGTTGTCTGAATGCCGTACGAATCTGGAACGCCTAGAGGTTTCGGCACATGATCTGGACCTCTCAGGAGGTGCGGCTGTCCTTCTCATTCCTCTGGTCTTCGCTGGTTTCTCAAAGAAGGGGCGGCTGGACATCGCTGTCTATCCTCCCTCGCGCTTGCTGATTGACCGCCAGAAGATTGGTCTGCGAAGGGAGTACGTCGATTCGATGTCGGAAGCCTCCCGAGAGATTACGCAGATCTCTAGCTGGTGCGAGGAGCGAGCAAACAGTGATGTCGCTTTGAGGAAGATGATCAGGGATGCATCTCAGATGTACAACCTGCTTGTGCTGAAGAACACGAGGCAGATGATTAAAGAAGGAGCCAAGATGCTTCTTGCCGATGGCCTAATCAAGGAGTCTGCTCTGGCAGACGTGGACTCTATGCTTTCAGGCTTCTCTGAGCAAGTCCTGACAACGACTGCTACCGTGCCAATCAGCCCCCCACTGGTTTCAGGTACGTCAGCGGAGTGTCGAGTTGAGTTTCGTATCCATAATGAGGCAGGTACGCCGGTTGGTCGTGCTGTTCTTGAGCTGGACGGGGTCAATAGTGAGGCCGATGCAAGTGGAGCGGTTAGTTTGTCTTTACAGACGGGTTTGCATAGAGGGCGTGTCAGTGCACCCGGCCACAGGGATCAAACAATCGAGTTCCATCTTGCAGGTAGCACTGACACTGTCATTCCCGTCGTCTTGACTCAGATGTCTCATGAGGAGCAGCTAGGGGATTCATTAGACAAGCTTGTCGAACGAGCAAGGCGGATAGACATGATTCGAGACCGGCTGTGGGATGCATTTCAGACTCATGGCGACACACTTCTGAATATCCCCGCATATCGAACTGCTCTGGTGGAACTGTTGTCAGACCTCGGATATGAGTCCGAAGCCTGGATTGTTGAGGCCACCAAGAAGAAGGGAATGATCAAGCGTCTTCTGAAGCGCGATGACAGGAGTGAGGCTCTCAGGAGAGACATACTGAGAATCGCTGAAGAATCCAAGCAGTCTGGCGGCATCATGCTCTTCTCAACGCTCATGGTTCAACTAGACGACCTTGGCTGGAACGCGAACGCAGACGAGATTGAGTCCGCCATTCAGGAAATGTCTCGGGAAGGTCTCATTGAGGGCATGACCAGTTTGGAGGGAGGGGCAAGGCTGGTCAAGTTCGTGCCTGTTTCACTTACAGACGACCCAGAGCAAATACTGGGTCTTGCGGCCCGGAAGGAGGCACGGCTGACAATAGAGGAAGCGGTCGTGGGTCTGGGTTGGACAGAGGAGAGAGTCAAGAATGCTCTGGACCTTCTCGTCAATGGCGGCGTCGCCAAAGTCCAGCGAAGCTACTCACAGAGCACTCAATACTGGTTCCCAGGTCTGAGGAGTAGAAAGGCATAAGACTATCATGGACCCGGCAGCTAGCCAGCGTTCGTCAGAAAGGAGTTTGGGAAGATGAACTCGTTCTCACACATGATGTTCGGCTTCGGCCTGTTTGTGGCTCTGTACTCCCTAGTCTATGCGGCCAGTGTGTGGCTCTCGGACATAGGTCTTCTCTCGGCCTTGCTGTTCTACTATCTCGCCGGCGGAGTCTTGCTCACGGTGGTCGTCGTGCCAATACTTTTCTACAAAGCCCCCAACAAGGAGATGGCCGATCGCACGACCAGTAACAGGGCGTCGGCGGGCGCCTTGACCTTCATTGTGTTCTGTCTGGGAACGCTTGTTGGTAGCGTGGCCTATCACTTGGTCAGCGGGGTGCCAATCATCGGAAACCTGTCTATCTTCATTGGCGCATTCATAATGATGTCGGGAACGTTGATGCCGGACTGGGACATTCCTCTAATGGGAATTGAGCGCCACCGGAATGTAATATTCCACTCTGCGGTCCTACCTATGCTCATCGTCTTGATGACTCTGATCAATGTGTTTCTGGCGATAACCTCGACGACCTCTCTCAGAATAGGAGCGGCGACAGAATACTACATCACCGCTCTCTTCCTTCTAGGATATGCGGCGCATCTGTACCTTGACGTCTTCCCCAGTGATGCAAGTCCGCTGGAGATACTCTGGATCTCAGCCGACCCGGCACACAAGGCTCCAACTGGCCTGAAGCCCTTTGGCCCAATCAAGGTAGGAAAAGGCCAAGCGAGGACGTGGTTGGTAGGCAATGCAACCCTGTTGCTGATGATAGCTACGGCCCTGTTCGCGTTGTATTTCTACAACATACTCATGCCACCATCGCCCTAGAGCCAGTCGTCGTCCCCTTGGTCCTCTTCCCCTTCATCCTCTTCGAAGAGGTCTTCGTCCAGATCCTCATCAAGCTCCTCTTCGACCTCTTCTTCCTCTTCCTCTTCTTCTTCTTCTGCTGCTACTGGTGTTGTTGGTGTTGTTGTTGTCCCGCTTGGGGCCTCTTCCTCTTCTTCCTCATCTTCGAATAGGAAGGTTTCCGGTTCCGGCTCCTCCTCTACGGGCTGCTCCTTCTTTCCCTTCTTGGCCTTGTGAACAGCAAGACAGACATTCTCTTCTGGATCGAGGTACTCGCACTCAGGGCAACACTCACCCTTGTGACTACAGGAGTAGTAACCTCCGCACCTTTTGCAGCACTTGAGCTCTTGAGTCAACGCCTGCACCTGTGATGGATATGAATGCCCTTTTGCCACTTAACTGATTCCAAATAAGGTATTCTGAAGCTCAAACCCCCTTTTGTGATTGCACGGACAGAGTCTTTCACATCCAGTCAAAGTTAAATGACAAGGTCTGTGTGTCGGTGAGGAGCTGGTACGATTGAGCGAGCTGGAAGTAGAAATCCGTAAGCTGGTGCTTGACAACGCCATGAAATACAACGGGGTTCCGAGCGCCAAGTCGGTCATGGGCGCTCTGCTCGGTGTCCGTGCAGATCTGCGGTCGCGTGCTCGCGAAGTAAAGGAGATTACCGAGCGAATGGTCGCAGAAGTGGGCGCTATGTCCTTGGATGAGCAACGAACTGAGTTCGCAAGGATTGCGCCAGATCTGGTTGGACAGGCCACCGAGCGGAAGCTTGAACCTAAGGGTCTGCCTGACCTGCCAAATCTGCAAGCATGGCCAAAGGTCGTGATGCGGCTCGCACCTTTCCCCTCTGGTCCGCTCCATGTGGGGAATGCTCGTATGGTGATTCTCAATGACTACTACGTACACAGGTATGGCGGCGAGCTGATTCTGGTCTTTGATGATACGATAGGCTCTGAAGAAAAAGTGCTGGAGCCTGATGCCTATGACCTGATACCTCAAGGTCTCGAGTATCTGGGTGTCAAGTGCGATCGAACCATCTACAAATCTGATAGGCTTGAGTTGTTCTACAAGTATGCGAGGGACTTGATTCAGAAGTCCTTGGCGTACGTGTGCACATGCGATGCAGAAACTTGGAGGAAGGAGAACAAGGCGAAAGGGATACCCTGTGCCTGCCGCAACATCAGCCCAGAGGAGAATATCGACCGATGGGAAAAGATGCTGGACGGTACGTATTCTGCCAAAGCTGCAGCAGTTCGGCTCAAAACTGGAATGGATCTTCCTGACCCTGCACTTCGAGACCACGTCATTCTGAGAGTTTCTGAGACCGAACATCCCAGGGTTGGCTCTCGTTACAGAGTCTGGCCTCTACTTGAGTTCTCATGGGGGATAGACGATCATGAGCTTGGCATCTCCCACATAATCAGAGGAAAGGATCTCGTGAAAGAGGGGAAGATCGAGGAGTTCGTGTGGAACATGTACGGATGGCGACATCCTGAGCTCATCTATTATGGTCGGCTGAAGTTCGAAGACGCAACGTTGAGCAAGAGCAAGTCTCGAAGAGAAGTGAAAATGGGGACCTATAGCGGCTGGGATGACCCGCGTACTTGGAGCATGCAGTCGCTAGCAAAACGCGGGATTGACCCAAATGCACTGAAGAAGGTCATGCTTGACTTGGGCCTTAGTCTGGCGGACATCTCGATATCCATGAAGGCCGTCTACTCCGAGAACAGGAAGCTGAAAGACACTGAAGCACCGCGTCTGTTCTTTGTCGAATCTCCTGTGTGGCTGAGCCTGACCAAAGTACCAGCTGACATGGTGAAGGCTGAAGCTCCTGTGCACCCTGACTTCCCTGAACGCGGAATAAGGGAGATTCCACTCACTCGGAAGGCCAGGAAGCTCATCATCGGAATACAGGGGACTGACTATGAGCACATTGAGGAGGGTGCCATCTTCAGGATGAAGGACTTTGCGAACTTCACTCTCCAGAAGACACCAACCCCTGGAGCTATGTTCCATAGCCGCGAGGTTGAACGCGTACGGGAAACTCGTGCGCCGATTATTCAGTGGGTGCCCAAGGAAGATGGCGTTCCAGTAGAGATGACCTTGGTCGACGGGAAGAAGATCACGGGACTTGCCGAGCCAGCAATATCCATGATTTCTGTTGGGACTTTTGTCCAATTCGAGCGTGTGGGCTTTGGCCGTGTGTTTGAAGCGGACCCGTCCGTTCGAGTCGCTTTCGCCCACAAGTGACGGGACGACTTAGCAGTACGGAAGTGCTGCCCTAGCTTGAGTATGGTGCGTTCTGCAGACCAAAGAGAACAAATACCTAGCAGTCATTGACCTGTTGGTGGTACATGATGTCAAAGAAACCGTCTTCTGTGTCGCCTGCTCTCTTGAAACCAGTCGGCCCAAGCGTGAAAATGGCCGTGGATGACAAGAAGCAGAAAGCGTACTACTTCGAGCCCAAGATGAAACCTGAGAAGGCCACGGAGCTGGCCACGAGAGATGGGGCAGCGGCACTGGGGACTTCGCCCGGTTCAGTCACTGTGGGCAAGCCTTCATTGAAGTATGATTTCTACTGCATCTACAAGGCTGACATGTCGATGAAGTACGTCCAATCTCGCCAACAAGAGCTCGGGGTGAATGACAGAGTCGTCGCAGCGATGGTGGGCAATTCCGTGATCGTGCCCAAGAAGGGCAAGGATGTACCGGGCAAGGCTGTCGCGCTTGAGATATCAGAATTGTACGAAGTTTCAGCATCTGATGGCATGACGCTCGACGGAGCGAATGGTACTCAAGCTAGGGCCATCGAGCCGCTTCTTGCTGGCGCAGGGAAGAAACCCGCTGTAGGCAGCTGGCTGAAGAAGGTGAGTGTTTCTCCCGGAAAATATACCTCCATCGACAAGGTTGTCAAAGACATCCTGAAAGTGGCGGCGAAGGCGCCGGCTGGTGCAAAGCGTATCGTCAATCATAAGGTTGTCTTCAGCCGGCTTGATGGATTCTACGTGCCGACCTACTACGTGACTGTATCGGCAGGCGGCAAGTCGAAGATAATGAGAGTCAATGGCTTGAATGGTTCTGTCGCCCTCAAAGTGTGATAATCGCGGGTGTCAACGAAGCCCTACTCCATCTCTAAAGTGGATGACTGCCGTCCAGTGCGGCAATTCCCTTCACAATCCAAAAAGGAGCCCTCCGATATGTTGCCAGAGTACTCAGCCGTGCTTCTCCGGTATGGTGAGATTGGTATCAAGTCCAAACAGACCCGACGACGGATGGTCTCTCTGCTCGTGAAGCATGTGGAAACAGCGCTGAAGGAGGTAGGAGTGAGCTTCTCTCGCATAAGGACCGACTTCGGTCGGGTCTATGTTGAAACAACCGAGGCAGTGAAAGTGTCGCAGGTCGCTTCACGCGTCTTTGGCATTGTTTCCACTTCGCCCGTGGTCGTGACTGACTCAAACTTGGACACCATACTGGACGTGGGCTCCGCAATGGCCGTGACCTCATTCACAAAAGGTAGGAGCTTCGCTGTCCGCGCAAGCAGGGTGGGCACGCACGCGTACTCCAGTCAGGATATCCGAGAACGTCTGGGCGAACGCATTCTAGAGAAGCTGGCCAGCTTCGACCTCAAAGTTGATCTCAAATCACCAGCTCAGGTAGTCGATGTTGAAGTCCGTGACGAAACAGCCTATGTTTTCAGTGAAACCATACCTGGTGTTGGAGGTATGCCCATGGGGTCTCAGGGCAAAGTCGTCTGTCTGATTTCAAGCGGACTTGACTCACCAGTCGCAGCGTACAAGGCAATGAAGAGAGGATGTATCCCTGTCTTTGTCACCTTCGATAACATACCGTATGCCAACGAGGCATGCAGTGGCGTCGCAGTGAAGCAGGCGGCAAAACTCGCTGAGTACGTCCATGACTACCAGGTGAAGGTGTACGTAGTGCCACACGGTGCCGATCTGGCTGACATAGTCAGTCATGCGCCCTATAGAATGACGTGTCTGTACTGCAAGAGGAACATGCTTCGGATGGCTCGTGAAATAGCCGTGCTGGAGAATGCAGACGCCCTTGTCACAGGTGAGATTATTGGCGAACAGGCCTCTCAAACAAGCAGAAATCTGAGAGCGATAGGCGGCGTTGTCTGCGACTATCCTGTACTAAGGCCCTGCATCGGCGATGACAAGGTGGATGTCGAGCACCTAGCTGCATCAATCGGAACGTACCAGTTTGCCAGCGAAGGGCTTTCATGCTGTACTCTACCGCCGAAGTATCCAATGATCTCGGCCGACATCGACAAAGTGAAAGAAGCGGAGCAGGGTCTGGACCTGAGCATCCTCAAAACACAGGTGTCGCAGGCTAGGATCGTCATCGTAAAGAAGGAATCCTGAGCAAGGCTTTCTCCATTGTTTGCTCCAGCCAACTGTCAGGCTTTGACCATACTAAGGTTTTAAATAGTGATGGATGCAAATAGGAGTTTATGCGGACTGCTAGAGGCAGTCCGAGGAGTGAGAGCACTTTGCCGCGATCAAGAAAGGACAGGATCATTCCCGTGGCACCGATAGATCGCCTGATTCGTAAGGCCGGGGCAGGTCGGGTGAGCGATAAGGGCGCCGAGAGACTAGCATCAATCCTTGAGGAGGTGGGTGAGTTCATAGCCCATCGTGCCTTTGAACTGACAGAACACACCGGCCGCAAGACGATCACTGATAAGGACATAGAGTTGGCCTACAAGCAATGGGGCAAGCCCAAATAGCAGCGGCATCATACTTGGTTTCAGCACGCATCAAAGCAGATACTGAGAACAAGGCATCATGACGAGGAGAACAGATAGAGTGGGCAAGACTGAAGAGAGAGTCCGAGACAATACTGCTCTTCTGTCACTCCATGACGTCAGCCCTGCCTTCGAAGACGATGTTGTCAAGTCATGCGATAGAATGGCTGACTTGGGAATGGAAAGTCTGACCCTTCTTGTCACACCTTTCTACGGCATGAGAATGGTCCACAGCCTCGAGAAGAATGATCTCTTCTGTGAGTACATCCAGTCGCTTGGCTTCGAGATATCGATGCACGGCTATTCACATCTTTCGAAGTCAGGCGCCGGCGATGAGTTCAACAAGATATCTCCCGACCGGGCAGCTGCAAGACTTCGATCCGGATTCGAGGCAATAGAGAGGGGAATGAATCGCAGGCCCAGCGGTTTTGTGCCGCCGCTCTGGCAGGCACCTGTCAAGATTGTTGGCATCTCAAAGGAGGTGGGGTTCGAGTACTGCGTTGTTGGCAAGAAACTGTACTCTCATGCTGATTCAAGAGTCCTCACCACCGCCAACTACCTAGTCAGTGAGGGCACGGCCAAGACCTCCTTTGTTGACTCCTTCCTCGAACTCGAGCTTGGCGGTCCGGTGCAGGTTGGTGTGCATCCATTGGACCACCGCACCGACAAGGTCTACAAGCTGCTTGAGGACATGAAGGATCGACTGGGTTACCGTTTCATCGGCTACCATGACTACTTGGTTTCGGTTCCTTGAAGGCTCGTCGCTGGCATCTGACTGCAAGGTTGCATACTGCTAGTGCCATGGAAAACCCATTATCTAGTAAAATCCTCCGCGGATTGAAAGCTGCGTCGAAAGCAGTATGAGGCGTATCATGAGGGATTCCAAGATTGGACGGCCATCTGTGATCCATGGAAACTGGGACAGGGAGCTGAGATTTCGAGTCCCCACAGAACAAGTATATGAGTTTGCCAAGCAGACCAGTAGGCGCTTCACCAGACATATGTCCTGCAGGGTGTCCAAGCTTCACATGATGATTGGTGTCGAGGAGTGGCTCATAGCTGAACCAGTCTTGTGAGGTTCTCGTATATGACCGGTCTGATATGAAGGGCATATATGCGACTGCCGGATATCGTCCGAAAAATGGAACGGCTTGGCTGTCAAAAGAATCAACTCGTACGGAATTGTTTATTATGCGAAGCTCAGGGAGCACGTATTCAAGTGAGGATGGACATCCAGGCCACTTGATAGCCAAGACCAGTCCATTGTGTGCAAGAGCCGTAGTCGGAGGTAGCCCCACATGAAGAGAGGTAGCATCTCTGCGATAGTCATGACCATGTTGTTTCTTATCACAGCTGTAGATTTCGCAGGCAGTCCAATTGCGACCGTCCCCGAGGCCGGTTTCGGGCTGGTGGACGAGGGTTTCACTGAGGCAGGGCAGCCTCCCTACACGGGCAGTGGTGCAGCGCGCACTGCCACCTTGAAGGGCATGACGAGCAACATCACTCAAATCCTGAATCTCGACTCTGGTGGGTCTGCAACATCCAGAGTGCTTCGACCGACAGGTTGGACTGGCACATACCTCAAGTCAGACATCAGAGGGCTCAGGTCATGGTATTACAGCGTTCTGAAGAACGGTGATTTCTCTGCCAGCCACGATGAAGTATACACAGAGAGGGGAGGCACGGATGTGATTTCCTACCCCAACTACTGGCGAGTCCACAAGTATGATCCAGTAGGATCCACCAATGATGCCACTTGGGGACAGCTGTACTTCGCTGTGTCAAACAATGTCTGGAGCATGAACATCAATGATAATCCTGTTGATGTAGGCGACTATCTTTCCCTCTCACAGATCCTTAATCTTCCGTACATGGCGACTGAAGAGGTCCTAGTCACAGTGACATACCAAGCGACTAGAACAACGGGTTACAACCAATCATATATGTTCATCACTGTCGGGACGTACCAAGCGTCAGACTACTGTTTCGAGAGCACAGATCCTCTCGGGGTCCGGGTGACCAAGACATACTCTGTATCCAGTTCCTACTTGTCCACTCTCACCTGCCCCACTTCCGTGAAGTTCGAAATCGGCAACAAGGTGAAGCTTGGCGCATCTGGGTCTTACACAGTCGCCCTTAATATCATAGGGGTCCAAGTCGATGTGAAGGCCCGGCCCCTTCCTGAGAAGATCAATCTAACAAGCAATTCCACGTCAATATCGGATGCAGTCGCTGGCAGTACCGGCGCCAGCCCGTTCAAAGTGCTACTGAGTCAGTACGTTGCGGGGACATCGGGCAGAGATGGCTACAACTATGATGCACAGACGTTCGACTTGAATGGGTACGGAGACGATGGGCAACTATCAGTGGCCTACTACCTGAGTAATGGTGGTCCCGGTCGCATGGGTATCCAGATACGCATGTATGTCCCCAAGGGTGCTGTCATAACAGGCGCATATCTGACGATTACCGGAGCAGATACCGTCGGTACGGTGTATTATCCTGCAAGAATACTCGTTGACGTAGCAGACCGCGCCAATTCCACTGCCTTCAAACAGGGCGGCCTAGGACTCCTCCTGAATGCTACTTGGTCTAACAACCCCGTTGTCTGGGAGTTCCCATCTTACACCGGCGGCACCAAATACACGTCACCTGACATCTCGGCTCTGCTCCAGAGGGTGGTTTCCAACAGCAGCTGGGTCAGTGGAAACTACGTGACGCTGTCGGTGTCAGGTGCATACTTCGGCGGCACACAGGATGGTGGATTTCACATCTACGGATCGGCAGCTGGAGTCGATGCTTACGCTGCCTACTTGAGCATGACATGGCTGACACCGTCAAGCGCAACAGAGCAGACCAAGTACTCGACCGCGGGCTCATGGTCAACGACCAACTCGGTTTCGCTGAACTTCCAGACGAATGCGACCGACGTTTCTTTCAGCTCGAGCATGTTTCTCAACGCTACGACTACCGTGAGCTCTCTGGACAACAGCCTCAATGTCGGCACAACGTTCAGCGTGTCCAATAATTCATTCACAACATGGACTGCAAACGTCTTGGTTTCTCCGCCGGCAGGTGTGGGATACACGAATATCTCATTCAGCAAGCCGTCCACTTGGACACTTGTCAGTGTGACGGATGCTGACGGTTCTACTCGCACCTCAGAGGTTACTGTACCGACATCAACAGAGGTCCGAGCAAAATCGTCGGTAGTTGACGTGTATGGCATTTGGAAGTTCGTGTTCACGACTAATACTGTAATCGCGACAAACCTACAGTGCGGCATCAACGCTGGCAGCTATGCGAGCACCTACACGTACACCGTAGGCAGTTCTGCCTGCTTCAGGGGTGCAGCACCCCCCACGGCTAACTCAGCAGAGCGGCTGCTACTCACCGCCCCCAACGGACAACTCTTCTATGCCGCAGATAATGTTTCTCAGGATACCAGCGGCTATTTCACATGGACGGGCATCGCGGTGACCGGTTCATGGGCGGCGGGCATATGGTCTGCAGACGTGAATTTCAATAACACTAAGGGCGCCTACCCCGCGATCACTGGCAGATACAGTCGCACCTTCACTGTCGTGCACGCGACGAGCCTTACCCTGCAATCCCCCGCCAGTCAGACTATAACCAAGACGGCGGGCGACCTTTTGTACGTTGAGGCTAAGCTTACTGATACCGACAACTCGGCTCTTGTTACGGGAGCGACAGTCACCATGAACTGGACCGTTTCCGGTAGTCCGACCGTGAAGACCTTGGACGACTATGGCAATGGACTCTATGGAAAGACGCTGAACACGACTGACCTAGGGACCGCAAGGAGATGGAGGATTCAGTTGACTGCATCCAAGCAGTTCTACACAGGCTCGACCACTTACTTCAACCTGGACCTGTGTCATGCGACATACTTGACATATCTGACCCCGGTGTCCACGCCTTACGGGGACGACTTCAAGGTGAAGGTGAATCTCTATGATGCTTTCAGCGGAGCCCTCGTATCGGGTGCAACGATAACCTCCAATGGGACGCTTTTCGGTTCACCCACGAATCATGGCAACGGTAGCTATACTGTCACGCTCGAAACAAGCGGTCTCAGTGTCGGTGACTATCTCTATCGAATCAATGCTGCGCCTAGCAGCACATACCTGTTGTCCTGTTCTGTCAACATCAAGTTCACATTGCGCAACGTATTCACGGCGATCTACTTCGTGGGTGGAAGCGGAGTGCCAACGCCGTATGCGGTCAGTACGTCCAAGGTCATTACCTACAATGACACCGATCACGCCTCCGCTGGGATAGCAGGAGCAACCAACTCAGTTCAGTCGCCCTCGGGCATTGTAGCAACCGTGTCCGACTCTGGAGGGGGCCGCTACACCGTCAGCATCAATGTCGGCACAAAACCGATTGGAATCTACCTGATCAATGTCACGCTATCAAAGACGAACTACTACAGCAGCACCATTCGGATATCATTGACGATTCTGGCTCATAACACGTACATAGTGAGCAAGTACATTACTACTGTGCCATGGGGCGTCAACTCACCATTCGCTGTCTCATGGTATGATGCTGATGCCAGTGGGGCAAATATCTCAGGCTCGGTGACCGTCAGCAGCGTTACTGTCAATGGACAGTCCTATGGAAGTAGCTTGAGCTTCACTTACATCTCAAGTGGTCTGACAGTCGGAAGCTTCAATCTTAATGTGACCGTGAACTCTGGGAACGCGAACTACAAGAGCTCATGGGAGGTTGTCACGATTGTTGTGAGGGCGCATTACACGACAATCACAGCGGTCGTGAGCAACTCCACGCCATGGGGATTCAACACGCTGGTCACGGTCACATTCTGGGATTCTGATACTGGCAGCCAAGTGCCTCTGGCGAACGTGTCCACAATTCAGTACACTCCAACTGGTTACGCCGTGCAGACCCCTACCAAGAGTTACACGCCTACTCTGACGACCAGCACATGGGGCGTTGGGGCAGTTTCCACCACAGTGACGGCAACTTGCGTGCTCTCCGACAAGTTCTATACCTCTGCTGCCAGCAGTTTCACAATCTCAATCAGAGCGCATCGCACAACTGTGAGCGCAGTTACTGGCTCTTCGACACCCTGGGGACTCAACACGCTGGTCACAGTAACATTCTGGGATTCTGATACTGGCAGCCAAGTGCCTCTGGCGAACGTGTCCGCAATTCAGTACACTCCAACTGGTTATGCTGTACAGACCCCTACCAAGAGTTACACGCCCACTCTCTCGACGAGTACATGGACTGTCGGCGCAGTGTCAACCGGAGTATCTGTGACTTGCGTCGACTCCAACAAGTACTACAATGCAGCCTCGGGCAGTCTCGTCATAACAGTAAGGTCGCACCATACTTCACTTTCGGCCTCCGTTGCAGGCCCGACAGCATGGGGGTACAATACTGTCGTCAATGTCGTGTTCTGGGACACAGACTCGAATTCGCAAGTGCCCTTGGCGAATGTTTCGGCAATCCAATACTCTCCTACTGGCTACCCCGTACAGAGCCCGACTAAGAGCTACTCACCAAGTCTGACAACCAGCTCTTGGACAGTCGGAACAGTATCGACAGGTGTCTCGGCCACCTGCGTGAGCTCGAATGCATACTATGAGGCGGCATCAAGCACGTTCAACATCGTGATCAGAGCTCACCACACCTCTGTTTCTGTCAAAGGGAGCATGACGTCCCCCTATGGGAACAGCACTTCTGTCAGTGTCGTCTTTTGGGACCTTGACAGCGATGTTCAAGTGAGCCTCGCCAATGTGAGCGCGAACGGGATATCATTCAACGCTGGTGCTCTGGGAACACAGAGCTTCAGTACGTACGCCCCGACGTTGGTGACTGGCACTTGGTCAGTAGGCACGCACAGCGTCACACTGACCGTGACATGCGTGCAAACAAACAAGTTCTATGACACTGCCTCTTACACATTCACGATAACGATTCGGAGCTTGGGAGTGTACCTCTACCATGAGCCGAGTGATCTGGTTTTCCCGAGTGGGGACAGTTTCACGATTGTGCTTCGTGTCAACGTCAGCGAGTCAGGCAATCCATACAACAGGAATCCAATCAATGGCCTGACCGTATCGGAGTTCACAGTCACCAATTCCACATACACGTTTCCCAAGACAATCACGGCTTTGGGGAATGGCAGGTACAACCTCACAATAAGCAGCACCTACCTGAACATGAATGCATACACGATTACCGTTGTCGTTGATCCGACGAGCCCGAACTATGCCACCGCATCGCTAGTGATATCGTTCAGCTATCGACCAGCCAGGAGCTACTTGTCGTCTCCGAGCTATCCACACGTCACTACGCCATATGGCATCGACATCACGATCTCCCTGAACTACACTGACGTGGACCGCAACAAGGGGATAGCCACTGGAACCGTTGCAGCTCAGGGCATTTCCATCTACGGAATCCAGAACTTGGGTAACGGCATCTACCGGGTAACACTGAACGTCACCCTGTTGTCCAAGGGCGACCATCTATTCAACCTCAGTGCATCTGCACCACAATACGAAACCAAGATCCTGACGTTCACTCTTACCGTCAGAATCGCCTATACCTCTGCTATTCCAACTGTCGGCACCCTCGACATTCCTATCGGAAACACTCCCATCTTCTACGTGAGGTACTGGGACACGGATCGTGATCAGCCTGTTACAGGAGCGACAATGACTTCGTCTTGGATTCGAAGTCTGTCGACAACATACATCTCGGCGGAGCAAAGATATCGGATTGAATTCACTACTTATGACACCGACCAGTTGAGGCAAAACTATGTTGTTTCGTTCAACTTTTCAAAAGGCGAGAACTATCAGTTCGGTATCTTCAACATCACCATTACAATCAGGACCCATAGCACCGAGTTCAGACTTGTGAGTGCTGTGGAGCCAACAAGCTACAATGGCATCATCAACATCTCTCTGTACTACGGAGATTTGGACAACAACATGGGAATTCGGTCGAGTTATGTCCACCATAGGGTAATCAACTCGACAGGCCTTGTGGCCTCAAGCCTGTACAACGACACTGGACTGGGGACGGGCTTCTACACAGTTAGGATTTCGGCCTCGCAGTTTGGAGGTCTTGGACTACGAACCTTCACGATCTACTTCAACTGGACCGGTAGCGTCTACAAGTACTTCAACAAGACGCTGATAGCGTCAGCGAACATTGTAGGAGAGGACTCTAAGTACACCCTGACAACAGGGTCGGAACCGACACCCTACTATGGCAACATGTCCTATACGTTCCTTTATGCCGAGCTGTACAGCGGAATCGGCATAACAAACGAAACGCTTAACGTCCATGTCTACGTGCAGTTCCAAGGTGAGAGTGTTGACCTCTCGAAAGTTTCCATATGGGAAACTAACCGTGGGGTCTACCCGGGCTACTACTCAATTCGCTTCAACACGACCCTGTTTGGCAAGACTGGTCTCACCTACATGAATGTGTATGTTAACTGGTCCAAGGGTGCCTCGCCATTCTACACTAACAGGACTGACACGATATCAGTCAGGATACTGCCAAGAGACACGCTTGTTTCGGTCATCCCACCGTCACCGACGGCGTGGGGCCAGAACGCAACGTTCTCCTTTACCTTCGATGATGTTACCGGAGGTGGCAGCAAGCCGATAGCCTACGATGCCAAGATGACAGTATCATTGAACCTGGCTAGCTACACTCTCACCTACAATAGCTCCACGAGGCTATTCACAGTTTCGTTTAGCACGAGTCAGTCTCCCGTGGGCGATGCTCCGCTGGGTTCGAAGTCGTTCACATTAAGCGTACAATGGGCCGGCGTGCCCTTCTATGCCAACCGAACCGGTCGGTCGATCACTGTGACGGTGATTGCCAGACAGACGGTTCTGGACTATCAGTCTCCAGCTCCGACTCAGTACCTTGACAATGTCACCTTTGTCGTGACTTGGACTGATGTGACAGCTTCCCCTGTAGGTATCACTGGCGCAACAGTGACGCTCTATGATGGGGTCACTCCAGTATCAGCTACGAAGTACAAAGTCATACCGCTGGGAGGCGGCAGCTACTCAGTCCAGCTCAATACCACCTACAAGGCCTCGCCAGGTACATATTCGTTGAGGATTACGCTCACAAGACCCGAGTTCTACATACCGGGCGCTGACTCCTCGAGACAATTCAACATTAGATACCGCGTTACTCTCGTTTCGCCAGAGTTACCCGGCGAAGTCCCGTACAACTCATCGGTTGTGGTGAACGTTCACTATCGGGATTCGTTGAGGTTAACTGAGATTGGCAACGGCAGTGGACTCACTTCTATTAGGATTCTCAACGGTACAGGTTGGCTTTTCACATGTTCTTGGCAACCTGCGTTCGGTTACTACGTTCTCACAGTCTACACTTACAATCACCCTGAGCTCAGGATTGGCAGACTCTATACACTCCGCATCAACATGACATACGCAAGTCAGGTTCCATTCTATGATTGGGATGATGCCTACGTTACATTCCAGTTGCGTCTGAGAGTCACAACTCTGAGTCCTTCTGCTCCGACATCAACGCCCTATCTCAACTACGCAAACTTCACAATCGGCTATTTGGATGTGGATGCCGGTGGCAAGGGCATCGGATCCGCCAGCATCTCTATCAGGAGAGGCGGCGTGCCTCTGCAGCTTGGAACAGAGTACCTTGCCATCGAGAGTTCTCCGGGTGTGTGGGTCATATCAGTTAATACCACTGCACTGGGAGGTCTTGGCACAACTCAGGTGATCGTGTATGCGACTTGGTACGGTACTCCTTACTACTCGAACAGGACACAGTCAGTAGACATTCCTGTCATTCGGCGACCCACTTCGGTCGACATTCTAGTACCGCCATCACTGACTCGATACCTTGACAGTGTTGTGTTCACAATAGCCTACGTTGATCTAGGACGAGGGTACCACATCTCCGGCGTATCTGACAAGATCCTCATCCTCAACGGTACAAAGTATCTGACATCTGGCCAGTACTCCGTGGTAGCAGGGACACTTCCTGGGACGTTCGACATAAGAATCAATTCGACTGTTCTTAGTACCCGGTTGTTGACAAACTACCAGCTTTCAGTGAAGGTCTACTGGCTGAATTCGGTACCGTACTATGCGAACGGCACGACATCATTACGGGTGACAACCACAAACAGGGTTGGTACATTGACCTGGAATCCGATAGACAACACACCCCTTGGGGACTTGATGAACCTCACATTCTACTACAAGGACTCGGACACCGGCACAGGGATCGCCAACGCGATTGTCCAGTTCGATTGCGTCGAGAAGCCAGGTCTCCAGGTAGGAGTTGACTACACAGTCGTGAAAGGCACTGGCGCGAACACTGGTACATATTACGTCCGAGTAGATACCGATCGTCTTTTGGGCATACGGACTTACACGTTTACGTTGACTGTCCTGTGGAACGCAGCTACGGTCCCATACTACTCCAATCAGACCCCTAGATCCATTGGTGGCACGGTCCGGATAATTTCGTCCTCTCTTGACGCTGGTCTCCCAACGCCTTCAACAGTGCCGTACTACGAGATTGTGTCGGTCAATATGACCTTCGATGACACTGACCATCTGCGTCCTATCACAGGCGTGACCAAGAACAATGTGACCGTGGTCTATATGCCGGGCGCACAGCCCAATGTCTGGGGATTCAGCGAGTTAGGTGGCGGCAAGTACAGGATTACCGTTAATGTTTCCGATTCGGGGCTTGCCGGTTTGAAATCGCTGAAGATAACGTTCAACTGGTATCCATACACTGTGTTGGAGCGACAGGTCCAGTTCCAGGTCAGATACAGGATCGGCGCACCGTCAGTTGGTTCCATTCCATCTGCCTTCTATGCGGGTGACCCCTCCTATCTTATCCTGAATCTCACTGATGTTGATGCTGGGAAACCATTAGCCGGCGCCACATTGGCCATCACATGGGGCTCAACCAGTTCATGGCAGTACATTGGCTCAGGTTGTTATAACGTGTCTTTCCTCACGTCTGGACTGCCAGCCGGCTCTCGGACCATAGAGATACAGGCATCCAAAGCCAACTACACCATTCAGCTGCTTCAGGTTGACATATTCCTCAGAGCTATTCCAATGCAGATCGTGATTCCATCCGGGCTTAACGGTCAATCAGTGAAATGGGGTGACCAGATCGTCATCCACGTTCTCATCAATGACACGCTACATCGCGTGCTTGTCCCTGGAGTAACAGTCACTTACTTCTTCGACATTAACTCAGGAAACATGACTCCAACGACCCCGAGTGGCAACTACTCGGTAATCCTCGATACTTCACTGGTCGCTTGGGGCACCCTTGCAGTCCAGATTCACGCTGAAAAGAACAACTACGCCTTAGCTGACGCCCAGATCGCGTTGAACGTAGAAAGACTGCCAACGTCGATGACATCAGACGCCCCTGCGATTGTCCTACCCCGGGGTTCACCTTGGGATATCACAGTCTACTTGACCGACACATACAATCACGTGCCGGTGGCCGGAGCGACTGTGCAGATCTTCTGGATTTTCGAGTTTGGTTCTCGCAGTGAGTACATGACTTCTCTCGGAGATGGACGCTATCAATATCAGCTACCCACATACGAAGCTGAGGTCGGCAGTGTCTATCCAATCAGCATAGTTGCCACGAAGGACAACTATCAGAGTGTATCAACTTCGCTGCAGCTTGCGGTCACAACCACTCTCACATATACGAATCCTGACGCTGAGACTGCCACGTACGTCCACAGGACCTTCTATTGGACCGAAATCGTGAAAATTGGCGTGTGGGTCACCGCCAATCTGTCTGAAACAGACCCTGGATACTACCGAGAAGATGCAACTGTCACATGGCGAACAGGAGGACTGAACGGTACATTCACTCGGGACTTATCGACGCCCGGCTACTTCTACTACTGGCTGAACACATCTGTCCTGACGGCAACAACGTACACACTCTGGATAACCTCGGAAAGCACCGACTCGGCTTTTGCGAATTCTGGCACGGTGGTCACAATAGTGAT
>CAZVZC010000002.1:0-28637 GCA_964631415.1 uncultured archaeon | reverse complement strand
CGGAAAGCACCGACTCGGCTTTTGCGAATTCTGGCACGGTGGTCACAATAGTGATTACGAGGATTCCGACAGTGGTGAGTTCACCCAGCTCGCAACTGCGATACTGGGGTTGGAATGGCACGTTCGTGTTCAACTACACGAATCCTGAGACAGGAGCTGGGATTGACAACGTGTCCTATGGCCACGTCGTGAGTGCGACATACGGGTGGGCCGGCCAGCAACACAGTGCGACCTACTTAGGCAATGGAAGTTATGCCATCCACATTGACACCACTCCTGTTCCGCCTAGCACTCAGCCTTTTCTGATCAGATTGGAGTTCTTCTATGACAACTACATACCGTCATCCGGATCATTCAATCTCCTTGTGATGGAAATACCGACAAGCGTCACGGTCAATCACTCGGGCGGTGTGTATGACTCTGACAACCATGTCTACTTAGTGCCTTTTGGAGATGACCTTTCTCTGGAATTCTTCTTCAATGCAACTAGGTCCAAAGAAGACACGCCATATGCTGGAGGCATTGATGGTGCCTCGTGGTCACAGCCAGAGGGCTCGTGGCTATATCCAGGCTACACAACTGGCATGCGAGCGAACCTCACACCGCTTTTTGGTGGACACTATAGTCTTACCTTCCATTCTGCAGACTTCATAATCCAGAAAGATACGTATCGTCTGACTATCAGGCTGTATCTTGCAAATAGGACGGCTGGCTTCTCCGAGTTGTTCATAAAGATCATCCTGATTCCAACTGAATTGACAATAACGGCAGACGGGCTGCAGGTTTACAGAATCAACATGACCTATGGAGACACCCGAGTCCTGACAGTCGTGTACTATGACAACTGGCCACTGCATTCACAGCCCGGCATATCCGGAGGTGTTGTCGAAGCACGTGTCGGTAGTTCTGTTCTCGTCATATCGACCACTGAGCTCGGGAATGGAAGGTATCAGCTGACTATCTTTGCAGACCCTGGCTGGATACCAGTCTTCTTGCAGGAGAACTCAATCTCTGTTCTCATAGAGATGTCCGCGCCAAACTGCGCCAACATCACGAAGACCATTACCGTTGTAGTCGTGCCGACTGATTTGCAGAGGACGCTGACAACCGCGGTGAACTATGGCTTCCCGATCTTCTTTGTCGCAATGACGGCACTCCTCCTATGGTTGAGGGTCTATAGCATACCCAAGCGTCTTCGGCAGATCAATGCGCAGATCAAGGCGCTGCGGAAAGGACGAATGCCAAAGCCAGTTGCCGAAGCGAAGAGCAGACAGCAGCTCGTTGCTGACCTGTTCAATGACACATTCGCCGAGATGAAGCTGACCCGGACGGTCGACCAGGTGCCTGCGGAGTCAGTAGGCATTGCGATACCCGAGATGGGCGAGCTCCTGGTTCAGCTGTCAATGCTCACACACCTCAACCAGCAGGAACTTGACGACTTCAAGGCCGACATCTCCAAGATGAAGATGAGCGAGCAGGCTGCTTTCGTCAAAGAGGTAATCACTCAAGAGGCTCTTCGTGTTGCTCGGCGCGAAGGTAAGACTGTAGACCAAGTCCTTGATGGGCTGAGAGCCCAAGCCACAAGGCAACTGGGTGAGGAGAAGGCAGTCGAGGAGGTTCCTGAGGAAGTCACGGAGGAGCCAGTCATACTGAAACGTGAAGCGAAGGTCGTCGAGAAGGTTCCAGCTCCCCCGGAGAAGGTGACACCAAGGCCGACTCGACCCATCGCTGAGGAAGCGGCGCCCGTGGGCGACAAGCTCAGTCCCTTTGAGCTGGCTGAGCTGAAGAAGCAGCTCGAGGCGAAGGGTGTGCCTGCTAATGAGATCGATACCATAATGGAGCAGGCAAAGCAACTGCCTCGTGACCTTGTCGAAGAGCTTGTGAAGAGTATCACCGGAGGAGGGTAGTGGAAGGGCATGGCTCTTCTACAGCCCTCATGTTTCTCCTCTACTCTTCTTCCTCCCCAAGGAAGTGAGAGAGTGGTAGGGTGGTGCCAAAGCTGACAGGCTTTGAGCGCGACGCTCGTTTCACAGGGTATTGTGGGTGCTTTGCCAGTGTGTATTTGAAGTAGGCCGCACTCTCCGCGACGTGGACATGTACCTGAGCACAGCTGGCGAGAGCCTTTCCTCCGGCAGGAAGATCGGGGCTCTTTGGAGAGGAAGGTGCTGATACCAGGGTCACTATTCCCCTGCTGAGAGTGAAAGCCATGAGTCTTGTCGCCATGTGCGAGAGCTGCTGCAGTCCCTCTCCTGTCAGCCCCTCTGTGATGTAGAGGTCAGGGAGTCCTGCGACAATGAGCATCCGTGCAGGGGCTCTCTCAAAGAACTGGTCAAGCTGGTTCATCACTAGGTCGTACGTCTGGGACGAGTTGAATGCACGGGATATGTAGATACGGTCCATCACATCTTCTGGCTCAAGTCCGAGCTCAAACGAGAGGTCAGTCAATTTGTCAATCTTGATCATGTTTGCACTGTCGATGATGATTGTTGGACTGTTAATGCCTCCACGTTCCTCAGGGAGTTGTACTTGGACCGCAGCGCGCAGAAGGTCCTCGTTCAGACAGCGGCTTCCATAGAAGAGATGCACGAGCCCCATCTCAAACCCGCCGCCTAACAGAGTGTCCAGAGGCTTACTCCCAGTACTCACTACCCGGCGCATCATTCGGTCTGCTGTCTGGAACCCTGTTCCTGTGAGCGCCTCTTGTCTATTCATCCCAATAATAAGCCGTCATTACAGGCTATAACGACCCCCAATCGTGGCCGGCACCAGAGAAGCGCCCTTCAGTACTTGTCCGACAAACTGGTCCGAAACTGACTTAAGGACCACCCGCTGAACCCATCCTAGGTGACACGAGAATGGTCAAGCACGAAGGCTTCGATTTTCCAGACAGCCTGTTCTACACAAACGACCAGATCTGGTTGAAGAAAGAGGACAAGACCGTAAGGATTGGATTCACACCCTTCGGCATGGACCTCGCGGGGAAGATCAAGTTCGTCCGGCTGAGACCGGCGGGTAAGCCGATTGAAGCGGGCAAGAGCATTGGGACGCTCGAGTCGGGCAAGTGGACTGGACCAGTGAAGTCTCCAGTGACCGGCATGCTCAAGGCAATAAACGAGGATCTCAAGAACAACCCCGGCCTTCTCAACGAAGACCCATACGGCAAGGGCTGGATAGCAGTCATCGAGCCCACGAAACTCGATGCCGAGCTCAAGACGATGCAGGGTGCGACCGGGCTTGAGGCATGGGTCAAGAAAGAGTTTGCTGAGAAGAAGAAGAAGTAGTACACGATCGCATGTGTGGCCGGTGAAACCGGTCACACTCTCTCATTTTCTCCTAGTGAGTTCTCGCCTCATGCTCATAGCTGCGTCATATAGCACCTCAGGAGGCACTAGGATATAGAGCAGGTTGCGCGAGTACCCAGATTCGAAGACAATACTCTGGAATATCAGAGTTTGAAGGCTCCTGTCAATGTCGTCAGGTGTGTAGTTGATGCCAAGTTCTTCGCACTTTATCATGACATTCTCGTTCAGTGTTTGGCGGTCTACATAGGTTTCCGTCCTGTATCTCATGAGATGCTCTGACATCACCTCAAGCACGAGCAACGTCATGAAGTCGTTCGTGCTGATTGTGTCGACCACGTCCAAGTAGTCTTGGTCATGTCCCAGCGATACTATTCGCGCCGTCGCTGCACGGACTGCGTCTGAGTCAATCTCTTGGCCGCGTTGAGACAGAGGCCAGAGTGCTTTGAGTGCCTCTATTGATGTCTTTGGCTTGGAGGCATCGAATTCACAGACGATGTCTGTGATGTAGCGGAGAACCTCTTCTGTGAGGCCGAGGGGAAACGTGTCTTCTACTCTCATCCTCACTATGTCATACAGCTGTGACTGTGTGTATGTGTCGAGGTGGACCTCAAAGTCATAGGCCATCTGTGTAGCTGGTGCCTTTGTCAACAGCCTGTAGTCATGACTGTTCAGTACGCCTATTGTGCTCGCTTTGATCTCCTTAGATAGACGGGCGAGTTTCGAGTACAGCTCCTCGTTTCCCTCGTCGATGTTGTCAATCACGAATACTGTTCTCTTCCCCGCACCTGATGCCATACGCTTGAAGTGCATCCAAAGAACATCCGCGTCGAAGGCCACTGTGATCGGCTTGTTCTCCTTCCTGTGGATGGCGTCGTTCAGCTCTGATACAATCTCGAGAACGTCCTTGCTCTTGGCATCCACGTATATCGTGTGTGCATCGAAGCGTTCAGGGATGACCTTAGTCAGGAAGTAGCGTGAGAAGACTGTCATGCCGACACCAGTGATCCCATGGACAAGGCAGTTGACGCCGTACTCCTCTTCATAGGCGTCCTTGTATACGCCAGTTATTGCGTCAAGTTCCCTGTCACGGTAAAGCAGTGTCTCAGGCACATAGTACGGGTCAAACAACCCCTTTGGACTGCGTTGTGGCCTGCTCATGTTCATCAGCCGTTTGTCCTCCTGAGCGTATATAAACCACCCAAGAGACGCATAACCGAAAGTATTCCGTGTACTGCTACACCATGGAGCTTAGAACTTCGTTGCAGTTAGGCTGGAGAAGGAATGTGTTGAACCCTCCGCCTATGATCTCTCTCAGTTCCTGAATCCTGGCCAGCTTGACCTTGTCACTGTAAGGCCACTTGTGTTCGGGTTTTGGTGTTATTCCCATCTTCTCACACATGCGTACTATGTCAAGCACGGCTTCGAAAATCTGAGCCTTGGTCTTTGTTTCGGGCCGAATCTCTCTGGAGTGCATTATGATTCCATACGCTGGAGTGTTGTCACCTAGGTACCACTTGCTGGGTGCATGACCGTACTTCGCAAAAGGTGTGAACCCATGCTTCTCCAGGAGTGAATCTATCCTATCGACTCCACGCTGCATCCTAGTCAGACTCTTCCCAAAGAAACCATAGTCTTCGAAGAGAGCCATCTGAAGTCCTGTCTTCGGGTTGCGCTTGGGCAGCTTCAATCGAATGTCCTTGAGCCTCGCCAGTTCACTGTCCGGGAGTCTCTTCATGTCCGTGATCCGTCGAAGCTCGGACTCGTAGCTCTCAGGGAATTCGAGTATAAGCATGGGCGGCTTCAGGTCACCGCGGACATCGGGATGGGCAGACACAACCGCCTCTCCATACCTTATCGGACTCTCGGACTCAATCATGCGACGAAGAACTCTACCGAGCTCATCACAGCTGTTATACTCTGCAAGGCCTCCCACAAGGGTTTCGCGAGTGACAGGTCTGATGGCGAGACGCAGTTCCGTCACGAACCCCAAGGTTCCATGAGCACCGGAGATATCGTGCATTCCCATGTTTGCTCCGTTCAGCCCGGCCTCAAGTTCTGAATCGTCTGATCTGGTGCCATCTCTGTCAATGCTGATACGTCGGCCATCATAGAGGATCATCTTGACTCTGAGGGTGTTGTCGCGCATAGTGCCATTGACCCATGCATCATTTCCACCGGCGTCTGTGTTCAGCATCCCGCCCACAGTCGCAACATCTCTACTACTGGGCGTCACGTAGAACTTCATCTTTGATGAAGCCAGTAGAGCATTAATCTCGTCTGGAGTTGCTCCGGGCTGGACATCCACGAAGCCTTGGTCCTTCGAAACAGAGAGTATCTCCCTCATCCGGAGACTGCTTATCATGACCCTGTCGCGGTCGCCTCCGGTACAAGCGCCGCTGAGTCCTGATCCTCCGCCCTTGGGCGTCACATCGTAGCCCTTCTCTCGGGCCGTAGCTATCGCCTGAAGCACCTCATTTTCGGTTCCGGGATAGAAAACACCCTTAATCTTGGTGAAGTCCATGCGATAGTAGATTGAGGCGTTTGCGCCGATGACGATGTCTCTGAGCTTCAATCACACCTCACGCTCCTGCAGCGCCTCGTAGACGAGCTCGACTATGTCTCTTGTCTTCAAGTCGTTGAGCAGAAGCTGTTCTCTGCAAGATGGACAAGCAGTGATGATTGTGGCGTCTTTGAGATGCTCGCGTGCCGCACGAAGCTGCATTATCTTTTCACTGAGGTTGGGATCGGTCATTCTGAGCAGCCCGCCACCGCCGCAACAGCTCAGTTCCAGTTCCCGGAACTGCACTCCCATCTTCTTCAGTAGGGACCTGGGCTCTGTCTTTACTCCGCATATCCTATGGAGTTCACATGGATCATGATAGACGAACTTCTCGGTTTGTCTGTACTTTGGTATCGTTTTCAGCAGACGATCGAGAAACTGCGTATGATGAATCACTTCGACTCCTTGGAGTCCATGATTCCTAGACAGCTGAATCAGGCACCCCGGGCAACAGGTGATAACCTTCTTGGCATGCGCGTCTTCGATTACACTTCGGTTGTGAGTTCTCAGGTCTTTGGTGCCCTTCTCATATCCCATCAGGTCTAGAGGATGACCACAACAGAATTCTTCCGCCCCCATAACGAGGTAGTCGACTTTGAGAGTTTCAAGTGTCTTGAACAGTGCTTTGAGGACATCGACCTGAGTCCCCCTGAACGACATCAGACAGCCCAAGAAGACCAAAAGCTCCGCAGTCTTCCCTTTGGAGAACACCCTGTCTTGGATGTGGGGTATCTCGCCCTCCAGCTCATCAAGCCAATAGACCGCCCTATCTTCGGGGGACAAGCCATAGATGTTCTTCACGTTCTCAAGAGAGTCCTTCAATGCATCAAGGTATTGGAACTCCTCAGGAGAAGTTTCAATTGCCTTGGCTCTCTGCTCATGCCAGACCTTGAGCAAGTCAACATCCGATGAACACGCCTCGTTACATCTACCGCACATGGCGCATTGAAATAGCAGTCTCCTGAACTCCTTCGCGGCCTCTGGGTCCGACTCGACCTGATCCATGATCTGAAGTAGGTATATTTTGCCTCTAGGAGAATACTGTTCTTCACCCATGACATCAAAGATGGGGCATAGTTTCATGCATGAGCCACAACGGACGCATTTCTCATAAGATGCGTTTGATGACACTTGGTGGAACACCTTCGCTGAGGTTGCGGACCTCTTGTAGAAAAAGGTCTGCCGATTTCCAGTGACTCTCACGCTTTATAATACGTGAGGATGATGCACAATGGACGCACACTCTTCCGCTTCAGTGCTGCGCTGGTCAGTGCTCTTTTCGGTGCGTATTTATGTGCATTATCGGGTCTGCGGGTGACCCTCGACTGGCTCAGGACATGACAACCATGAACCGACGTAAAGCGTCCTCACTTGTGGTCGCTGCAGTCGTGGTCATGGCTGTGGCAGTCATCTTGCTGCCTTCATTCAGGGCTCCGCCAGGAAATGGCGATCAAGATGGAACGACGCCTTTGTCCCCCCATCCATTCAACAACCTGAACTGGTGGGACATAGCGTCCGAGCTCGGGACCAAGGGCGATCTGCTCACACCACTTCAGGTGATCGCCGGCTACGGGCCGCGATATGACGGAGATCCTGGGTACTACCTCGCGGGCGACTGGTTGATTGACCTCCTATCGTCGATGGGAATCACAATAACCTACTACGGCAATCACGACTCTGTTCTGGGTCATCAACAAGGCTATGGCAACGACAGCCGGGCGATTGTCTTTGGAGCCCATCTGGATTCAGCCCCAAGCTCCATTGGCATACACCAGAATCTGGGTGGCTGTGCGGTCGTCGCGACCGTCGCCAGCATACTCTCCCGATTTAGACTTCCTATCGACGTCTATTACTGCTTTTTTGCAGGCAACATGCAGTTCCTAGATGACCAACAGAAGAATAGGGCAATGTGGGGTTCCCGGGAAATCTCTGCCCACTTGGTCGAAGAGGGTGTTGATGTCATAGCCTTCTATAACTTCGATGAACTACTCTTCAGGAACTTGGCCCAGAGTGAAACGCAACGCCTTGTTGCAGAATACCGTACGGCTGTTCTTTTTGGCTACCACTCGACGGGGTACTTGGCAGACCTTCTTGTCACCTTCATGAAGCTGTCAGGACTTGACATAATGTCTGCTGTTGAAGAGGTTGGCACCCAGACTGATCAATGGTCTTTCTGGGGTCAATGGCTTCCAGCAGTCAATGTCAAGAGCGGCCATACTCCCAATCCGGAAGATCCATTTGTAGATTCCCTCAATAATCCCCACTTCAATACAACCCAAGCCTTCTTGGTCGCAAGAGCCGCTGCCTCTGTAGCAGTCTACCTCTCGATGCAGGGAAACGGTCAAAGGTCGACACAGAAGCTCCAACGCACCATCGGTCCGGGAGAAGAGATGACTCTCAGGGCTGTCATGACTGTCCCCCAAGTGCTCTCAATGAGAGGCGTTTCCTCAGAGAACAGTAGTCTTTCAGTCCGGGTCTTCAACAAGACGACATTTCTGCTTGACTCAACAGCGATTCCCATTGGCAACTTCACCATCACATGTGAACTACCTGCCGAGTTGGGACCCGTGGATGTTCGGGTCGTCAACCAAGGAAACTCTTCAGCCAATATCGCGCTGTACATCGATTATGATTCGGATACAGATGGCAATGGCATGCTCGATTCGTTCCAGTATACTTGGCCCAGCCCAGAGCCACCTCTTGACTGGGATGGCGATGGACTGAGCGACGCCGACGAAACGGTTCATGGCACTGACATATTCAAGCCCGACACTGACTCAGACATGATGGGTGACTCGGTTGAAGTCAAATATGGCTTGGACCCCCTGCGGAACGACGCAGACGAGGATCCTGATGCTGACGGTCTCACAAGCTTCCGTGAGATAGCCCTCGGCACACATCCGCTCAACAGCGATACCGATTCTGACGGAATGCCCGACGGATGGGAAGTGGACTATGACACCAATCCTCTCGTCAATGATGCAGCACTTGACCCAGACAATGACACACTGACAAACATAGAGGAGTATGAGCACGGGGCCAATCCTCTCTCAGCTGATGGGGATAACGACGGGGTGCTAGATTCGATTGAGGTGTCAATGGGAATGAATCCTAATAGTCCGGACACCGACTCAGATGGTTTGCGTGACCAGTTAGAGCTCCTTGAAGGATCGAACCCACTGGTCCCGGATAACGATGCAGACGTCCTGTGGGACGGTCCAGATCCCAATCCCCGGATCAATCTTCTTCTCGTGATTGGTCTAATCATCATGACGCCCGTTGGAGTGGGCTCATTCATTTTCTGGCGTCGCATTAGGTAGTGGGCGTATAGCCGCACAAGTAGGAGATGTTATCCTAGTAGTGTTCTTTAGAAAGAGTAGATGCCGCGGCGGAGAATCCGCGGCAGTTACCTTGCTTTGACTATGTTGGTGGAGCCTTTGGAATATGGCCCTGCTTGTAGAGCATCTCTGAGGCCGCGCGCGCAGTCCTGATGACATCTTCTGCATGCTTGTACAGGTCCTTCTCCTCCCACTGTTTCCGGGCAATGCCTTGCTCTATTGCCTTCATGCCGACCGCCGTGGCCTCCTTTGGATACAGTTCCCATCGGGACATCGTGGGAATGACGTGTTTCGGGGACGCTTCTTTGGCACCGAGATCCGCTAGGGCTTGAGAGGCCGCAATGCACATCTCGTCAGTTATGGTTCGAGCCTGAACATCGAGTGTGCCCCTGAAGATACCCGGGAAGCCAAGTGAGTTGTTGATCTGATTGTCGAAGTCACTGCGTCCAGTACCGACGATTTTCGCACCGGCGTCAAGCGCATCCCACGGCCATATCTCAGGGTAGGGGTTGGCACAAGCGAAGACAATGGAGTCCTTTGCCATCTTAGCGACCCACTCCTTCTTCACACTGCCGGGCACGGGCGTCGCCGCACTGATCAGAATGTCAGCTCCCTTTATGACCTGTCCGAGGTCTCCGGTCATCCTATCGGGGTTTGTCTTCTGTGCTAGGTCATACTTGAACTTGTCCTCGTCACGTTCCTTGACGATGTCCTCACGGTCTGCATAGATTGCTCCCTTAGTGTCGACAAGGATGACGTTCTTTGGATTGACCCCAGCGGCAAACATGAGATATGCGGTACGGGTGTTAGCAGAGCCAACCCCGAGCATTGCGACTCTGACGTTCCTAATGTCTTTCTTGACAACTCTGAGCCCGCCCATAACACCGGCCAGCACGACTGTTGCAGTACCTTGGGCATCATCATGCCATACGGGAATCTTCACCTTGGGGTCTTTCCGAAGGGTCTCGAGGACCTCGTAGCATTTCGGCTTCTCAATGTCCTCAAGGTTGATGCCCCCGAACGATGGCTGAATAAGCTTAACAGTTTCAATGATTTTTGCAGGGTCCTTGGAGTCCAGACATATCGGCCAAGCATCCACTCCTCCCAGATACTTGAACAGAAGTGCTTTGCCTTCCATGACCGGGCCTGCTCCGTACGGACCTATGTCACCAAGGCCCAGGACCCTTGTACCATCACTCACGACAGCGACCATGTTGCCTTTGTTGGTCATCTCATATGCCAAGTCTTCGTTATCCCTTATCGCTAGGCATGGCTTTGCCACACCGGGTGTATACCAAATGGCGAAGTCGCTGAACTCGCGCACTGGACACTTGCCAATGCTCATGATCTTCCCCTTGTAGAATGGGTGGAGTATCATGGCGTCCTTTCCCGGCTTCTCAGCCCTCTTCTTGAGATCCTCTACCGTGAGCTTCTCTTCGGCCTTCGGTGGTTCAGCTGTCTTCTCGACCTTTTTTTCAGGCTCCTTCTTTGGAGCAGCAGGTTTCTTCTCAGGCATAGTGACGAGCCCCTAAACTTGATCTGTGGCAGACCTCGCTGTGTTAGTCTGACTGGGCGAGCTGGTCTGCAGCCTCGATTAAAACCTATGCCTACACAGCCGCACGGCTGATCTTCTCACCAGTGCAACACCCGCCCTTTAGTTGATAAGGAAGCTCGACTGGCTCTCGGCTGATGTGCTATGGTTCCGTCTGCTGGCCACGACTTTCATGCGAAGAGCGGGTACGTACGAGGAAAGATGCCCTCCCACACTCTGGACTGGGCTACTAAGCCCGCGACGTTCAAGGAGTATCCCGGAAGGGAAACTGTTGCTCTACCCCCGGCCGAAACATCTGGAGGCCCGGGAATCTGGGAAGCTCTCCGCAAAAGGAGAAGCGTCAGAGCCTATAGCCAGACGCCAGTGACAAAACAGGAGTTGTCGCAGCTCCTCTGGGCAACGCAGGGGATCACTGCTCAGCTCAGGGACGGACTGCGGACTGCTCCCTCCGCTGGTGCCCTGTATCCGATTGAGACCTATGTCTGTGTGAACCGGATCACAGACCTTGAGCAAGGTCTGTATCATTACGATGTCCGATGCCGCAAGCTTGAGGTTATGAGGAAAGGCGACCTAACAAGAGCGGTGGCAGCCGCGGCATTGGATCAGGAAATGGCCGCGCGTTCTGCAGTCGTCTTCATCTGGTCAGCTGTCTTTCCTAGGTGTGTCTGGAAGTATCTGGATCGTGCATACAGGTATGCGTACATGGACGTAGGGCACATCGCACAGAACCTGGCCATTGCCGCGGAGGCCATCGGTCTCTCAACCTGCCAGATTGGCGCCTTCTATGACAATGAGATGGATGAGCTGATTGAAGCCGACGGGATCCAAGAGGCCGTAGTATACATGAGTAACGTTGGGCGAGCCGCAAAGAAGTGAGGCTACTGCGCACGCTTGCGGCAGCCTACACCTCACTAGAGCTTCAAGCCCCAGAAGTTGAGTATTTGGTCTGCGTGTTCGCGGGTCTTCACTTTGTCAAGACCTTCAGAGCCGCCGAATATCCCTTCTATCTTGCCTTCACCGTCTATCAGGAAGGTTACGCGTTGGACACCCAACAGCTCCTTTCCGAGAATCTTCGTGGGCTTATACACTCCGTATAGCTTGGCGATTGCATGGTCCTCGTCCATGAGTAGGGTGAAGTTGAGTCTGTGTTTCTGCTTGAACCGCTCATGGGACTCCCGAGAACCACCTGAGATGCCATAGACATCGATTCCCATCTCTAGGAAGGTGTTGTAGCTGTCCCTGATGGAACAAGCCTCGGCCGTGCATCCGGGTGTATCATCGGCAGGGTAGAAGTAGACAACTACCTTCTTTCCAATCTTTTCGCTGAGTCTAAACGACTCTCCAGTGTCTGTTGTTGTCTGGAAGTCTGGCGCCTTATCACCGATTGCCAATATGTCGAATACCTCCTACAGCTTGAAACCCCAGAACTTGGTCACTTGCTGGGCATGCTCTTTGGTGTCGACCTTCTCGGCTCCTTCGGGGCCGCCGAAGATCCCTTCAACTTTGCCTTGTTGATTGATCAGGAAGGTAGTCCTCTCAATGCCCATGTAGTCCTTGCCGTACAGCTTCTTGGGGCCGTAGACTCCATACAGCTTTGCGATTCTGTACTCCTCATCCATCAGCAAGGGAAATGGTAGGCTATACTTCGCCTTGAAATCCTTATGCGAATTGACCGGCCCGCCTGAGACACCAAACACCAGTGCATTGTTCCTCTTGAACGCGGCATAGCTGTCGCGTATTGAGCAGGCCTCTGCGGTGCACCCTGGCGTGTCGTCCTTCGGATAGAAATAGAGCATCAGTCTCTTTCCTCTCATAGCACTCAGTTTGAACTTCTCGCCAGATTCGGTGATCGTTTCGAAGTCCGGTGCAACCTCACCAACCTTTACCATAGATTTCACCTCGCTATTCACTATTGTGAACGCATTAATAAGCATTGCCGTCTGTCATGTCTTCAACTCTCTCTATTGTGCCTGCGCCAGAAGACTCACAGCACGCAACTCTTAAGGAGCCCCTCTCCAAGCAGCATCGACTGCGCAGGAAGTAATCAGAGTGTCAGGGTCGCCGGTTGTTTTCAATTCGATGAAGGTGGCGTGGACCATCGTTGTCCTAGAGGCCCTTCTGGTAGGTGTCGGCGGCTACTGGGTGTCTCTGGTTCTCTTTGGTACTGACGGCCTCCTCGCACTAGCCTGGTTCATTGTTGTGCCATTGTATGCGGCAGCGGCAGGATTCTACATTGGCTGGAAAACAAAGAAGTCGACTGTGATCTATGTCGCGCCCCAGTGGCAATTCGAGCCTGTCCAGCTCGAGGTCAGCGAATGCCGTAGGCTTGTCAGGGAACACAACAAACAGTTCAAACGGCTTGTCGCCGCGACTAGCTTCTGGCACTTCTACATCCCGATACCATTGGTTCTATTGAATATCTCACTACCATACGATAGCTCCTTCCTGTACCCTCCACTGTCACCATTCATTCCTCTGTTGTCGTCTCTCATTCTTCTTGGCATTCATGTTGCTACCACATATGGTGGCTTCAGTGCGACGTCAAACGCAGCTTCGCCAGATTTCACGTTGCCTCTGATAAGAGAGGCTATGTGGGTGGCAAGCGTGCAGTCAGGAGTCCCCAACATCTCAAATGTCAGAGTACTGATTGACAGAGCTCAGAGCGGGGATTTTGTGGTACATAGGAATCCGCGTGTCATCGCCCGCGTCGCAGGACTGGAGAGTGACGCCTATGTCGAATCTTGGTCTGGCGAGCTAGGAGCACTCAGCAGAGTACTCTGTCGGTTGTCTGGGTATGGCTCTTCCGGCGTGACAACTTGGCTGTGGGACTCAAGAGACAGGAACTTCATCAAGTCCACTGCTCTGGATAAGGAAGGCTACTATGTGCGCAGCCCCGTACCATCGCGAGTCCATGAGCTTGGTGTCAAGGATGTCGGGCTGATCACAAAGAACGCAGTGGCTTTGATTCTTATCGAGTACTCGTCAACTCGGGGTGACAGTCCCCACATCAGTGAGATGCTGGAGGTTCTCGGCGTAAAGCACCGAAAGGGCTAACTCGACGAGGTGCGCCCTCATCTCATCGGAGACCTGCATGTGTCAGCTGACCCTATTGCATACAGATCGCTTATGCCATACTACGCGCTGATGTTCGCCGTGTTGTTGACATGGATAGTGATCGGTGAAGAGCTGTCTCAGTACGGACTCTTGGCTGCAGTTTCGGACCCGATGAGTTGGGCGAGAATGGCTGCGGCAGTCATGGGAACTATGTCTGCTCCTATCGCTGTACTATCGTGGAAGATGAAGCAACAGGTTTCAGTCACGTCGCTCGATTGGAAACTCCATGAGCGAGACATAGAGTACTCGGAGTTCGAAGCTCTCCTGAGAGGCTACTACAAAGCGTACTCACATTTGATGAATCGCGTCGGTTGGATGTCCGTGACAATCACTGCAAGCATTGCTGTCGCGGCCATTATGCTGCCGAACGCAGTCGTGGCCTACATACCTGAACTCATTGCGATTGCCCCGTATCTTTTCGGGTTCCTTCTATTGCCGTTTGGGCTCATGGCAGGACGGACAGTCTACATGGCTGCTCCAAACGATGCCAGCATCGAGTTTCCATGGGTTTCCTGGAAACGTATCTGGAGACCAATTGAGCTGCTGGAGGAAACCTCTGGTCTTTCCTGGGCTGGTGTCCGATTGACCATAGGCGAGGCTGGGGGGTACTTCACTGTGCGCAATCCCAGAGCCATAGGCAGGATTGAAGGCATTGAGAGTTCTGCATGGATTGAGGTCGAAGTAGATGAATCAGGCCGTCCAATTGATGCCGTGGCAAGAGTTGCGCTCAGTTCTCATGAACGGGAATTGCGACCTCCGAGGCCGGCTACAGGGGAGTTGGCTCGTCACGACCTCGAGGATCTTGTCCGAACATGCTTCAGAGAGTACGTGAGTGATCGGGGTAGTGATGAGATGTTGGATGGCATAATGGAAGATCTAGGAATCCAGATGACTGGGAATGTCGCTCCTGACTCACATAAGGCACATGAAGGCGATGCTCTTATCTCAGATGAACAGCGGATAACAGGTGATGTAGAGGACGATGACAATGAGCGAGGATCAGGTCATTAGGTACGATCGGCAGCGCCCGGTCAACATAGCGTTCATCGTCGTAACCGCCGCGCTCATCGTCTCTGGCGCGTATGTTGAATACACCAGCCCTGACAGCCTTGAAACCACACTGCTGGCCTACTCCGCGATTCCTCTACTCCTCCTCTTTGTTTCCATGGCGATGGGAGCAGGCTCGAAGCGAGCCATAGACTACATCCCGGGAGAGTGGGAGCATCGCAAAGTCTGGGCAACCTTTGCACAGTATGAGCTTATGGTCAAAGAACACGAGAAGGCATATGGCCATCTCTATGCTCACCCAACTGGCACCACGGCTTGCTGTTGTATGATGCCTGTCGCAGTCAGTGTCGGCGGTCTTGCTTTGCTGTACAAACTGAATCCGCAGCCGGTGTTCAGCTCTTTCATTGACTCGGTGATTCTCATCATCATTCTCTACGGGATAGTGTCCATACTCGGCTTCTTTGTCGGCTACCGAATCCCGAAGATCGACGCTGTAGCTTTCTTCCAGCCCCCGTTGTCTGACGATGTCTACGGGTTCACTCGCGAGCTGGCCGAGGTCGCCGGCATTAGAGCTGGCGTGAACGTGGACCTTGGAGAACGGGGAGGGATTCGCACGATCATCGGGGCGGAATGCAAAGCGTATATTGAGGGTCTGCCTGACACGGTCGCTATCAAGGTCCAAGTCTCTCATTCCGGGTTCGCATATCCCTATCTGGTGGGCACAGTATACAAGGGCAAGAGTGTGGACACTGACAACGAACGAATCCGTCTGCGGACCAAGTATCCAGCACTGATCGAGTACTCCACGGACAAAGATGTGGCAGTGATGGTAGCCCGATTTGACATCCCAAAGCGTACCAGCGAAGTGCCGTCCATCTCTAGGCAGGACTTCAAGGCCTTGGCCGGAGTCTTGGTTGCCAGGCTGAAGCAGGTCTACGAGCCAGCCTAGAAACGGCATCATAGCTATGTTTAACTAGAATGCTCGGTTAACCTGACTCCATAACTCATCCTCAAGGTGTATGCAGATGGGACTGTCCCATTGGACGAACAAGTGGGTTCTGATGCTCATAGCCGGCATAGCGATTCAGGCAGTGGCTTACCCTACGATATGGAACCTTCAGCTGTTCACGCACACATTCTTCCCTGACGTGTTTATCATATGCATTGGCGCCCTTGTAATTCAACTCATAGGTTTCTCTGTCATCATGGCAAAGACCAAAGATCAGGACCCGAAGATCTACGAACAAGGTCGCCCATTCAAACACAAGCTCCGTGAAGAGGACAAGGAAGAGGCTACTCGCAAGCCCACTTTCACGGGTACCACCAGTTGATATCGAATCGTCCCGACTTCTGCAGCTAACCTACTTGGGTCTATCACCATATCTTTGGTGGCACATGTGGGGGTATGAAGCCGGGGAACCAGACATTCAGCAGCGGCATGTACGGATAGATGACCATGCTGACGACCACAAGAATAGCGAATGTCAATGTGTGTACGGCCGTGACGTATGTGTAGTATGGTCTGATGTATGAGTAGAAGGCAAAGGCAGGAATCGACACGGCTGCCATCGCCATAACCTCAACTGGGTCGAAGAAGAAGGGCATGGTCACTGGCCATAGGAAGTAGAAGAGGGCTGTGATCTTAGCATTAATCGTTTCATGATGGGCGATCTTATGAATCCCGTCAACAGCCTGTGACAGAAAGAAGACGGGTATGACAAGCCACCACTGAAATGCGACGAAGAACATAGCCCCAGCGTAGAACAACAGGTCTCCTACACTTTCCACTCTCTCCCACAGCGGGTTTCGGCTCAAGTACTCCGTGGCTTCAGTCATGAAGTATCCTATCATCTGCATGAGCACAAGCAACGGCAGAAGCACAAACGAGATGATTATCATCAGTACTGCTCCCTTAGGCAGTACCGGGATTTTGCCCTCATTGAAGTTGTCCAGAGGGTAGATACCGTGCAACATGAACGCAGTGACTAGTGCCAGTAGTCCACTTGGAATGGTGAACAGTGGTTGCAGAAGTAAGCCTATTGGCCCCAGGAAAGCATAGACATTCCCCAAGAGTGAGTCTGGTTTCATGTACCAGACGCCAAACACGACGAGGATCTCAGGAATCAGCATCTTCATTCTGTAGTCCTGAATGAACTTCATCACTCGTCCGGGCTGCTTGCTGGGTGCCTGCATGGCCTCGACTCTCCTATTTGACGCCGGAACCCTGTAGCTTCCTCTTAAGCATATCTTGTTGTGCAGTCAGCTTCCGTGGTTTCATTGTCCTTACATCGTCAAAACCAAATCTGGAATTCGACTACTTTCAGAGAAGCCGCTTGATCGTGTCTTCGAAGACTGACCTGAACTCCTTGCTCTTCTCGTGAATCTCCTTTGAGAGCGAGCTCGTGGCTCTGAACAGGCCGCACTGTGTCGAAACCATTGCCCGGTCACGCATGAGGTCGAGGCTGACTCTGCTCTTTAGGAATGACTCGAGCACAGGTTTCAGATTCCTTCGAAGTGTTTCAACGACTGGGGCGACGAATGCATCATCAACGTTCGGAAGTACGCCCAGCCCAAGTGCACCTCCCCGCTCCATGAAGGAGTTAATCCTCTCAGCTTGCCCCGGGTCAATCTCTGGTCGAAATGACAGTACGTCGATGTGCACGATCTTGGGAACGCCGTCCCATAGGATGTAAGAGCCGCCCTTGGAGAGCAGTCGCCAGTCATCGCAGCAGTGGTATGCTGGGACAACTGACCTCGGGAACAGTTTCTCTGTACCATCGATGACCTGTTTCAGGGTAAGGCCGTCAGCTCGATCCTCCAGCATCAGTTTGGTCACGAATCCAAGAGCAGGGTCGTCCTGACACAGGATGATAGTCTTGCAGGACCGCGACAGATGCTCGACCTGGCCCTTCGCAACTCTCGCCATAAGTGATGAATAGAAATGAAACATCCTCTGGGACACAAGTTGCTTACCGTCGCTTCCTCTGGTGCTAAAGCACATAGTGGCTGGCGCCGTCTGCTGTGTCTTGAAGAACTCGTAGCGGCTTCCATCCATCATCAGATACAGTCCGTGCGCGTGGCTCTGGTCCGGGATGAGCGGCGATACATTCTGTGTCATCTCTTGATACGCATACAGATCTAGGTCGAGTATGTAGTCACCCTTCTCTTCAAAGCCCTCGACAAGCGATCCGAACTGCCTTATCATGTCCTCTTCCTTGATTCTCGGGACTTGATACGCATAGGGTAACTTGAGCCTCTTCACATAAGGCAAAGCAGCCTTCGGGTCAGATTCCCCAACGCTGCCGACTCCGAGGAACTCTCCCACGAGCTGCTCTGGTAGGACTTTCCCTGTCATTCGTTCTTCTCCCTAGCCGTGTGGGCTTTCCGCCTCACTACCTTGTTGCAGGATTGAAGCGCGGGGCAGCCTACGCATGCCTCCGGAGCATCAGAGAGCGTCTGTTCGCCGTACAACAGGACCTGCTCAGCCACTGCCGATCCTTGCGTTTCCTGAGGTTCCGGCTTCTTCTTGTCGGCTCTCGTAACGTTACACTTGTGGCTCCGCAAGTCCTCAGTAAGCTTGTCGATGTCACCCTGCAACACGACAGCCATCTGTCCTACTCTCTTGACAACGCTGTGAGCAAATTCTTCTATGAGTAGAAGGTTCTCAAGATCCTTCTCACTATCCGTTTCCAGCAACAAGACCTGCGACACTGTCGCGAACGTTGCCTGAGAGATCCAGTCTTTGATCGAGCGGACTACGTTCGCAGGAACTGGCTTACTGCTCTCCTCTTCCAGAAAACCAAGTATATCTCGTTCCCTGAGTCCCATCTCGATAGCTTGGAAGACCGACTTGTCAGTTATCTTGAGTGCGGTCACCACATCTGTCCTGATAGGCTCTGTAAAGAGCATCAGCCGGTAGATCTTATGATAGTCCATCTCAGAAGTGAACACGGTGATTTCGAAGTTGGGCTGAACGAGGAATGTTTCATGACTCTCCTCAGATTTGGGCGTCTGGTTTGTAATCACTGTGGCGCCTATTGGAGTCATGCTCACGAACTGGAGAGCCTTACCCTTGTATGCGCATTGGAGAAGGCCCAAGAGTATGGGTGTGTCAAGTGCTGTACCTACTCTCTCCTCATCAACCTGAATCCACTTCAGCGGCTGATTCTCAATGAATAGCTCACTTCGAATCCAGTCCCGCAGCTCTGTCACACTTATCCATTCATCCTGCTTGCTTTCGCGTAGCCGGCAGACTGCGAGGTTGAGAGTGTACTCAGTGGGCTGATCGGGTGTCGCCCATATGGCCCTCGTATGCCCGAGAGAGGAGAGAAGCAGCCGACGAGCGACCTGATCCTGTCGTCCTGCAAAGAGGAGGTCTATCTTGGAAGGCGCTGCTCTGTCATTCTCAACAATAGAATAGGCTCCTGCCTTTCGGGCCATCTTCTGAACCAGATCGAACCGTTCGTCCGTTGGTTGTGACATAGCTTCCTTCACACGGTCGACGTCCCTCTTCGGAAACTCCCATGAGCTCGTCATCCGGATCTCTTGCTTCGCAAGATATGAAACGAGGAGAAGCATGTCGACAAGGAGCGTGTCCCGGTAGTCAACAAATACCTTCAGCCGCTTCGGCCTCTCTCCAGACGGGACCGGCTTCTCCGAGAAGTACCTGACCAAATGTGGAGTCAAAAAGTCTAGTATCTTGAACTCGGCCACTTCTCTGCCAAACTCAGTGAGTCTTGACATCACCCGCCTTACTATGATTCCCTTCTTCCGAAGATCCTTCTCAGTCTGGTTCAGCTGGCCATAGCTGTACACTTTTCTGTACGGTTTGAGCCTGTCATAGCTCATGGCCCCACCGCTGAGAGACAGCATCCCTAGAAGATCCTTCTCTTTGGAGTCAAAGGTGCTGAAGACGCGCTCTCGTGCCTGCTTTGACCTCATCTTCTCAGCTAGCAGTCTAATGAGAGACGTCCCTGAGGAAGAGCCGCTCACCTCCACACCCCAGTATTGGCATGCGGCGATTAGGTCCTCTCTGAGCATGTGTTCGAGTTCTTGCTCCAGCGTTTCCTTTGACATATCGACTGCCTGTCCTCTGTCATTCATTCGAAGATTCGTAAACAACCAGCCTGAAATCAATGGTTTATGATAGTTTCGGTGTTGTCAACCTTTGGTTTCAAGGGAGCAGCCTTCTACCGTTAGAAACAAGGTCGTGAGGGGCAGGCTTATCTTGTCCACGTACGACATCTCATTTGGTGCGATAGGTGGAGCCAGTGCTCTGGTCCATAAAGTACAGCCCTCAGACATGGGAAGACTTCGTCGGCCAGGACGATGCCATCTCACAACTGAGGAAACTTGCAGAGTCGAAGACTGGTCAGAACATGATCTTCTGCGGCCCAGCGGGCACCGGCAAGTCCTGCGCTGCCTTTGTCTTTGCGCGGGCTCTCCTAGGGGATACATTCACTGCGAATTTCAAATACCTGAACGTCCGCGACCTGAGGGAAACCACAGTCGCCAAGGCCAAGCGCGACCTCCAGACGCTGTCGAAGCTCGAGCGCAGCGAGCGCACAGAGCTGGACGAGTACATGTCTGCTGTATACAAAGAGGCAAAGACGAACATGGCTCTGAAAGGGCACACAGGTGAGCCCAACAAGAGCCAACTTCTGCACGAGGCCGTCAGGCTGTTTGCATCTACCATCACTGTGAGCGACGAGATGGTCAAGTACCTAGTTCTAGATGAGTCTGATGCGCTTGATAGGAGTATGCAGCAGGCGTTGCGCAGGACTATGGAGATCTACAGTGACGCATGTCGCTTCATTCTCACAACCCCATCTCTCGCAGGCTGGAACACTGCTGTTGTTTCCCGATGCTTGGTTGTCAGGTTCCCAGCTTTGCAGGACGATGTCGTCGAGAAGTTCCTCAGGACGATAGCGGCGAAGGAGCGTGTGATGTGTGATGAAAGAGCATTCAGAGCGATTGCCCATGAGTCCTCAGGTGACATGCGTCGAGCCGTCAATCTGCTTCAAGTGTGTGCAGCAGGAGTTGAAGCTATAACAGAGGATGTCGTCTACGAGTGCTCTGAGAGCCAGGTTGCCAAAGGCGTCCGAGAGATGGTGTCCCTTGTTGTCAACGGATCGTTTGCTCAGGGGAGAGATCTCATGAAGCGGCTGTTGGCAGTGGATGGTTACAGCCCTGAAGAGCTATGCATTGGTATCCAAGCAGACATAATGAACAGACCACTAGATTCCCTGACAACAGACCGGATCCTTCAACGCATTGCAGAGATTGAATATCGCATTACGCAGGCAAAGAACCCATTCGTCCATTTGTCTGCCCTTTTGGCGTCGATTGGCGAGATGACGTCGATCAAGACCAGCTAATGCATGGGTTCAAACTTCGCGTCGACCACTATTGAGTCCTGAAGCTTGCCCACCAAGTCTGGACCCAGCACCTGACGGTCAAAGAGGAACACAGGGGAAAGTAGTTCGCCATCTCTGGAGATGAGGTCATTCTGGAGTGCAACGGTCAGCATCCTTCTCACGTTGCTCGGTGTGCCAAACCTCCACCTGAATGACAGTAGCTCCACGGCCTCCTCTATCTTGACCGGGCCTCCTTGCTTTCTGAAGAGGTGTGCCAGTATGAGTAAGACATCTCTTCCATTCATGCGTCATCCGTGCCCGGTGCTCTTTAAGTACTTTGACTTGCTGAGGGGACATAGTTGCCAACATGAAACCTCAAGTCAAGATTGTGCATGGGCACTCTCTACCTGAACTGGAGGACCAAGTAAGCCGCTCTTTAGGCGGCGAGTTTGATATCACGATTGACCCTTCCCTCCTAGGCGGTTGGAGCAACATCACTCTCTTGACGTATTCACAGGAACGCACGTTTGTCCTGAAACTCCCAACGACGAAGGGCCCGTTCAGGTCGCACCCCTACACCCGGGAATACAAGGTGATGGACTTCCTCTCCCGAGATGGGCTGTGTCCGAAACCTGTGAAGATTGGTCGTCTGAATGATGAGGAGCGTACGCCGTTCATGGTGGCAGAGTATGCCGAAGGTGTCGTCAGGTCAAGCTTGCCTGAGATGACCGGCGATGACCTGAGCAATCTCAGAGTCGCGCTGGCTCGTCTTTCGGCACTCAGACCGCCCGGCGTGAAGTCCTACAGGCAGCCTTCTGACTATCTGTCAAGTATCACGGACGTGGTCAAGCAGTCCACACAGGGGGCTACATCCTTGTCACCCAACCTCGGCCGCCTTCTCGGGTCATTTGAACGAGTCGTCGAGAGAGTAGGGGACATAACTGACTCGTCCTGCGTTTGGTCACGGAGAACAATGCATGGTGACCTGCAGGAGTCCAACGTTGTCATTCAACCGGATCGGGTCGTGCTGATAGACCTCGAGTCTTGCAGCATTGGCGAGCCGCTCCTTGACTTGGCTTACTTGTTCAGTCAGGATGAGGGCTCAATACTGAGTATTCGGCATGAAGTCCTGTCTGTGAGCGATGAGTTACCCATAATCGAGAATCTACGACCCCTTGCAGTCATTTCGGCTGTGGGATGGAGCCTGCAGTTTCTGGAGCGGCTGGAGGCCGGCCTGATTGAGTACACTGCATTAGCTCCTAACGCTGGAGCAAGAGTATTCAGGTATGTCCAAGACAAGATGCAGTATCTGACCTCCCTCAGGTAAGATTATCAGTCGGCAGGGCCAGCGGCTTCGTGGTTGTTTCGCGGACACGCATTTGGTGAGGTGGCGGCATGAGCTATAAGGACCTCTTAGAGAAGGGTAAGAACCTATACAGGACCGGCATAGATGCTTTGGATGACGAGGTTCCCAAAGGCTTTCCATGCAACGCATTCGGAGTCATAAGAGGTCCTGGTGGAGGTGGCAAATCAGTCATTCTCAATGAGATTGCCAAATGCATGATGGAGGCAGGCAAGAGCGTCATCTACGTCTGCTTTGAAGACACCCCGCTCTCGGTATTGCAGAATCTATGTTCGCTTGGCTGGGACTACACGACGATGCTCGACAAGGGGTTGATACGCCTAGTCGACTGTTTCTCTACGCAAATACTCCACCGTACCGCACCAAGCGAGCATACCAGTCTCGTGCGTGATCCCAGCGAGCCGGACGAAATAGGCGAAGCGATAAGGGCTATTGCCCAAGAGAGCAATCGTAGCAAGATCGGAGCGATATTCATGGACAGCATAACCGAGCTTTTCCTCCAGTCCCATCCGTTCAAGGCCGTCAATGCAGTGAAAGCATGGAGGGCAACTTTCTGCAAGGAGCTTTCAATACCATTCTGGGCCACCTACCATACTGGTCTGCAGCAGTTCTCAGCGTACGATGATATGATCACCTACATCAGTGATGTCATTGTAGACACCAGACACGAGCCTGCCTTCAGCAAGGCCGGCATGCTCATCAAACAGTTTAGAGTGACGAAGGTCAAGGGCGCGGCTCACAATCCTATATGGGTCACGTTCGACGTGGGAATCAAGGGTGTGAGACGCATGAGCATTGATGAGATAAAGCAGATAGCCAAGTCTCTCACCCGGTTCGAATCTCCCGGGCCTGAGGGCAACTAGCAGAAGAGCTTCTGAATCGGTTCCTTCCAGATCTCTTCTTCGCCAGACGCAATGATGTACTGATAGCCCTGCTCTGTAAGGAACAGCTGCCTCTTGGCCGCGAAGTCCATGTCACGGGTGTCCTTTGTCACTATGCTATAGAACCTTGCCAGGCTTCCATCAGTCTTGGGTCTGAGGATTCTGCCCAGCCTCTGGGCCTCCTCTTGTCGCGAGCCAAAGGTCCCGGACACCTGAATGGCGACGTTGGCGTCGGGTAGGTCCAAGGCGAAGTTCGCCACCTTCGACACGACCAGAGTCTTGAGCTCACCGCGGCGAAAGGCACCATAGAGTTCACCCCGCTCCGTGTTGCTCGTCTTCCCTGTGATCAATGGCGCGTCCAGTTCGTGAGCAATGATATTGAGCTGATCTAGGTACATGCCAATCACCAAGATGTTGTCCTTGTGGTGGTGGTCGACAATCTTTCTAAGTATCTCGAGCTTGACCGGGTTCTCAGCAGCTATGCGGTACTTCCGTCTGTCTTCTTCCACTGCGTACTTCCGCTTCAATCCCTCTGGCAGCTCGATGCGTATCTCATAGCAGACTGCGGTGGCAATCCAACCTTGATCCTCGAGCTGCTTCCATGGTACGTCATACTTCTTCGGGCCAATAAGACTGAAGACATCCTCTTCTCGTTCATCCTCTCTCACCAGAGTCGCCGTCAGGCCCAGCCTTCTTGTGGCCTGAATGGAAGCAGTCACTCTGAAGACAGGGGCCGGTAGGAGGTGCACTTCGTCATATATGATAAGACCCCATTTCCTGGCCTCGAATATCTTGAAGTGCTCGAACTCACCGTCCTTCGATCTTCGCCAAGTGAGAATCTGATATGTCGCCACAGTGACAGGACGTATGGCCTTCGTGTCCCCTGTATACTCGCCTATCTGCTCTGGTTTGAGTGTCGTCTTGTCAAGCAGTTCAGTTATCCATTGGCGGACTGCCACAACGTTAGGACAAAGTATCAGAACGGACGTCTGAAGTCTATCCATGATCCCCATTCCGACCATCGTCTTTCCTGCGCCGCACGGAAGAACGACAACACCTGAACCTCCTGAAACTCCCCCGCCAGCATGAAAGGCAGCCGCAGATGCTTCTTGATAGTCCCTGAGTTTGAAAGGCCTCCCGGAGAGACTTGTGGAGCGGAGCTCAAAGTGAAGTTCCTCTCCCTCTGCATAGCCTGCAACATCCTCCACCGGGTGACCGAACTCGATCAGGACCTGTTTTATGAGCCCTCTCATCGACGGTTCAATTAGCATACTCTTCTTGTCCAGTCTCTCAAGAATCAGTTCACGGACTTTCTTGTTCGTCCAAAGCTCCTCGGCAAGGTTCTGGGTAGCACACGAGAGGATCAACCTCTCACCCTCCTTTTCCAAGGAGATCTGCCCATACCTGCTCATGTAGTCGATGATTTCACGGGCAATATTGCCCGGTATTGGATACTTGGCATATGTTTCTAGTGTCTTCACAACCTCGTCTGGCGTCATCCCAGTCGAAGCGGCATTCCAAAGGCTAAGCGGCGTAATCCTGTAAGTATGAACGTACTCTGGGCTCTTCACCAGTTCAGCGAATCGAGCAAGAGAGTCCCGCGCCACTTCATAGAGGGGGTTATCGACCTCAAGTAGCATTGACTTGTCAGACTGTACTATCAACGGGTTGCTTGCCTTGGCCATTTGCCGTCGTCTCTTGTCGCCTTGAAAGCTCCGGCTGACATATCTTGTTACGCACAAATGCCAGACGGAAACCGCAAACACCCGAAATTCTACTGAGATAAAGCCTTCTGTATGTGAGGGCCATTTGATGGGCATCTACATAGGCACGCCGAGGCGGCGAAACGAACCTAGAAGTATCGACGAGTGATGGATGAGACTGATCCGCGCAGCAAAAAGGAGCATCTCTATACAAACGTCAAGCTCATGGTCGTTGCCTTGGATGCCATGCTCGTGATGATCGGGTTCGGATAGATTTCTCCGTTGATGTCGTTTTATTTGATTGCCCTCGAAGGCGGACTGGAACAGCCCCCTGGCCCAGGCTATGTTGTCCCTCCTGAGGTTGTTGCTGAGTTCTCGGTCCTCCTTGGTGTGATGATGGCATCATTCATGGCGACGAGGACGCCGCTTGCCCTCTACTAAGGAGGGGTCTCTGACAAACGAGGTCGGAAACCCATTATCGTGATGGGTCTCATGGGATACTTCCTGCTTAACCATGTTTCAGGTCGGATGGTTTTCAATCGGAGGGCACATCTTGCCATTTTGGCTTGCTTCGGGTCTGGGGCTTGTCGGAGCGTTCTTGCTGTGCGCCTTCATTCGAGAAACCCGATTCTCAAGAGCCGCAAGCAACGAAAGCGAAGAAGGCAAATCAGCTGGAACACAAGGTCACCGGGTCTTCGTTGACCAAAAGTCATATATGCCCTTGTCATGAGCACGAATCCTAACAAGAGCACGGAGGTGTTCCTGGCTTTATGATTACAGGCGATGTATTCATTCCAGAGAGCATTAGTATCCGTGCTTGTGAGGTCGCGTAGACCTCCGCTGCTTCTCTCTGTCTGCAGCCAATCATGCGTCGGTGTGCTCACTGACTGAAACACAGCGCGGACTGCTGGCTCCTTAGTAGTCGACTTTGTGCCACTAACAAGACTGACGCATGGACGCCCTAAATCCGAAGGTGTACTACAGAGTTGCATACCACAAACCAGAGAGCGCACCCGGGCATTCTCACCGAGGTGTGAGAGATGAGCCGGGTAGAGCGATTCAATCCCCTCAAGGCCAGCACCCTCTCAAGAGAGAGAGACCACGACCGGGCCGGAAGGAGGGGTGCGGCTGTACCGATTAGCGAGATCACATTCGAAGCGGTGAAGCGTGATGCAGTACGTTTTGGACTTGCCACTGAAGTCTGGTCGCAGATCAATGCTGGAAAGGAGGCATCGATATTCCTCGCCCATTGGAGAGAGCACCCCATCATACTCAAGGTCTACAGACTATGGCAGACCTCGCAGGCAGAGAAGCGCAAGGGGTTCTATGCCATAGAAAAGATGGAATCAGTTGCTGCTAAGGAGTACGACGTCCTCTCAGCCTGCTTCAAGGCTACCGTGCATGTACCAACGCCCATAGGTCGAGTTGGCAACTACCTTACCATGCGATTCTTGGGTGACAGCAGCGACCCGGCGCAGCAGCTCAAGGATGTTCGACTGGATGACCCCGAGCAGGCCATGGAACAAGTGTTCGACGAATACCTGATTATGTACCGTGACGCAAAGTACGTGCATGGAGACTTGAGCGCCTACAACATACTGTGGTGGCGTAACCAGCCATGGATCATCGATGTGCCACAGGCATACTTCATCGGACCATGGGCCGACATGAAGGTCGTCGTGCATCTGCTGAAACGCGATATCTTCAATGTCCTCTCGTACTTCAAGAGGTATGGTGTTCAGGGTGACCCGGATCACATACTCAAGGGGTTCCTTTCAGAGTACGTTCCGAACAATCTGAGGAACTCCAGAGAGCTCCTGGGGGTGTGGAAGAGTGAGGAGGGTCGACAAGCATAACCGTTCATTGTAAGTTGGACAAGGTAGGACATGTGTCCTGTGTCCTCTCAGGAACGGCACTGAGACCGTGAACGTGCATCACGTTTCGAGCAGCATTGATGTCTGCATGGATGTGTGAGTCACAGTGCGGACAGTAGAAGTACTCTCCGCCTCTCTGTTCCGTCTTTGACCCGCGGCTATCGACCCGAATGCCTCTCTGCCTACACGCATGACAGGTCTGGCTGGTGTAGCGCGGGTTCACTGTGCACACACCGTACGTGCTATGACCCAGTGACTCTCGCATGTATCGTACAGTGTCAATGACTTCTCCCCAGAGGTTTGTGGAGAGTCTCCAAGAAAGGTCCCCCCGACCTCGCGGCGCCTGATAGCTCCTCAGGTCTTCGAAGTACACGGTCTTCACGCTGTGTTCCTCACAGAACCAGACAGTACGCGAAGCAATCAACCGGGAAACCTCACGGTCGAGGCGACACACCTTCTGCCACACGGCATCCTGATGTCTCTCCTTCTTGAGCAAGGAGGCAGGATGGGACAGCCCCGGCCTCTTCTAGGGGAACTCTCTCCGTCTGAGAACTGAGACGTAGACAATGCACGCGAGTCCGAACAGAAGGACGATCGACACCAGCGGCAGGAGTGTGGGTTCCAGTGTTGTCCCTGTTGCCTGTTCGAGTGATTCCACTACGGCAGAAGGGAGCAACCCAACGATGGCTGGTGCAAGGAACATGAAGAGGGTCAATGAAACTCCGCCAGTTCCCACTGGAGGGGAAACACAAAAGATGGCTAAGATCACAAGTAACGCACCCTTCTGCATGTCGTCAATGGGAAGCACAGTGAGGAGGAACACAATGGCGTGGACCATGAAGACGAGGCAAGAACCCACCACCACAACTGCTAATCCAAACCCGAGGAACTCAGGATCGCTCAGGGTTACAGAAAGATAAGAGTAGAACCCCATGACGTATACGAAGTACGCTAGGACCATTAGGAGGTCGAGGAGGAGTCTACAACCGTATATGTGGACTCTCTCTACTGGCTGTAGCACTAGACCTACGTCTTTCTGCAGCTGCGACTCCGAAAGGAACATCTGGAACAGAACACCACTCATTATCAAGGCCACAAGTGTAAGGTTTCCTCCACCTTGAAACTCCGCCTCCAGTGCTGCATAGACCAGACTCTCTGTCGCCCCAACAGCCAAGAGTGAGATGTGTCTTACTAGGCTCCCGGCAATCATCAAGACAAGTCCAACGATGGCTGATATGTGAGTACCTGAGACAAGGATGAGGTCTGCACATCGCACTAGGGCTGAGGTCATCTTCTTCGATGCCACCTTCAGTTCCGACTCAGTCTACGAGTGATCTCGACAGCAAGCCACGCGAAAAGGAGGCTGCCTACGATCCAGATGCTGAGAACTTGAACGAGCCCCGCGCGCACGAACTCCGCTCCCATATCAGACACCCATGCGTAGTATGAAAACTGACTCGGCATAAGGACCGAATAGAACAAGAACAGGACAAAAGGCTCCGAGAAGAGCAGCCCTCCTGGGACATAGCCGGCCCAGTTCCCCACTAGAGCATCACATACAAAGGACGGGAAGTAAATCAGATACG
>CAZVZC010000001.1:4637-183041 GCA_964631415.1 uncultured archaeon | reverse complement strand
TTCGTCAGCTGTTATCATATCAAGCGACTCTCCGAGGGCTTAAGTTGACATCCACGAGCTGGTTAGCATCATACTTATATGGAGAAAACTAGGCGATGCGCAACGTGACGACTCATGGGCTCTTAAGTTGCCCGGACAGACTGCCGCGGTAGCTTAGCTGGGAGAGCGCAGGACTGAAGACAACGACAGTTTCCTGTTGTTGGCATTCATCCTGCTGTCACTGGTTCGCCGGGACTGACTGCCAGTCCTGGGCCAAGAAATCCGGTCCGCGGCACCAACTCCTTTTTCAATCAGATTTGACCAGCGATATGCGAAAAGGACTGGATGTCTATGAAGCTGGACAGTGTGACAGTACGTGTGAAGCTGTTGACTCCCGATTCCAAGATGCCTGTTCTCGCAACCGAGGGAGATGTTGCCTTCGACCTCTACTCGACCATTGACCTTGATCTGGAGCCGGGTCAACGTTCGGCGGTGCCAACAGGAATCTCTGTGGAGATACCACGTGGATATGAGGGAGAAGTCAGACCCAGAAGCGGATTGGCTCTGCAGTATGGAGTGACAGTCCTCAACGCCCCGGGCACTGTCGATAGTGGATATAGGGGTGAGGTCAAGTCGATAATGGTGAACTTGAGCAGGGAACCTTTCAAAATCATGAAAGGAATGAGAATCTGCCAGCTTGCAATCAGGCGCGTGCCGGATGTCCGACTGGTAAAAACTGAGACTCTTGCGTCCTCAGAGAGAGGCGAGAGAGGTTTTGGAAGTAGTGGACTCCTAGATGATTGAAACGGTCGCTCCTGTCCATGTACAATCGATGCAGTAGAACTTAATGTCGCAACGTTTTTAATCGACCGCAGTCGTGGGTCATCGGAATGGGTCGGTAGTCTAGATCGGTTATGATACTGCATTGACAGTGCAGTGGCCGCCGGTTCAAATCCGGCCCGACCCACCACTCCTTCTGTTCACACGTACATGCCAGCACGCAGAGGATAGCGTTTTCTGAAGATGTCGTCTGCAGCACTATCAAGGGACAACTGCGTCTTGAGGAAATCAGGTCCGAGCGAACCGAGCTCAGGCCTTGTCAAGACAGGGCCGCTTAGAAAATGACTTGCCCGAGCGCTGTTCAGGTCGTCAGGAGTGAGTGGAGCCCTCTTGATGATTGACTCTAGCGATAGTCGACTGCCCTGCGGGTCGCTCAGCGCATCGAACAGCCCTTTGACGTCATCGTCACTAAGGGCCCTCAGGCCGAACTCAGGAGTCCTCTTGATTGAACTGAGCACTCCGCTTGGGTTTGGTATTTCAGCTCCTGCGCCGGTAAACTCAAAGGGATTGAGAGGAATGAGCTTCAACTGAAAGGCAGACTCGGGTCCGATCACGAGCATCTCCCCTCTTGGAGTGCTCATGACCCTCCAGCCCCTAGGTCGGTCTGAGTACTGCTGGAGAATGCGCTGTACAAGACCCTCGGCCGGCTCGGTTTCTGTCACAGTCTGTCGCGTGCTTTCTTGAGTTGAAGCCTCATATCATTGTCGGTCTTGCCCTGCGAAACTGAGAGGAGTGATGACATAATCCGGTGATATTCAAGGACGTGCCATCAGAGTCTCTCCGATTGTGGGCTCGGTCTCTACTGTCCCACGCACCAAGTTGCAGTCGGTCTCAAGACTTGCCAAGATTCCCTTCATGAGATCGTCGGCCTCTGCCACTTGCTCATCCCATGTCCTAGATGCGTCTGAGAGAGTATCGTAGTCAAGGACATACTTGAATGTCAGTGCCATTCCTCTGACTCGCACTCCAAGTGCTGTCAGTGTGACCCTTCGCAGTCGCTTCGCATCATCCAAGAATGGACTGTGGAAGTGCTCAGGAGTATACACGACCAGAGCAGCCTGCTTGGCGAACGTCTTGAACTCCTCGTAGCTGTTCAGCAGCACTGCAGGGATGAACACAGCGGCTTCGTTCTTCATCATCTATCATCTCTCGTTCCCGGGCTTTGCCCCCGCACCCCACTGTTTCCGGTGGAGTCACTGGAGCCACACAGCCGACTAAGTCTTCTACGGACCTCTGTTTTGTCATTTGAATAAATGCATATAAATCTATTGGTGAAAAGTTCCAAGAGCGCGTTACCTGATCTCCATGTCTTTGGAACACGTGTTCTCACAAACACAGTGCCAAGTTCTGTGTTCAGAGGCTCTCACAAATGAAGCGAATCTGCCGAATCTGTTCGGCTTTCATGTGTGCGAAGTACCGGAACATCCGACTGATGACCTCAGACTTCGCTCTGGCAGCTATTGACAGATAGAATGTGTAGCCCTTCATCGTCATCTTCAATGCCCTGTTGCAGACATACAGACGGGGATCAGTTTCTGCTTGCACTAGATCGAACGGAGTGTCGTCAGGTTCGTCCTCATCCATTGTGCGCGCTCTCTCGACAGCATCGAGAACCCCGGACGCCATCATCGACTCAATCTTGACAATAAGTGCCTCTTCTGACCTTGCCAAGGACAAGAGTAACTCCTTGACCTTGGTAGTTTCCACCTTCGACGAGATATCAAGGTAGAACTGATATTGGTTCATTGCTGTCGCAAGCGCCAAGTTCAGCATCTGGTCAATTGGGCTCTTCTGTTCATTCATCGGACTCGGCACAACCTATCGCGTCGAGAATAGGAGTCCTTTCTAAGAGTGCTGGTATATCCCACATCCTTCAGCGGCCTTGGAACTTGCCGGGGTCGGCCAAGTAGGTTCTAATCTGATTGTAGTCATCCACCGACATGAGATCCTTTATCATGGGGAGCCCCTCGTCAACGAGTTTGACCAACGAGAACAGACGCACCCCGGAAGTCTTCGCGCGCTCAGCCGCTCCCTGCTGACGGTCTATCAGGACTGCCACATCATCGCATTTCACATTCTTGATTCCTCGTCGCTCCAGCTCAGAAAGGACTTGAGCCCGTGCCATGATCTTTGCATCCATCTGTGTTACAAGGTCGTCAACCAGACAGAGGACATCGCCCTCTTGGACATCCCCTTCTAGCATCGAATGCTGGCCATACTGGGCCAGTGCCTTCTGAAGGTCCTCCTCGGAAGTCACTCCCACAAACTTTCGGGTATGGCATGCAGGAAGACCTGACTCGATGGACACAGCCGTGGCAATTGGCACTCCTGCAAATGCAACTCCAACCAGTCTGTTGACATGTGGAGCCTCCTCCTTCAGCATCAACGACATGGCTTTCCCTACTTTCTTCAGAGTGCCTGGAAATGAACTGAGGATTCGAAGCTGAATGTAGAACGGGCTCCATAGTCCGGAAAGCAGCTTCCACCCTTCAGGACGGTCGCGCTTCGCAGTCAACAGCATGTGATTCTCGTAGATCTCACGCATGATCTGCCGTTTCTGGTTCTTCAGGAGCTTGCTCTCGGTCATGGCGCACCCCAAAGCAACAGGTCGCAGGCATCTCTTAACTGTGATGTCAATCCTGTTCAACTCCCGGAGCTGTTGGATACTCTGTGCAGAGGTGTGCCGCTGAAGACTAATGAGAGAAACCGGTTTCTCCTGATCAGACGATTCACTAGCATAAGGGATAACCCGATGCCGAGTATGAACCGCGCCGGCCATAGGGAATAACTTAGGTCGGCATCGTTCGCTAGGGTGATGCCGAACGCATAGGCAGCTATTGGTACCAACAAGAAGGCCACGGGATGCACCTCGTACACCTCTTGTGATGCGCCGCCAAGAGCGACGAAGACCCTCTTTGGGGCAGTGAATCTGTCGAGCAGACTCGAAACCTGAAACACAAGTACTGAGCCCAGAACTCCTGCTGGAATGTAGAGCCAGAGGCTCACCCCATACCTGTCGACTGCCATGTCAGTGAACCCGTTGAGCTGGGACAATGTCAACAAGATAGTCGTAACCAGTAAGACACCGATTGTGTTTCTGATACGAGACCCATAGGCCCAACGTTTCAGACCTCTCAGTCGACGCATCTCATTGCCAATAATCATCAATGATGCAGCGACGAGGACTGAGCTGATTCGCCATGGGACTAGAACGGGGCGGAAGAGAGACCAGATTACGTCCGCAGCAAGCACCAGCAGGATCAACGTAATCCACCTGAATGCTCTCGGCAGGCTGTATGTGATCCTGTCAATGGTCACAAAGACCATCATTCCAAGAAAGAGCACTGGCAGGAACCATAGATGCGTCGCGGAGTTTGGAGGGCCACTGCCGTAGAGAAACCAAAAGACTAGCTGGTCCGGAGTCAGATAGGTTTCGATGCTTGGTGACAAGGGAATGAACAGAATCATCATGATAACGTAGAGTGAGAGGTACGGAATGAGAAGCTGGCGTGCTCGTGATGTGGCCAGATTCCTCAGATGTGTTCTGTGTTTCTCATTGTTGTAAGTCAGTCCTGTCAATACAAAGAAGATAGGAATCGTGAAGCTGCTAAGATGGGTGGTCACAGGGTCTATCAGGGGAATGATAGAGTGTACGAGAACTACAAACGTCACGCCAATGCCCTTAGCCATCTCAATCCAATCTAGGCGCTCTTGGGCTACTGGTTCACCCGAGTGGACTTGATCTGTGACCACCAAACCGCATTCCACGCGCCCCGCCTTCGACAAGCTTTTTAACACTCTCCATCGCGGTCTCTGTCACTGCGCCCGTTGTCTAGGGGCTATGATGGATCCCTGCCACGGATCCGGCCCGGGTTCGAGTCCCGGCGGGCGCACCACACTACTTCTGACCCGATGATGAGGACATCTCCACCCAGGCGAACTTCCTCTGGAGCGTCCTGGAATAGAGTGATCGCCAATCCAAGTCCACTCTCTGGCACCATCTGTGTACTGCACGTGGATGGACATACGACTTGAGAGAGGTACCGAGGTTCCATGTTCGGCTGGCATTTGCCAACTCGTAGTCTGTCTCGAGCCTCTGCTTAGTTGCTTCGGCCTTCTTTACCCGGTCTTTCTGAGCTTCGACTGCCCTCTGGACACGGTCAATCCTCTCTGCAGACCTTCCCTTCAGGGTTGCAAGCGCGGCCGCCCTCTTGTCGAGGACATCACGGCTCTTCTCGTACCGCACGCGTGCATTGACGAGACCAGCTTCAATCTTGTCAAGCCGGCTTCTTGCGTTGTCTATTCTAACCTTTGTCTCGTCGAGGCGCTCCTTCTTGGTGGTTAGAGCCTTGCGTCTGCTCGTCCGTGTTCGGCGTCTTCTATCCCTCGAGTTGTCCCAAGCAACTTTCACCTTGTCACGGCGCTCCCGCCATGCAATCACGGACTGCCAGTTCTTCTCGACAATCTGCTTCTGTCTCTGGACCGATTCTTCGAACTTCGCCAGTGCGGCTTCCTCCTTCTTCTTGACCTCTCTCAGCCGTGCTCTCATGCTGGTCAGCTGCTTTCTCGTCACAGCCAGCTTCTGTTCTGCAGTCCTAATCCTTGATTCGTAACGCTGGGCTGTATTAGCCCAACCCTTCGGGGCCTGCTTCGTATGATTCATGACTCTGGCGACCTCGAGGTTCGCACGCTTGAACGCTGCCCTCTTCGCAGACTCTAGATCTGTCCTTCTCACCTTGCTCTGGTCCAATTCGTCCCGGATCTTCACAGTGGCGTGCAGGGTTCTGAATACCTTTGCAGTCAAATCCGAATCGACTTCACTCAGGAACTTGTTGACGTGAGTGCTTCTGACATCAGGGAATATCAGTGCAATCTTCTTGGGGTCTGCAGAAGTCTTTGGGCTCGCTCGGGCTTTGAACGACTCGACCTTCTCAGATGCCCTCTGATAGAGCTCCTTGAAGACTTCAAATATGTCAGGTGGGAGATCCAGCTCCTTATGCCATGGGACACTATCTTTTCCTAGGAAATCGAAGACTACGGAGTCTTTCTTGAGAGTCAGGTGTTCAACCCTTAGTGTAGTGGCACCGACCGTGTCTGCCTCATCTGGGTCCTTCTCGTCGCCGACTCGCAGGCTCAGTCCGTCTATCAGGTAGCATGCGGCGGCTATCTCTCTTCGCATGGCATCCAACGAGTGAAGGCCGTTCATGATATGCGAACGAATCTGCTCCGTCTTCTCCTCCATTCTGAGAGCCCTGTCAAACTTCGCCTCCTCCCGCTCCTGTTTGATTGGTGTCGAATCATGTAACCAGATGTACTTCTCTTTCCGCGTTAGCTTGTCGACCCACTTTGCAGTCCACATGCAGTCCGGTGCCCATATTATCTTCTTCCAGCTCCCCTCAGGCCGCACTGCACCATGGTCGAGATTCAGTGTGATGTCTCTCTCAGATGCCCCTTGCTTCCATCTGCCCCTCAGAGGATGCTGGCCACGTCCCATGAATATTCCCGATGGTTCTGTCTGGTAGTTGGCCAGTTCCATCTTTTGACCGTCAACTGCGGCGTAGCCATAGCGCTCCTTGAGTTGCTCCCTCTCTACCTTTCTACGTTCTAGGTCAGCCTTCTTCTCGTCCCTAGTCATGATCTCCTTTCTCTTGCGCTGGGCCTCGACAAATGCAGTCACCTGAGCAAGGTCTATTTCTCTGACGTCATCAAGCCGGAGAGGTGGGTTGACACCTAGCTGTCTACTGAAGTCCCTTGAGAAGTTGCTCTTGAACACCGGGTCGTCTACGTATGGAGTGCCGATCTTCTTCACCCAGGCGACTGCCATCTCTTCTTGGAGCCTGTCCAGTATCATGTCCTTGCCGCGGACACGAATGGTCAGATTATGGGGGTCTGGCGGTCTAAGTACATAGATGCCATTGTGTCGTAGCGAGTCCATGCAAAGTCCTCGTCATAACATAGCTTGGAGCATGAGAAGCCTCCACAGGAGCACTTCCTCGTTGACTAGGGGCGCCGTCAGAAGGTGATAAACAAAAGGATTGTGTAGACATGGACTCAAACAACAAATCGGAATACAAGAAGTGTGGTGCGCCTGCCGGGAATCGAACCCGGGCCCCAAGCTTGGAGGGCTTGGATCATTCCATTAGACAACAGGCGCGCGCTTTCGGCAACGGTGCCTGTGGCGTTGTTTTAAACGCATCGCTACTTGCGGCGACCAGACCATGAACCAGAATCGTTGGAAGGCGTTCAGGAATGTTCACATGTCCCGTTCATCGAGCACCAACTGACGTTCCCGCAACGCGGCCCCGCGACACCCCGATTCTCCAGGAGTAGGTCCAGAGCACCTCTGCACAGACATGCCATGCCATCATCACCTCATTGTCGAGTTTGACCTGATTCGTGAACAGCCTTGACGTGGACTCCTTGAAATCGCCATACGGGAACGCGCCGACACCGACAATCACCGGCACGCTTGGGACTGTGGGCAGAAGAGTTCCAAGAGAGTCAATCGTGGTAGCACTCCCATTCTCAGTGGTCAGGATCGACAACGCGTTCGCCTGCCCCAGGCCAAACTCACTCACGAGCTCGGGCAGAGTCTTCCGAATCACCCTCATGAGTGGGGGGCCATCTTGAGGGACCGAGCCTGATACGAGCAGTTGTTCTACTAGCCCGACAAACCGATCATAGTTGCGCGGCAAACGTACCTCCGGGTTTACCTCAATGATGCGGCCGTCACGAAGATGCATATGGACAGTCAGCAGACCAGCCTTGCACAGGGGAGACTCAAGCATGGACATCAGACTGATGAAGACGATATCCGGACGACCCCGTCGTTCAGCCTCGATGAGACGTGTCATCGACCGACCGTGGTGAGTCTGGTCAAGCAGGACCTCTTGTGGCCGTTTCTTGCGGAGTGCGGCGTATCTCTGTATCTCCTTCAGACTAGTGATCTCCGAAGGGACCAGCTCGAGTGCACACTCCAGTAGCAGCATGTGCAGCATTGTATGAACCCCATCGAAGGACCGCCGCGAACGATTTAAGCAGTATGACCCTCTCTATTGGCGTGGTCAGAAAGGCGGCTCCGAAGGCAGAGGCCCGAAGGCTGGCACAGGAGAGAATTGACATGCTTTGGGAGGCGTCACTGAGTGCTGCTGCGACCAAGCCCGATCGGGCGCGCCGCTGGATGTGTATTGCGAGAGCTGTCGCACGAAGGACACGGATCAAGATTCCGCGCTACATGACGAAACGAATCTGTAAGGGGTGTGGTGCTGTCCTTGTGCCAGGGCAGAACTGCAGGGTCCGCTTGCGTCACAACAGGTCGACCCACCTGTCAGTGACGTGCTTGGGATGCGGGACAGTCAAGCGGTTTGCAGTCAGACAACAGGTTTAATGGACTCGCCTCTGGTGTTCGGAGTGAATTAAGATGACGGGAATTGAGCCAGACCCGGTAAAAGTGGGAATAGCATGGCAGGATCCAGCTATTATGCAGGTAGGCAAGTCCGGGATCACAGAGGGAGTTGTCGGTGAAACGAAACGACTACTGAAAAAGCACCGATACATGAAGGTGAGGCTCCTGCATAGCTCCATTGGAGAAGAAGACTCCAAGCGGAGTGTGTTTGAGATGTTGTGTGAGCGCACGGGCGCTCGACTGATTGGTGTCAGGGGTAATACGGCCGTCATTTTCAAACCCCATTCAAAGGCGAAGAGCAAGAGCAATTGACGTCGACTGATGTGCCTGTATGACAGCCGGTAGAAGTCGGCAAGATGTGGGTTTATGGTAATGCTTTTATGGGGTCACTAAGTTGGGGTCCCAGCCTTCTGAGGTAGGCAATCCGCCCAGTCCGGGTGCGGTAGCCGTTTCCCAGATTGATGTGGTGACAGACTCATGCCCACTGTGTACGATATACCCGCGAACATCCTTATCCGTCGTCTTGCGCAGGAACTCAGGTCTCGAAAGGACATCCAGCCCCCTGATTGGGCCCCATTCGTCAAGACAGGGGTACACAAGGACAGGGCACCTGATGATCCAGACTGGTGGTTTGTCAGATGTGCAAGTGTCCTCAGGAAGATCTACGTGAAGGGGCCAATTGGAACTCAGAGACTGAGAATCGACTATGGTGGAAGAATAGGACGAGGTGACAAGCCCCCTAGGCAGAGAAGAGGCGGAGGAGCGATAGTCAGGCTCTCACTTCAGCAGCTTGAGAGGGCAGGTTTCATCAGGAAACGCGGCAACAAGGGCAGAGAGATGACAGACATCGGCAGGTCATACATGGACAAGCTCTCAGGTTCTCTGAAGGGTGAACTGACAAAAGCGATTCCAGGGCTTGAGAAGTATTAGTCAAGGACTGATATCGATGAGTGATGATGAGGAACTCGATGCAATCCGCCAGAAGAAACTCGCCGCCATGAGGGATGAGGCGGTCCAAGAGCGGATTCAAGAGCAGCAGATGGAAGAGGCCGAGGCCAGAAAGGACGCCATCCTGCGCCAGATTCTCACTCCCGAAGCCCGATCACGGTTGGCCAATGTCAAGATGGTCAAACCCCAGTTCGCCCAGCAGATTGAGATGCAGCTGATCCAGCTTGCAGGTTCTGGAAAACTCAAAGGGCAGGTGACAGATGAACAGCTCAGGATGCTGCTTCAGCAGATCCAAGGTCGTGAAAGAGAGAGAAAGGTCACGTTCAGGTAGGACTGCTTCATGAGGTGAATTGCATGGCAAGAAACAAGCCACTCGGAAAGAAGCTCAGGCTGGCAAAGGAATTGAGTAGCAACAGCAGTGTGCCAACTTGGGTAGTGATGAAGACAGGTGGAAAGGTCAGAAGGACACCAGCGCAGCGACACTGGCGTGACGCAAAGATCAAGGCCTAATCAGGTGAGCATTGATGACTGAACAAGAGAAGACAGAGCAGAAAGCCTCAGAGGAAGTCGTAGAGGCCAAGACGGGCGAGGCGGCTTCATCCGCTGAGAAGGTGGAGAAGGAGACCGCAGCACCGGCTGAGGCAGCGCCCGAGGAGGAAATCGTTGATGAGAGGATCTATACCGTTCCTCTTCGAAGAGTCTTCTGGACTGGCAACCGCCGCAAGAGAGCAAACAGAGCTGTCAGAACCCTGAAGGAGTTCGTCAGCAGGCACATGAAGCCGGAGCAGCTGCTGATACAGCCCGAGGTCAATGAACGGCTATGGGCCCATGGCATTCAGAACCCTCCTAGGAAGCTGAGAATCAGGGCGACAAAGAACTCTGAGAATCTAGTGCGAGTGTATCTTGCGGAGGGATAACCCTCCGTGATCGCCCGTACAGACTTTGAGGGCGATTCGAATGTTGGGGCCTTTGGAATCGCCACTGACAGGTTCGTGTTCGTTTCCATGAACATGTCAGAGAAGTCACTTCAGACGATTGAACGCGCGTTCGATTTGCCGCTGGTACAGTCGACAGTGGCAACGCTTGATGTGGTGGGAATAATGTCCGTCGCAAACTCGAATGGTCTCCTAGTGCCATACACTGTGAATGATGACGAGCTACTCCGGCTCAAAGGATTCGAGGATGTCAGGATTGACTGGGTTGACAGCAAAATGACCGCCTTGGGCAACATAATCATCGCAAACGACAGTGGGGCAATCTGTCATCCAGACTTCGATGCCAAAGCGCGGCAGAAGATATCTGACACCTTGGGAGTGGAGGTCGTACCGGGGACCGTCGCACAGCTACCTATTGTTGGAGCAAACACGGTTGCCACTAGCAGAGGCGCTGTTGTCCATCCTCTAGCTACGAGCGAGGAAATCGAGCAGATAGCACAGTTGTTAAGAGTGGAAGTAGAGGTCGGCACTGTCAACAGAGGAAGCCCGTATACTAGACTCGGAGTATTGGCCAACCGAAACGGGATGATAGCTGGAACTGACACCACGGGTGTCGAACTGGCGCACATCAGCCAGGTACTTGGATTTGTGTAGTGAGGTGTTCGTCGATGGACACAAAGGTCTGGTTAGTCACTGGAGCGTACAAGAAGAATAGACGAGTAGTCAGCTTCCACAAGGAGCTGATAGCTCTGAAGGAGTCCCATGTGAGGGAGAGGATCCTGTCGGACCTCGGAAGCCGACATCATCTCAAGAGGAGAGACATACAGATATCTGAGATCAAGGAGATCAAGCCCAACGAGGTTTTGAGCCTAGACCTGAGAAGACGCCTTGGTGTGGAGAGCGGCCAGTGATGACCGAGGACCAGCAGAAACTCTTGCAGCAACTGTATGCCCAACAGAAAGCCACCGAGTCGGGCATGGAGATCGTTCAGGAACGTATGGAACTGGTCCAAGCAAGCCTGAACAGCCATAGGAGAGGTCTGGGAGTCCTCCAAGAGTCTGAGGGTAAGAAGGAGGGCGAGAAGATGCTGATTAGTGTGGGCGGCAACATATTCATTGACGTACAACTGGCAAACCCGGACAGAGTCACGAGAGACATCGGCAGTGGTGTGAGAATAGTACAGAAGCTCGAAGACGCTAAGAAGAGTGTCGAAGAAACCATTGCATCTCTCGAACAACACTATGCGCAGCTCGCTCAACAGCATGAAGCCATATCCAATCAGGCGGCCGATGTCGGCGGGCGTCTTAATGACCTAGTAAAGCAGATGCAGGGTTAGGGGGAGCAGACCATTGTTTGAGAGGCTCCATGGGGCCCTAGATGCTGCAGTGACCAAGACAGTGACAAAGGAGTTGAGTGAGAAGAACCTCTCTGAAGCAGTGTGGCAACTCCAGCTTGTCCTGATTCAGAATGATGTCGCAGTGGAGGCTGCAGAACACATCTGCGAACTCACGAAGAAGAAACTGATTGGCACAAGAGCGGGTCGCCTTGAGAGCGTTAGCAAACGATTCAGGAACGCTATCTACGAGTCAATCCTTGAGATCCTCACTCCAGAACACCCACTGGACCCCCTTCAGTTTGCCTCAGAGAGAAGAAGTAGGGGTGAACCCACGACAATCATGTTTGTCGGCGTGAACGGAACAGGAAAGACTACGACCTTGGCCAAGGTGGCACACCTCTTCAAGAAGAACGGATTCTCTATTGTGATAGCGGCCAGTGACACGTTCCGTGCAGGCAGCATAGAACAGATAGAGCTACATGCACAAAAGCTTGGAGTCAAGATCATCAAACAGGACTATGGTGCTGATGCTGCAGCCATAGCGTTTGATGCAGTAGCCCATGCAAAGGCCAAACACATTGACATTGTACTTGTAGACACAGCTGGGAGGATGCAGAGCAACAAGAACTTGCTCGCCGAGATGGCTAAGATTGCTAGGGTCGCAGAACCGGACCTCAAGCTGTTTGTCGGAGATGCTCTTGCAGGCAATGATGCCCTATCACAGGCCAAGGAGTTCAATGACACAATCGGCATCGATGGGGCGATACTCACAAAAATCGACGCGGATCCATCAGGCGGAGCGGCCCTCTCCATTGCCTACGTGACGGGTCGACCAGTGGTCTACGTGGGCACAGGACAAGGTTATGATGACCTGCAACGCTTCGACCCCCAGTGGTTTGCTCGAAGGCTTCTCGGAGAGTCGTGACCGGTGGGCAGTTTTATTACATGGTGCCTACGAATCCGCCCTAGACATCTTTCTCAAAGGTGATGAGGATGAGTCTGAAAGGCCGGGACTTCATTGATCTTGCTGATTTCCAGAGGCAGGAACTTAGGACAATACTGGACACGGCATACGATCTCAAGCGGAAGCAGAAACGCGGAGAGTCGCACGAGCTGCTCAAAGGAAAATCGCTTGCCATGATATTCATGAAGTCATCCACACGCACGAGAGTTTCCTTCGAGGTGGGAATGGCGCAACTGGGTGGCCATGCACTCTACCTCGAGCAGAGTGGAATGCAACTGGCCCGTGGAGAAACGATTGCTGACACGGCCAAAGTGCTATGCAGATACTGTGATGTGATCATGGCGCGGGTGTTCGCACATAGTGACCTGATTGACTTGGCAAAGTACTCCTCAGTGCCTGTGATCAACGGTCTCTCCGACACATCGCACCCATGTCAGATTATGGCTGACATGATGACTATCGAAGAACACAAGGGAAAGCTCAAGGGACTCAAGATAGCTTACGTTGGCGACTCGAACAACGTGAGCAACTCCATCATGGATGGGTGCACCATAATGGGAATGGACGTCACCATTGGCTCACCGAAAGGATACACCCCAACTGCAGAAGTCCTGAAGAGGACTACTGAGCTGAGTCAGAGGTATGGAACGACACTTGAGGTCAAGAACAGCCCCCTCAAGGCAGTCGAAGGGGCCGATGTGATATATACTGACACTTTCTTCAGCATGGGGCAGGAGAGAACGAAGGAGAAAGAGGCCGCTCTCATGCCCTTCCAGGTGAACAAGACACTTGTCGATGCTGCCAAACGCGATGTGATCGTCATGCACTGCTTGCCAGCACATCGCGACGAGGAGATAGCCAGTGAGACCATGGACGGCCCACACTCAGTAGTGTATGACCAAGCTGAGAACCGTCTACACGCGCAGAAGGCCATACTTGCTCTCATCGTCTGAGAGGCGTGGAAATTGTCCCTCGAGGTAGTTGCCATAGGTGGAGTCAATATCGATTTGATTCTCAGGGTCGATAAGATTCCGGCTCAGGGCGAACACGTCATCTGTCAGCAAGGCCATCTCTCGTTTGGAGGCTCTGCCGCGAACTTTGCCACGCAGTCAGCGCGCCTAGGGGTCAAGACAGGTCTGATCAGCTGCATAGGCAACGACATCCACGGCCAGACATACCTGAGAGAGCTCTCTCGAGTTGGTGTCGATACTCATTCGGTAGCTGTCCTTGAGAACCAGCCAACAGGCATCTTTGTCATCGCAACGGACTCTCAAGACCACAGGGTCGTCATGGTGGAGCCGGGTGCGAACAGGTTCTTGGAGAAAAACCTACTTGATGAAGAATATGTCAGTAGAGCGAGGACAGTGCATGTGGCTGGCGGCTTTCCCATGACCACGGATAGAGCGATAGATATAGCCACTACCGAAGGTATGATTCTCTCCCTCGACCCCGGTAAGGCAGCCGAGTCGCTCAACTATCCTGCTGTTCTACGTTCTGTCGACCTGCTATTTGTGAATGAGCAAGAACTTCAGCACTACTTCGGAGTGGAGCCCTCAGAGAGCGCCCTGAGAGGGTTTGCAAGGTCGATACCAGGCATCGTTATTGTGAAAAAAGGAAAGGACGGGGCTGTCGCCACAGACGGGTTCGAGTTTTGTTCGTCACAAGCTTTTGATGTCCCGGTTGTGGACACAACTGGCGCGGGCGACGCATTCGCAGCAGGTTTTGTGACAGCGTGGACTAGGTCTGAGAAGATAGAACAGGCACTCCACATGGCCAATGCAACGGCAGCGTTGAAAATCACGAAACAAGGGGCACAGAATGGACAGCCGACCTTGGACGAGGCGTTTCGGCTGCTCAACAAGAACGGAATATCCATTGACCCTGTGTTAAGGACCTTCAGGACGGACAGGCAGAGTAAAGGCAGACAGAAACGGTAGCACCCGAGTAATACCGGGGGAGTATTCCACTTTTTGTTCATGCGATATCTGCGTATTAGTAGAAGCCAGAAGGTGTTTGAGAGTTGCATCCATTGCTAGAGGAAGCACTAAGCGGATCCACTTCAAGACGTGAGGCGCAGCCGAAGACATCCAAGCGGGTCACAAAAGGGGCCATTACAGATGATGAACTAGCCGCCATTCTAGAGTCTGTGACCGCCAAGATACTCGTTGTGGGCATTGGGGGCGCGGGAAACAACGCCGTAACACGTCTGATGGAAGTCGGTGTCGAAGGGGCAGAAACCCTTGCAATCAATACAGATGCCCAAGACCTGTACTACTGCAATTCACATCACAAGCTGTTGCTTGGCAGAGAAACCTGTGGAGGTCTTGGAGCAGGCAACAATCCGGATGTCGGTGAGAAGGCAGCTCTCGAAACCTATGACCAAATCAAAGATGCCGTGAAAGCGGACCTTGTGTTCATTACAGCAGGCATGGGTGGTGGTACTGGCACCGGTGCCGCCGCACATGTTGCCAGAGCCGCTAAAGAGAATGGAGCACTGACAGTGGCGATAGTCTGTCTACCGTTCGAAGTGGAGGGCGCGACTAGGAAGAAGAATGCCATGAGGGGTCTCAGGGCGCTGATGGAACACGTGGACACTCTGATAGCGATTCCGAACGAGAAGCTTCTTGAGATTGCTCCAGACCTCTCTATGCCCGAAGCCTTCATGGTCGCTGACGAAGTGTTAGTGCGCGCTGTCAAGGGCATCGCTGAACTCATATCACGGCCTGGGCTCGTCAACTTGGACTTCGCCGATGTTCGTACTACTATGAAGAATGGTGGTGTGTCCATAATCGCTTTGGGAGAGGGTCAAGGCGAGAATAGAGCAGAAGAAGCTGTTAACAACGCACTACGGAATCCACTCATCGATATCTCAATAGAGAACGCACACCACCTGCTCATCAACGTCAGCGGCAGTACTGATCTCCAGCTCAGAGAGGCAAAGCGGGTTGTGGAGCTTGTGACTGAGCAGGTAAACCCAGGTGCTGAGATCATCTATGGAGCGATAATCATGCCAGAGCTTGAGGACCGAATCAGGGTGACAATAATCGCCTCGGGTGTGAACTCACCGTACATATTCGACTCCGACTCAACACGAAGCACTTCCCTCGCAGATGACCTGAAGAGAGACCTCGGACTCTCACGACTTGGTTAGTATGTGGTTGGGCACTCAGCAAGGGTTAAAAGAGCACCACAGGTGACTGCTGCTGTTTCCGGTGATACAGAGCACCCTAGGATGTGCGACAGCAATGGGTGTTGGAGAATTTCTCAGAGATAGCAGGCGTATCTTGAAACTTGCCACGAAACCAACAAGAGGTGAGATGTGGTCAAGTACAAAGATAAGTCTGCTCGCAATGGTACTTGTCGGACTACTCAGCTTCATAGTGCAGGTCCTGATGACAACCCTGACGTCGGGGTGGTTGGGACAGTAGAGGGCAGTCCCGACCAAGACCAACAACGGAGGGTTCCACTTGCAGGCGAAGACCAGCATCTATGCCATAAGAACAACGATAAGCCAAGAGAGATCAGTCGCAGACCTGATTACGACTGCTGTTACGGGAGAAACCGATCTGTGGGAGTGCCCGTTCTGTGGTGAGCAGTTCTCGTCGGAACAGAGCACTACCAAGCATATGAAAGAATGCAAGAAGGCAGGTAAGAAGAAAGGCGAGCCAAAGCTGGTGTCGAAGAATCAGCTTCTTGGCAGGGTCATGGCGATACTAGTCCCGGAAACTCTCCGTGGTTATGTGTTTCTCGAAACCACTGAATTCAGGGATGTCGAGATTGCCATTTCTGGTGTGCCACATGTGCGGGGTCGTGTTAGTGGAAAAGTGAGTCTGGAAGAAATCGACAAATTCCTTGTCCCACCACCTGCGGCCGAAGGCATATCGACAGGTGATGTTGTCGAGATCATATCGGGTCCATTCAAGGGTGAAAGAGCCAGAGTGTCAAGAGTGGACACTTCCAAGGAGGAACTCATACTCGAGCTGCTCGACAGCCCACACACCATCCCCTTGCGAGTTCATGCCGATTTCGCCAAGATTGTGGAGAAAGGGAAGGCTGCCGAGAAGAAAGAGGAGAAGGAGGAGGCTGAAACTCCGAGTCCTGAGGAGGAAGAGGACTCATTCTGGTCTCATTGAGAGCCTAGTCCGCATCAACTGTTGTTCCGTGCACTCAGCTACTTTCACTTGGGGCTTGGTCGCAAGCCTTAAAAACGGACTGTTGGGTCGAGAGCCTTACTCCTTAATCGGACACAGACGCATTGACGTCGTGTCAGGGGTGATAACAGATGACTGAGAATGCAGTAGACTTTGCTGGATGTCCTTCTTCTTGTGTCTGGCGGGTCGACCTTGCTGACGCGTCATTGATGCATCAGTTGCACTGCATCAGGAGTTGTGATTCATTTGAGTGAACAGAAGACCAAAGTGTCCACTATGGTCGAAGGCGGTAAGGCCTCGGGAGGGCCACCAATCGGACCAGCCCTAGGACCAACTGGTGTGAACGTGTTTCAAGTAGTACAGAAGATTAACGAAGTCACACAGCCCTTTGCCGGGCTGAAGGTGCCTGTGACAATAATCGTGGATGCGGTCACCAAGACCTTTGAGGTGCAGGTGGGTATCCCTCCAACAAGCGCACTGATTCTCAAGGAAATAGGCGCTCCGAAGGGGTCTGCAACGCCGAAGACTCAGATCGTTGGCAATCTTTCGATTGATCAAATCAAGTCCATTGCCAAGATGAAGGCCGGAGAGTTGACTGCACTGACAATGAAGTCGGCTGCAATGATAATTACGGGTACGTGCGTATCGATGGGCGTGACCATCGAGGGCAAGCCCGCCAAGGAGTTCCAACAAGAGATCAGAGATGGCAAGTGGGACAACCAGCTCAATGTGCCCTTAAGGGAGGGGTGAGAGATGTCATTCAGCACTGAGAGAATCGAGGCGGCTGTGGCTGAGGCTAGAGCTAAAGGCATGGAGAAGGGCGTCAAGTTCGAGCAGAGCTTTGACATTGCAGTGAACTTCAGGAGAAAGGAGATGGACACCTCAAAGCCTGAGAACAGGCTGAATCAGGAGGTCACGATACCTTATACTCTGTACCCCCCTGCCAAGGTCTGTGCATTTGGCGAAGGTGAGTTTGCAGAGAAAGCCTCTGCTGCAGGCGCCGAGCGAGTAGTTTCAAAGGACGAAATCCCAAAGATGGGTGAGGCAAAGGCCACTAAGAGGTCGCTGGCCAAGACCTATGACTTCTTCATTGCATCGACTGACACGATGCCGCTAGTGGGCCGCTATCTAGGCCAAGCCTTGGGTACTAGGGGCAAGATGCCGAAACCATACCCTCCACAGGCAGACCTGAAAGCGGTGGTCGGCCAGTATCGTCGGACTGTGCGAGTGAGGATGAAGAACACGCCCACCTTCCACGTGAAGGTCGGTCACATCAAGATGAGTGATAAGGAGATAGCGGAAAACATAGCCGCTGTGCTCCGCTTCGTCGAGAGCAAAGGGCATGCGGGCAAGGTGAGCAGTGTGCTTGTCAAGACAACGATGGGCCCGCCCGTCCAGATAAGCGAGTAAGGAGTGATAGTTGATGGCAGCATCCGAGCATGTCGTACCGCAATGGAAGAGGGAAGAGGTCGATCATCTGATCTCAATGATCAAGAAGAGCAAGATGGTGGGTCTTGTTGACGTAGGTGGTGTTGGAGCCAAGCAGCTACAAGGAATCAGGGACAGCCTGCGAGGCTCTGCAGTCTTGCGGATGGCTCGCAACACCCTCATGATCAGGGCGATAGAGAGCTCGAAGGTCAAGGGCATCGATGACCTTTCAGGACACGTCCTTGGACCTGTTGCGCTCATCTTCAGCAATCAGGACCCGTTCTCGCTCAGCAAGTTCCTACGTGAAAACAAGACAAAGGCCCCAGCCAAGGGAGGACAGATGGCACCAAATGACATCATAGTCCCCGCAATGAACACTGGCGTGGCACCGGGGCCCTTCATCAGCGAACTGGCAGCATTGAAGATCCCGGCACGTGTGAAGACCGGTGTTATATACATCACCGATGATACGGTCGTAGCTAAGCAGGGGGAGGTCATATCAAATGCGCTGGCGCAGATGCTTGGGAGACTTGGTATTGAGCCAATGGAGCTCCAACTGAAGCTCGTGGCGGTATACACAGACGGTGCAGTGTTTACTTCTGACGCTTTTGAGGTAGACTTGAAGAAACTGCTCGAAGAAGTCATCCTAGGACATCAGTACGCCGTGAACCTGTCAGTCAATGTCAGCTATCCGACAGCAGACACGATCCCGATGATAATTGCGAGGGCGGACCTAGACGCCAAGACCTTGGCCATCAATGTTGGCTTCTTCGTGCCAGAGATGGTGAGAGAGTTCTTGGTAAAGGCAGACTCAGGGGCTTTTGCTCTGGCCGCTGTGCTTTCAGGCAAGAACCCGGAAGCAGTGCCACCGGAGATTCTGGCAAGATTCCGGACTCCTGTAGCAGCTGCAGCGACTGCTCCTGCTCCCAGCACCTCCAAGAAGAAGAAGCCTGAGAAAGAGGAGAAGAAGGAGGAGGAAGGAGCGCCGAGCATTGGAAGTCTGTTTGGATGAGTGAAAAACCGAGGTAATGAAACATGGAATATGTGTACTCTGCACTACTGCTCCACAAGGCAGGCCAGGCAATCAATGAGAAGAACATGGAAGCCGTTCTCACCGCCGCAGGTGTGAAGACTGACAAGAACAGAGTCAAGGCTCTGCTTGCAGCTCTTGAGGGTGTGAACATTGATGATGCTCTGAAGAGCGTTGCCATGCCTGTAGCAGCCGCGGGTGCCGCTGGGCCAGCAGCCGCAGCGGGAGCTCCTGCAGTTGCGGAGAAGAAGGAAGAGAAGAAGGAAGAGAAGAAAGAGGAAGAGTTCACTGCAGGCTTGGGGAGTCTCTTTGGCTAAGAGTGATCTCCATGTTGTTGCATCCTCTTTAGTGTCATCTGGGCAGGCAGGTCGCGAGCCTGTCTGTCCAAGTCTGTCTTTTGTATTTCTCACACTGCTATATTCAGAGAGAACCGACGACGCCTATATTCACGGCACAGGTTCCGGAAGGCTCGGACCAGTCAAGCCGTGAGGACTATTAGAGGAGCTAGCGCTCTCACACGATTTTTGTTGACTCAAACTTACTCGTCAGGTGCTAAGGCAGGAACTCAGGACCGAGTATTTCTCACCCCATGAAGGCTAAAGAGATGGCATAGTTTCCATACGTATTCAAGAGATGGCAAGCCGTGGAGATAGTGTTCCATCCTCGCATGAGAGAGTCTTACGACAACACGCCTGCGGGAGCACCCGGGAGACTCGATACGGCAATCGAGGCATTCCATAACAATTCTGATTACGACCTGATCCTGCCAGACTATGCGCCTGAGGAGGACCTGCTGCGCGCACACGACCGATGCGTATTGGAGAGAGTGAAAGATGAAGACGCCTCATCGAACACCAAACGGGTCTACGAGATGGCCGCATTAGCAGCAGGCGGTGCCATTCTGACAGCCAAATTCGCCGCAATGGGGGAGCCGGCATTTGGGTTGATTCGACCACCTGGCCACCACGCCTCTGCCCGCAACTACTGGGGATTCTGTTACTTCAACAACATGGCTGTAGCCCTTCTCCACCTACGTTCGAAACACATCATCAAGTCCGCTCTCATACTGGACTTCGACCTGCACGTTGGAGACGGCACTATCGACATCCTCGGACGCGAGGAGGACTTCCACATCTACAACCCACATGCACATGGAGATGGCGATTACTTGGCAGACGTCAAGAGTGCACTGGACGGATGCCCCAGCGTGGACATGATTGCTGCATCGGCGGGATTCGACGAGTACGAGCATTGTTGGGGACAGAACCTGTCCACAGAGGCATTCCGAAAGATAGGTCGGTTGATGTACGATTTCGCAGAGAGTCAGTGCGATGGACGACGTTTCGGACTACTTGAAGGAGGTTATAATCATCAGGACCTAGGAAAGAATGTGTTGGCTTTCTGCGAGGGGCTTCGGGGCCGGTAGGCGGCGATTTCCCATTCAGGAGTTTATATTGAGTGCACATGACAAGCTGCCGGGATGACGGATGCTATTCTTCGAGAGTCTTAGTCCACTGGCCAACTTCATACAGATGATCGCAGTCTATCTTGCTGAGATCTGGGACTTCTTGATCTTCATCGGTACAGCATCGTCTGCGATTGTCGTGCTGGCGGGGGCGATACTCTGGCATACAGATGTGAATCAGACCAAGGGAAAGGCTCTCGTGTTAAGTGGCATAATCCTCGCAGTAGTCATAGAGTACTTTGTCATGTTTCCCCCGGAGTTTGTTCTCAGCTAGGTGTGCAACCGATTTCTGTGGGGTGAGAAACCCTGTCGTGGTCTACTGTACACCGAAGTGTCTATAAGACGAGCCTCTCGCGAGTGTTTTTGCACCCTTCTTGTGAGAGGGGTCATGAGTGGGCCCGTTGCCCAGCCAGGACAGGGCGCTAGCCCTCTAGAGGTCATGCCAAATCGCAGGCCTGATGAAAGCTAGAAGTCGTGGGTTCGAAAACCGTTCATGTCGCATGGCGGTCGAAAGTCCCACCGGGCCCGCCAAAGCCTTCTCAATGCTCCATGTATCGGTCAGTGTTCCAAGAAATGGCTGATGTCGGATGAGATGGTCCTATTCGAAAACCACACATCTCTTGAACCAGTCTGTCAGCTCCATGGAGAGCCGTTCCTCTACTTGGTTCAAATTGCTCCATGGACCAGCACTCTTCATCCTTGCGGCCCTCTTAGCTCCAATTCCTGGAATGACTCTCCACTGCGCCAAGCTGGCGTGGTTGGCCAAGAATGGAAACGGAAGAACGGTCAGTGATCTTGGGCCGTGATCCACAACGAACACGTTGCATAAAGGTGGAATGTCCGGACCCATAGGCATGTGGCAAAGCAGAGGGTATGTACCGAGTTGACGCATCAGGTGCAGGTTTCCTTCGCGCCCCTCGACGTATGTTGAACGAATCACCGTTCCATATGGGGCCACCCTTTTGATCATGACTTGGTCAATCTGCTGCCTGATCTCTTCCTTGTGTCGTATGAACTCGTTATGCTTCAGTCCGCCTTTCTCATCCGTGAATATCCGCGTATTCGGGAACCTGACAACCTGTCTTATATTGATTCGCCTGACAATCAGTCCTTGGTCCAGCACCTCCTTCAGGAAGTCCATATTGTACTGCATGGTCCTTCGGCTCTCGCCCGGCAAGCCATACAGAAGGTTGATGCCCGGGAGCAGATGTGGCAACTCCCATGGCGGTCTCTGGCCTCCCACTTCGTTTAGAATCCTTATCGCCGTCATGGCCTCTTCGGCGGTCACCTTGAGGTTGTTACGTTTCTTCACCTCGGGGTCTAGTGATTCCAGTCCGAAGGCGGCCACATCACCCAGGGTGTGGTGCTTCATGATTGCTCGGGTCACAGCTTTGCTCTCTTCTGGATGCCTTGCGACTGTGCCCGGGTTGACGTTGTCTATGTGCAGAACTTCAAGATCTGGCGCGGCCTTCCGTATCTTGGAGAAGAGTAACTCAATGACTTGCGGCGCAGGCGTTGGAAACTCTGTTTCGCCCATCTCCTTTGATCCATAAGTGAACAAGTCTGCCTGTCGTCCGATACGGAAGGCCCTGACTCCGTGCTCATAGAGCGCCCCGACTTCTCTCGCTATGCCATCTGGCTCCCGTTGTGCAGGGGGACCATAAAGGGGTTCAACACAGAAGGAACAACCACCAGTGATGTATCGAGGACAGCCTCGGTAGGTTTCGATTTCACATATCAGGTGCTTCTTTGAATGACCAGGATGCTGATTGACAATGGCACTCCCTCTGAGCGCATACTCTTCAATCTCCTGAGGCCCTGCCCTGACCTGATTGAAATCGACAGACGAAAAGTCCCAGCTGTTTTGGGCGAGACCTGCAATCACCACTTCTGCATCCCCCCGAACAATGTAGTCGAAGGGAGGGGAGAGAACGTCGGAACTCAGTGCAAGCCTGCCTCCGTCAAGTCCACATCCGAAACGTGCCCATGGACCGACCAGGAGCTTTGGTACATCAACAAGAGCGTTTGTCGAGAAGAACTCCTTGGCCTCCCTGACGGAGATTGGAGTACCGCCCAAGTACTTTCCTGGCACAATCATGCCTGCAATAAGGATCAGTGCCTGTGCACGCATCCAGACAGACCGGGCAGCATCAACATTGATTCTGACTTGGTCGATTGTTTCGTAGACTACGTCTGCATGAGGATCATGTGTCCAAATGGCTCCAGCAATGTATCGGGGATATGGGCTGATGTAAGGCGGGACTCCAAGGCAAGTCGGTTCATCCACATATCCATCTACAATGACAATGCGGGCCAGCTAACTCCACTCCTTGAAGTCATCATAGCCTACAGGGGGTATGACGACAGGTCCCTCAGGACTCTCCCACAGGACGCCATTGCCCTCGTGCGAATGGCCAATGGGAATCAGCTCGGCATGGCTCTGACGCGCTATCGACATGGCTTTGTCCCATTTGTCTGCGGGAACCGTGAGAACGAGCGAGAACTCCTCGCCTCCTCTCGCCACCACATCGAGGAGATTGAAGCCGTGTGATTCTGCGAACTCGGCGACACCTTCTGCCACGGGAAGGTTGTCGATACTGAATGCAAGATTGCTCTGCGACGCTATGGTGTTGAGTGTGATTGCCAGACCATCGCTACTGTCCATGCTCGCTGTGACGGCCTTTGCCTGAGCAAGCGCTGGAACAAGGCGCAAGTTGATCTCTGGCCTGTAGACTGCAGTCAGAGCTCGACTCCTTAGTGTGTCTGAAGAACTCAACCCGTCGAGAAGTATTCTGAAAGCGACAGATGTTAGTCCGAACACACCTGTCACAGCGACGATGTCACCACTCATTGCGCCATTTCTGGCTACGATTCGATCTCCTACTGCAGTGCCGAGCATGACAGCCGTGAGCACCGTTTCACATGAGGTGCCCATGTCACCGCCTATGAAGCTGGCTCCATTCATCATGCAATACTGCGAGTAACCTCTAATCATTTCCCTGACCGAGTTCACCTCTCGGTCCTTTGGCACACAAAGGGACAACATGCTGGCAATGGGTGCCGCCCCCTTAGCGGCCAGATCGCTCATTGCCAAGACTGCGGTTTTCCTACCGACTTGGGCCTCCGTCATGCCTGGCAGCCAGTCGGAACCACTGTTGAAAGTATCAACCTTGATTACCATGTGCTTGCCTCCGGCGAGCGGAATGTCGGAAGCATCGTCATCGAACGCTAGCCGGGCACCTGGTACTTGTTTCACCATACTCTGTATGCTTGCTAGAAAGCCGCGTTCGCCGATGTCATGGAGGGTCATGAGTCGTACCTCTACTGTTCTCTGTCCACAACAATGATAAACCTTTTAGCGCCCTGAGAGGCGTTGCCCTCCAGTCGGGCCTCGGTGGCTTAGAGGCTATAGCATCCGCCTCGTAAGCTCTGTGAGCCACACCCTCACAGGCCGTCAAAGCGGAAGGTCGCGGGTTCAAATCCCGCCCGAGGCTCCATCTCATTCTACTGGTGTCAACAGGACGTCGGACAAGTATGGTTTCACCTACACATGAATCCGTCTTTGTGCATGTTGGCTCCAACTGATGGTCGGCCAGACCTCTGACAGAATGAGTTGGCAAGCCCATAGTAATCCTTATCATTGGTTTGCACAGGAATTGCGAGGAAACTGCGGAGGTTGCCAAGCTAGGTCAAAGGCGCAGGCCTGAGGCGCCTGTCTCGTAGGGGTACGCTCCTAGCTCTTGCTTGAGCGCTCGAATCGAGGGTTCAAATCCCTCCCTCCGCACCATCATGCTTCTTGAAACAGCTCTGTTGTTCCATGCAAGAGAGCAACCTATAAGGGAATCTGGGGCTCGACAGAGGCGAAACCACAGGGGTTCTCAAAGATGGCGATTCCAAGGATAGGGATAATCGGTGTTGGCAACATGGGGCAAATACACGCGAGGATACTCGGCAATATGCGTGCATTGGCCGCTCTGGCAGACACCGACTTCGAGAGAGCACAGAAAATCGCCGCCATCTACGGTGTGAAGGCATACAGCAACTTCGAATCGATGATCGCAGAAACCCCATTGGATGGGGTTATCATATCAACGCCAACATTCACACACGCCAGTATTGCAGAAAAGATCGCCAAGAGCTATGACAAGCTCAAGGGAATCTTGATAGAGAAACCGTTGGCCAGCACGCTCGAAGATGCGAATAGGGTTGCGGGCGTACTCCGTGCAAAGAAGCTAGTCACCATCGTTTCCCACTCCGAGATCTACAACCCCGTGGTCGAGAGAGCAATCGCTCTGATAAAGGCCGGGGCCATTGGCACCCCTCGGACAGTCATTCATGACAGGAGGGGCTTCGTCCAACCTTCGAGAATCGCTTCACTCGGTGATGTCTTCGAGGACATAGGAGTCCACGACTTTGACATAATGGCAAGGATAAGCAGTGGCCGTGCAAAGCTGTATGCACAGTGTGATTCCGAGAGAGGCGTCCTCAACTCAGCCACCGTGCTCGTCAAGTTCGAAACGGGTACTCAACACGTCTTTCATCTGTCTAGACAGTATGCAGGCAGAAGAAGGGAGATGGACATCTCCGGGACTAAAGGAACTCTGCTTCTGGACCTGTTTGGTCAGATCATAAAGGTGCAGGATTTGGACCAGGAACCGTCAGCAGACAACAGGACTATCAATCTGCCTGAGAGAGGTGCGACGATCAAGGTCTATGGGGAACCAGTTCAGGAGGTCATAAACGACTTCCTGAAATGCATAGAAACCGGGGGAACCCCAAAAGTGGGTCTTGATGATGGCGTTGGAGCCCTTCGTATAGTAGACGCGGCTAGAGCCAGCGCAAAGACTGGAAAGATCATCGATATCACCGTTCAGGGCAAGAGCTAATGCGTCCAAGATTGCCTTACCTCTGAGCGACTGTCATGTGCCCCCTTGAACGTGCGGGAGTATAGCCACCTCATCGTCTTTGTTCAGAATAGTGTTGGCCCCTTGGAGCGTGTCAATGTCCCTCTTGTTGAGCAACACTATCAGACTCCCACTGATTCGGTCACCCTCCATAACCTGCCGTTTCACGCTTGCACCACCAATGGCTATCACCCTGTCAATGACATCACGTATCGTTGACTGCTCTGGCACATCTATCTCAATCGACTGACTACCGAGCACTTTCCGCAGCTGACCAAAGGACTTGAACACAATTCGCAACCGACACACCTCCAATCGTTACGGCGGCCTTTTGTGGTGGGCAATCATCTCATCCACCATCAGGTCGGCGGCTTTGACTGCTCCCTCAATCTCCTCTTTTGACGCGTTTTCCATGTGAATACCGACAGTCACTACTGTGGTGATCCGTAGGGCCTTACATATCTTCTCTGCTGCGGAGTTTGCCACGACGTAGTCACTGTGCCCAGGTAGCGTCAAGGAGTTTAGACTGACAGTGCCTTTTTCTCTGTAGTGACTCATTGTAGGATAGGCCACCGCGACGGCGCCAATGTGGTGTTCATCGCCACCGTAAATCACCACCAGCAAGTCGTTCCCGACAGGCCTAGCGTCCAGAACGATATTGTGGCGACCGACTCTCTTCTGAATCATCATCGCTGTTTCGTTGTCTTCCTCGAAACGCTCTAATGTTTTTGGTAGGGCGTTGGTCGAGCTCAGTTTCGCCTAGTTTTCGCCTTCTTCGGCTTCCCGCTCCAAGTGCATTCTCCACGAGAGAGTAAGTGTCTTCGGATGGGCAGCTCTGTATTCATCAAGACGACCACGAGCGGTGTTGTGCGGAGCGCTAGTGACTCTGTCAGGGTCCTGAAACGCCTCGTCAGAAACCCGTCGCACTGCTTCAATAAGCGCGTCCAGCTCCTGTTTTGACTCAGACTCAGTAGGTTCGATCATGAGTGCTTCAGGCACTATCACCGGGAAGTATATAGTTGGAGCATGAACTCCCAAATCGAGAAGACGCTTTGCCACGTTCATAGCCGCCACGCCCGTCTTGGCCTTTAGGTCCTCTGCTGAGACAACACACTCATGCATCCGCGGAGCGTCTTGGGAGTATGGCAGACTGAAGCCCGGAATTCGACTAACGTGATACCCACAGTAGTTTGCGTTGAGGACTGCGGTTTCAGATGCTCTCTTGAGTCCTTGTCGGCCCAGTGCGTATATGTATGCATAGGCTCTGAGCAGAATCCCGAAATTGCCATAGAAGCCATGGACCTTGCCAATCGACCGCGGTAGATCATAGTCCAAGTCGAAGCTGCCATTCTTCTTCTTCACGACCCGAGGGACCGGCAGGAACTCAGCAAGATTCTGCTTCACACCGACTGGACCTGAGCCGGGGCCGCCCCCGCCGTGTGGCGTCGAGAAAGTCTTGTGGAGGTTCATGTGCACCACATCGAACCCCATGTCACCAGGGCGAACCACACCCACAATTGCGTTGAAGTTCGCGCCGTCATAGTACAGTAGGCCGCCCGCGTCGTGTACTATCCCTGCAATCTCCTCTATGTTCTTCTCGAACAGGCCGATTGTGTTCGGGTTTGTCAACATCAGACCAGCTGTGTGAGGACCGGCTGCGCTCTTGAGCGCATCAGTATCAACAAACCCTTCCTTGTTGGAAGGTATCACAACCACTTCATAACCGGCCATGGCTGCTGATGCGGGATTCGTGCCATGTGCAGCATCGGGAATCAGCATCTCGTTCCGCTGAGTGCACTCTCCTGTGACACACTTATGGTATTGCCGCATGATGAGCACACCAGTCAGCTCTCCATGGGCTCCCGCTGCGGGCTGTAGTGTCACTGCATCCATGCCAGTTATCTCACCCAGCCACTGCTCGAGTTCCCACATCATCTCCAATGAACCCTGTGCAGTTGACACATCCTGCAGTGGGTGCAAGGATGCAAACGCAGGTAGTGCAGCAGCCCACTCATTCACTGCTGGGTTGTACTTCATGGTGCAACTGCCCAGTGGATAGGTCCCCAAGTTGACTCCGAAGTTCATCTGGGACAAGCGTGTGAAGTGGCGTATGACTTGCAGTTCCGAAACCTCAGGGAGTTTTGGCGGCTGCATGCGTCGCATCTGCTCGGGTAGAAGAGACTCCATCGGACCTACTGCCTTCCTTATACCATCCTCAACAGCGGGTAACACGTGTCCTACCACTCCAGGAGTGGAACGCTCGAAAATCAATGGCTCGTCCCACTTGGCTTGGTGGACCTTGCTATCATCAATGGCTCGAGTTACCATCAGCGGCTACCTCCTCGTGTGACAGTGTTTCTCACTGCTTTCACAAGGTCATCTATCATGGCCTTGGTGTGGACTTCTGTCACGCTGAGTAGCATTGACTCACCAAGAGCAGGAAACTCTTTGGTCAGTGATAGACCACCGTGCATGTTGCGGGCCAGAAGACCATCATGCACAACTTTAGCAGACACACCCTTCTCGAATCGAACCACAAACTCCTTCCAGACAGACTTGCCAATCGCCGGGGCTATTACTCCAGGTATTGTACTGAGCTCCTTTGCAGCATAGTTTGACCTGTAGGCTATTGCTTCGCCAATCTGCTTCAGGCCAGCAGGACCCAAAAGTGATAGGTAGATGGCGGCAGTGACTGCAAGCAGGGCTTCATTCGAGCATATGTTGCTTGTTGCCTTCTCCCTTCGGATATGCTGTTCACGCGGACTCAGAGTCAGGACAAAACCCCGTTCGTAGGGCTCTGCAGTGGTCCTTGTCATGCCTACGAGCCGCCCAGGCATCTGATAGACAAGCCGTCTGTCCATTTTGCATCCGAATACTCCCAGAAGCGGACCGCCGTAGGACACGGGCGATCCCAGCTCCTGTCCCTCACCTATGACTATATCGGCACCATAGCTGCCCGGAGGACGCATGACACCTAGCGACAGCAGGTCTACGCCGGCAACGAGGAATGCACCTGCATCGTGTACGACCTTACTGATTTCGTCGACTTGAGTTTCTATGAATCCCAGATAGCTCGGGTTCTCAACATAGACTCCTGCGACTGTGTCATCTACTCTCGACTTGAGATCGGCCATCGACATCAGTCCGGTGACGTGATTGTACGCCACCTTCTGTATTTCAATACCAGCAGGTTCGGCGTATGTAGACAGTACTCTGTAGTGCATTGGATTGATTGTACTGGGCACCAAGAAGCGTGATCGCCGCGCACCAACGCGGACCGTCATCCTTGCGGCTTCCGCAAGAGCACTGGCCATGTCGTACATGCTGCTGTTAACAACATCAATGCTCAAGAGCTCCGCCACGAGACTCTGGTACTCAAAGAGTGTCTGAAGCATTCCTTGACTTATCTCGGGTTGGTAGCTTGTATACGCCGTCACGAACTCAGAGCGCCCTGCTAGGGCACGGACTGCTGCTGGGATGTAATGCAATCCAACCCCGGATCCTAGGAAGATGCGGCCATCCTCTCTGGATCGGTTCCTGCCAGCCAGTTCCTGAATCCGGCGTGTGACCTCAAGCTCACTGTGTGAATCAGGTATCTTCAGTTCACGCTTCAGTCTGAACTTCGCGGGAATGGTAGAGAATAGCTCTTCGAGCGACTTGCGTCCAATCGATTTGAGCATCTCTTCTTCAGCTTCTTTTGTGATTGGAAGGTATGGGTGTCTGGACTCCATGACAGTACACCGGCCTGCACTTGGTGCGACTCAAGGCGCGACATGTCCGCCAAATACGCTTTTGGATTGGTCAGGGGCACGGCCTTCCAGAATTGTTTTTAAACTGCTACAGTTGAACCAGAACAGGTCAGGGAGAGAATGTGAATGAAGCGCTGGCTGATGGAAATCTTGGTCTGTCCTCGTAGTGACTGCAGGAACGAACTCCATCTTGAAGTATATGAAGCACACAGTGTGGAGGCAGAGGAAAAGGCAGTGGAGGAAATCGATGAGGCGCTGATCACATGCCCCAAATGCGGCCGATGGTATCCGGTCATTGAGGGAATCCCCTGTATGCTGCCGGATGACTTGAGACTGGATGGACGACAGAGGAAAGAGGAGAACGCCTTTCTGGAGAGGTGGAAGGACCGCATCCCTGTCGACATACTCAAGAATGGAGTGCCCTTTGGCCTCACATCCGAAACCTGATATGCTCATCAAAGTCATCATCTGATAGAAACAGCCCCGTGGTGTAGTGGTCCAGCATGGCGGGTTTTGGAACCACATAGCCTCGAGCCTATGGGGTGAAGACCCTCGCCGACCCAGGTTCGAACCCTGGCGGGGCTACCATACATCATTTCTCTTTGACGCTTATTGAAGGCGGAGAGTCTGCCATCTCAACTCTGAAGAGCCTCTTGACTTGAGACAAGACCAATCGGTCACCGTTCACCAGAGCCTCTATAGAAACATAGTCACTCAGTCCCGACGTTGATATCTTCTTTTCAAGAACGGCTTGGACTTGGAATACGCCGGCTGGATTGTCCATATCGACCGTTATCTGAAGAGGCTTCTCAGTACCACGCTCAAGTATGACGTCGTTTATTGCCATGGCGCTCAGTGAATGGATGTCCACCTTGCCTTTCTGAAATGGAATGGTAGTCCTACCCTTTGTCATGTCACAACCGTCACCCAGCTTGGTGACACCGGCTTCGAAAGTCAGACACTGTGTGTCATCATCGTGTGCGTATATTCCATGGAGCATGAATGACAGAATGTCCGTCGCCTTTCCGGGATCCTCATAGAGCTCTGCGAGCTTCTCATCTAGAATCACACTGGCAAGAGGAACTGCGGCTTGGGGATGCTCATTGCGGTGAACGACCATGCCTATGTCATGTAGATAAGTGGATGCCAGCACGACCATGCGTGCGTCATCCGTGTCACCAATCCCCTCTGCAACAACATTGGGGCGGAATGTCTGAACAAGGATATCAAAGGCTGTGAGTGCATTCCACGTGGCCACCTCAGCATGAACCGGACCATGGTCTGTGTATCCCAGCCGGGACACTGCCATACGGTTGGCACTGCGAAGATAAGACTGGACCTTCGGGGATCTGCTCAAGTATTGATACATCTCTAGGGACTTGGTGCCCGAACCCAAAGTCTTGCGCACGCTGACTTTCTCTCTGTCAAAGGGTGTACTTCTGGCCATAACGGCATCCCCCATTAGGGCATCTCTTGTCCTCTTCATATGTGATAAGACTTGCTAAATGGGACTGGAAATCAGAACTCTCCAGCTTCTTCTTCGATTGACAGGAGGATGCGGTCTGTGGCAGCTATCGCCTTCTTGATAGCCTTGAGATAGTCCTGGCGCGTCTTCTCGAAGGCCCCGGCACTGATTCTCTGCTTCTTCTTCCGGATAAGTAGCTGATTGAGACCGGCCTTTGCACCAGCAATTCGCTCTTCGTGCAGCTCAAGCTGTGCGACCATGTCCCTATACTTGGGTCCATGGGACATAACCTCATCCTTGAGACCACTTAGCTCTTTGTCAATCTTTTCAAGCTGAGTCTTTATGTCGCCCTCGCGAATCGTGAATTCTCTCTTCTTCACTTTTCCTCGCTTCAATGCTGCCTCCAGATTCTCCAAGTCAAGATCCAGTGAGGTCTTCTTCGAATAGGTGCTCGCAAACCTTCTGAGAAGCTCGGGAGGTGCACCAGTCTGCTGGGCCTCTGCAGCTATTTCCTCTGAAGTTGCGATCGTGACCATCGCCGCGGGTAGCTTAAGTTTCCTGTACGCAACGTAGGCGAAAGCAAAGAGTCCGAAGATGAGTGAGAAGGCAAGAGGCCTCATCGCGACCCACAGGGAGGTGCGATAGAGTAACGTAACGGTCGGTGGGTTATTCTCAGTTGTGTTCGTGCTCACGAATCTCAGCGTGTCATCAAAGACGCCGTATAGAAGTCTGTAGCTTTTAGACACCTCCAAGACATAGACTGAGGCAGGTAGGACCACATCAACAGTATGCGTCGTGACTGTCATATATCCCAATGTGCCCATCGGAATCGTCAGAAGACTCGCTCCGCTGGCCGGGCTCTGGTGACTAGAGGCCAAGACCTTGTAGTCTATCTGGAATGTGTAGCGAAAGCCGGGCCAGAATGACTGGACTTCCCCAAAACGCTCATTCAGATTGACGTCCAATCGGATCGTTTGGTTCCACAGGTCGCCCTCTATAGTCTTCTGTGACTTCTGTAGTATTCCCACCTCATCATAGACCTTGATGTCCGTCGAGTACGTTGGGAACGTGAACGCAAAAGTGCTCTCCTTCGCAGGTCCTATGTTCTCAATCGAAATCGTTTCGTGATATGTCAACCAACCCCAAGGGTCTACAGTCACTGTAGTGACACGCGTCGCCACTATCAGCGGCGTGTATGACTTCAGCGGGAGCGTGAACTCCTCGATCTTCATTGGTGGAAGATTGCTGGCTCTGCCCTCTGGTGACACCCCTTGAGCGGTGTCGCCACTCCTAAGACCCATGCTGAGCGATGCGGAGCTGAGGACATAAGGGACAACTGGATACTTCAGAAACCTGAGTTCGTAGAGGTTTGAATCGAAGTTGGTCAGAGTGTGCAATGAGTGAAGGAACATCACCATCTTCACGACGTAAGACTCCTGAAAGCCAACGGTTTCAGCGAAGTGGACTCTCCAGTGCATCATGCCTCCGACATCATCAAGTTGCACGACCCTGAGTTGTTTCGCCGAGCCGTCCTCTGCTGTCAATGAGAGGAAATGCGAGGTGAAAGGTTGCGGCAGGAACAGCTCGATGGCTCCAATCGGGGCCGAGCCGTTGTTCCGGACTGTGAACTCGTCTGTCACCTGTGTGCCGTGAAACAGAAGTGTGGTCACTGTCCTTGTTACACTAAGTCTCATTCCCAGTAACGGAACGTAGGGTCGGCTGATTGTCACGTTCGTCGAGATGACGGTGGTCACGTTTGATGGGTCAGTCCCATTGAAACGGAATACATGTGTGCCATTCTCATACTTAGAGAGGTCAAGGATGGACTCCCACAGAAGCGTCTGGAAGTTATAGTCTAGTTCTGTCCAGTTTTCATCGTCTATGCGATAGAAAACACGCCTGACAAAAGTGTTGTCCGTTGCATTGACCTTGACATTGGTCACCCATGCAACGGGCTCGTCTTCCCCAGGGCTCTTGACAACGATTGTGGGTGCCTCATTGGGCATCAGCTTGACTAGAAGAGGGCTCGACCAGTCGCTATGCTGAACAGGAAGAGTGTTGAAGTCCTCTGTTGCACCGAACATGAATGCGAAAGGATACCAGACATCCGTGGCGTTCAGCAGTGGAATGTCGTTAGTATCGGTGCTGTTCATTCTGATAAAGTATTCAAGCTGCGTTGTTGTGCCATCGTCGCTGGCATTTGCTGCGAGTATCTGACTCCGATTGGCGTCAGCGAGGTGTTGGAAGGTGCTGATTCCATGACAATCACTGTACGTGATGCGGCTTGACCGGGCGGGGTTGTTGAAATCAGTGCCAATCCGGGTGAGTGTTATGACATATTCCAAGTCTTGACCATACAGAGAATCGGTAGATGTCGTGTACCCCTCAGCGGCGGGAATCATGAAGTGCCGTGTTTCCCCAATCCTCATGCCATACACTTGGCGCTTGTAGCCATCAAGAAGGCTTTCATCACGAATTGCTGTTGTAGAGGTGTCATCAGGTACATTACCCTCTTGGAGTAGCGTTCCGTTTCTCAGGAACAGTCTGTAATGCACGGTGACAGCCTCTGAACCTGTGACCCTCTGAACGACTTCATGGGGAGTGTCCGGGGCATAGCCAAGAATCAGGTCACTGCCATTGATGCCGTCTGTAGTGAAGCCTTCAGTGTAGTTCATCCAAGCAAGACCAATCCAGCCTGATGTGTGAGCAGTGAGCCCAACGAACAGGACTGTAGAGTTGTGCTCAAGGTAGACTGTGATCCCGCTGACCGGGTCTGTGTAGTTGTAGGAGTACTCCCTCGGATCGACTATGCCATCCGCAAGACCATAGTGGCAATCCATATAGGGAATAGATGCATTCGAAGCCAACCCTGCCACGGTGTATCCTTGTGAGTCCTGGACCGGCGTTCTCAGTACCGGCGTCATCACCGATGGAGCAAGTACCGCCAGACTGCTTGTGAAGAGCAGCATGAAAAGAGCAAGAGGCACTATTCTTGTATGGAGCAGGCTCAAGACTTGTCACCGCAGACGAGGTTCTCAGCGACTTGTCGCCTCTGGGCTGGCCCAGTCGCAAACGATGCGGTCGAGTTTCTGGAGTCGTTAAATACGTTTCGTACATACACGAAATGTACCTTCGACATCAGAAAGAATAGCATGGCAGAGCAGTCATTATCCGAAAAGTGTAAAACCCAGCCAGAGTCAGCCCGACCCGGAAGACTCTAGCATGCTCATGATTCTGGTTGCCATTGTGATTGCATTCGTGTTCGTGATAATAGCTATGCCTAGCACTATCAGGATGCTCATCGAGAAAGGTAAGACGGGGATTGATGTCCATAAACCGGAAAGACCAGTGATACCAAAGGGGGGCGGCATCATCGTGCTCTTTGCGGTAGTGACAGCGCTGCTGATTGTCATCGGAATCACCACGTTTGAGGAGCAAGAGGTTGTTGCTCCATCGCTCATGGCGGCGCTGGTGTCTATCCTGATGGCAGGGCTGATTGGGTTGCTTGATGACAACTTGGACTTCAGAAACAGGACAAAGATCGCCCTCCCTCTGCTCGCGTCGATTCCCATGGTTGCTATGAGTGTAGGCACTCCGACCTTTTCGTTGCCGCTGATAGGCACAGTGAATCTAGGCATACTGTACCCGCTCGTCGTAGTACCTCTCATGACGACCTTCATAATCGATGCCACCAATATGTATGCCGGCATGAACGGTCTTGAGGCGGGACTAGCCAGTGTGAATTCCTCAGCACTGGTGGTCTATGTGGTTCTGTCACCATTCTTCACACCAGGGAGCACCGCACAGGCGCAGATTGACGCAGCAACCATCGCAGGTGCACTACTTGGGGCATCCGTTGCGTTCTTGGTTTTCAATTGGTATCCCGCAAGGGTGTTGTCAGGCGACGTCGGCATTCTGCCACTGGGAGCAACGATGGCCGCTGCACTCATACTCGGCAACATGGACAGGCTGGCTGCGATACTCTTCATTACTTACCTTGCGAACTTCGTGATGTATATCATATACAGAATACATGTCAAACGTTCTGGTGCGAAGTATGCAAAGTTCGCATCGCCGCGTCCTGACGGAACGCTGGAAGTAGCCGGACCATTCACGATGTACTGGTTACTGCCGTATCTCTCCAAGAGAATGACTGAGAAGAAGAACGTCATGCTGCTTGTCCTGCTCCAAGCAGTGCTTGCCTACTCAGGCGTCCTCTTGCTTCTGTTGGCATACCCGTTGGGGATTGGATGGCTCTAGTGTAGCTTGTCTGGCAGATATGTATCAACGACATAGTCCATGCCATACCTGCTGAAAGCCTGTTGTTCCGCCTTTCGTCGTAGCTCTCTGAAACCCCGAATGTGTTCCTGCCAAGCACTGTCCGCGTATCTCAGGTCTTGGGTCAACTCATCCAATCTCTTGAGATCGGCATCGTTCATTTGTTCGGTCGGAAGGGAATAGTTGCTGATATCAGCAGGAGTGACTCCTATCCACTTGGCATCCGGCACAGTGAGCCCTCTGACATGAGCGGCATTTGCACTGCCGGTGATGATGACTTGGGCAATATGCATACCCCAAGGGTCGCCATCTGTGAATATGTAAACCGGCAGTCCTAGCGCCTCGTGAAGACGACGCATCAGCCGGCGCGTAGACCTTGGTGGCTGTCCTCCGAGCTGAACTAGAACCGCCCTGAACCGCTCCCAAGCCCGCGTTTCTATCAATCGCCCAAACATCCCACCGGACTCAACTGCCAGTACAATCTCAGCGTCGGTTCTGACAGGCTCTGCTGTCATCAGTGCAGGGCCAATAGGCAGCCCATCGGGGCTAACAGTCAGTTCCACCTCGCGCCCATCATAACCTGGCACCGTGTAGCGCATCGTCACCTGCCCATAGACCGATGAGTGCTCCTCTGGGAACACACCAAAGTCTTCTCGAGCGAGACCAGTCAGGGACTCTAGATCGGTAACAACACGGTCCGACTCGGATTGGTCTGTGAACTTCACGCCGAAGGCCTCACTTGAGTAGTACAGGTCTCTGAGCGTGCTAGTGCGAGAGGCCTTTAGCAGTTCCTTCGCGAAGTATGCAGTCCAGAGCAGCTGCGCGAAGCTCTTGACATGCCTGATGTTGCTCGAGTCCCTTACCACTCGAGAACCACCAAGGACGAACTGACGCTGATCTGGGTCGAAAACTATGTTCTCAGTACTTCGATCTGGTATCTCTAGCGTGGGAAAGCTGCCTTCAATGATGCTCTGGACGACTCGTCTTCCCAGTAGCGTGAGAGCATTTTGAGGGGCAGTGACATCAGACATCATCGTTCACCTCGAAGAGAGAAGCTACAAGATGGTCAGTAGGTGGGGGTTCTGACTCGGCTAGAGCTGCTCCGAATCCTGCCACCATTCCAAAGGACTTGATGAACTCCCGGCGTTTCTTGATATCGTGGGCCGAACGCGCTACCCTCTCCGCCGATTTGGATAAAGCCCTTCCCAGCTCTCTAAAGAAAGGGAGTGCTTCTGCCTCAATCTCGGGAATTGGAGCTATCGACTGTTTTCCAGCGGCTCTATAGGGTACTCGCGTAGAGCACAAATGAACAAACACCGAAACTGACTGAGGAACGGTCAGACCATATCGAGTCCAGTCAATCTTCTTCAGTACTCTCATGAAGACGTCCTCGCTCGAGTCGTAGAGCAGAGGAACCCTGTTGGCGAACCTGTAGAGGGTCGGGACCTCAGACGGAGGAAATCTAGGTCCGATTGCCAAGACCCCTTCGATGATGAAGGGATTTCCATCCCATTCAGACGGCTCTCTTTTTGAGTATGCGCTGAACGACACTTCGAACGTCGCGCCTACTGACGTCATAAAGACCTCCTTGCCCAGCGGGCTCAGGCAGTCAGCCTCGGGACGGCCGAAGCCATCGAAGCTGCGGAGCGCCGCGCTCAGATGGGATACCTCCTCACGTGTGAACGATCCAACATTCTTGCGAGGGTCAAGGAACACGTACTTGAGCAATCTTGACACCGTGCGATCTCCAATCTGCTGGAATGAGCTTGTTAGGAAGTCCTTCAGCCGCTTCTCATTGTTGTCTGCAATCATCCTTTTCAGTAGCTCAACATCTGCGGCCCTAGGATGAGGCTTCGAAGCCGTGGTTGGCTTCGGCAGAGTATCAGTCCAGTGGCCGAATTCAGCCTGTGTGACTGCATTGACTCGGAGCAGTAATCTTGCATGAGGACTGGTAACACTAGTCATTCGAAGGTACTCGAGGACACGGTCCTGTGCACGCTTGAAGTCACCTTTCAGATGGACTGTGACAGATGTACCCGGGCCGTCCCTACTGAGATCTGTTATTGTGTCTACGACGGGTACATTTTGTTCTATATCAATGAACAACCGGTATGCTTTGCCTGTAGACTCTCCTGTTTGAGTGTGCACCTCCAAAGGACAATCGGTGGTCACTTGCCCATACAAGGCAGCCATCGTGGCACCAAGACCGAAAGTCCCACGCCTCTGTCTTGCGCTGTACTTGTTGCCAAAGAGCACTTTCCCAAAGGCCTCTGCAACATGCTCGTACGGAACTCCTGTGCCATTGTCCGAAACGGTGACCGAAACTAAGTCCGAATCCTTTGTGGTAATGTCAACAGTCACGATAGGAAGACGTCCAGAGTCATCGCATGCATCGAGGCTGTTCTCAACGAGCTCTCTCACCGTCGAGTAGACTGCGAGTGTTGAGTTGCCGAAACCTGCCATCTGACGGTTCCGGTAGAAGAACTCGGCAGGAGAAATGCTTGTGAATGCCTCTCCGCCAGATATCTGTTGGCTCATGCTGCTCAGGTCGCAGATAAGGGCGAGCCCTATTAGAGCCGGGTATTACATTGACGTGCTCATCACGTTCAGGCCGTATCCCAAAGCTCGGCCTTCTGACGGTTCATCTCTCGGCGCATCTTCTCAAGATACTTGTAGACCACTGCATGGGGTGCACCCTCAACTAACATAGTGAGTGCTCGTGTGGCATACTCTAGCCCGGGGTCAGTCCCAATCATGGAAACGGTCCGACCGTAGACACAGACTTTGGTTTCAGTGATCTCCTCAACCACCCTCCTAGTCCGGCCGCTCTCTCCTATTATTCTACCTGCCACTCTCTTCAGCTGGTCTGGAGACGACCCGACACTGTCACGTAGTGATATTACGACGAGCCTCGCATCCTCGTCGATGAGAGTCAACGCGTTCCTGGGGCTGAACCCTCTCGCCATTGCACGGACAATGTCACGAGCCTTCCAAGTGAGGACCGGGTTGGCGGTTTCGGTAGAACCTGTTATAGTGACAACTCCGTCTGGAGTGACTTCTATCCGCGCGTTCGTCAACTGCTCGACTCTTCTCTTGACTCTACCGTCACGACCGACAATCACGCCAACCCTGTCTGCCGGCACTCTGATAGTTTCCTGAAACGCCATCTCATGCTTCACCAGGGGTAACGATGTATTTCATTATGACCTTGGGGTCCTCGGTTTCTACGCCCAGCTTCTGGAAGTATGCAGTGACGTTTTCAAGGTCTCGATAGAGATACCGCTCTGCATTTTCATGATTCGTGAGTACAGACTGCGACACGTCAATGAAGACGGGTCCATTGTACCACAGGATGTTGTACTCACTTAGGTCTGCGTGCACTAAGCCAGCCTTCTTGTATGCCAAGTCAATCATCCCTATTACCTCGTCGAAAGTATCGGCCGGCGATGGGATTGTAACGTTTTTCAACAAAGGTGCAGGCACACCCTCATCAACGTCACCTATGAACTCCATTACCAGCACATTCCGCTGTATGGCAATCGGTCGTGGTACTCGCACTCCTGCCTCATGGTAGCGCTGGAGATTCTTGTATTCCTTCATAGCCCACATAGGAATCAACGATCTATGCCTACGTTTGACGTTCTTGAACCGGGGATCACCAACGATATACTCTAGCATGAAGTCAGACTCTGCCGTGGTCACCCGGTATATCTTCACGGCCAGAGACTTGCCATCAGAATCCACACCCCTGTATACATTGGCCTCCTTGCCTGTGCTGATTGCACCGTAGAGCGCATGAAGCGTGCCACGACTGAGTAGTCGATATACTGCCTTGAGTGTTGGGGGATCTATTACGCCCTCTACAACCTTCAGCTCGTCATCATCCTTGCGCCGTTTTGTCCTCCGGCGCTCAATGTCTGACTCTATCTCCCTGTATTTGGTATCGACACGTTTCAACTCGCGGCTCAGTCCTCGCAATCCGGGCCCTGCACAATGTCACGTAAGGTTCGGATGAATGAGAAGTTACGACTTCAGAACATCTTGAGAATGCCTTTCTTCTTCAGCCAGTCAAGCTCATTATCACGGTATCGCCAGATCACGTCACACTTCTGATCTGACTGGAAGTCCCACGGCACGACCAACACCGTGTCCCCAACTCGCATCCAGACACGCTTCTTCATACGACCCGGAATCCGGCCAACGCGAACTTCTCCGTCTTCACACCTGACTCTGACCCTGTCGAAGCCAAGCATCTGCACTATTACTCCAAACATCTCTCCCTCGTTCCGCTTGGGTACTCTCACCCTTATCAGTTCCTCAGACGAGGAGTCAGAGTCATGAGCTACGCCTTTGTCGTCAGACAATGTGATCATCCATTGAGCGGCCATACGGTGGGGTATCGGGGGCCTTTCTCATCGGGTGGGTCCGTTGGCATTTAAGCGTAGCGACACAAATCCATTCAATTCATCTTTGGCAGCTCAGGCCTCGCACAGAGATTGGTCGAGTGGTTTCTGTCACATCCGTGCTAAGACATTTCGTACGACGGGAACAGCCATCATTCCTCCCCGGTGTCGGATTCAAGGGCAGCCGACTCGGGCAGGGGGTAGAGGGCACCATCTATCTCAGCCAGAAACACCTTGATTCCTGAGCGCCACTCCGAACTCAGCGGGGTTTCCTCAACTTCTACCATTGCGAATGTCTTTGCATCCATAAGCTGAACAGACTGCCCGTACGCTCGAGATAGAACCATGTACTCGCGTTTAACAGACTGGGGTGCCAAGAATTCCAGTGTGCGCCACTTCGAACTCTTGGGGTTTATTGTGGATCTCTGACCATCAGCCAGGTCTTGACAGGTCGCACCGTTCCGGTTGATTGATGTCACTTGGCAAGGTCTGCCTGCAACCCTCACGAAATCACCTACGACCCATCGCGGCAGTCTTAGCAGTATTGTCACGCGATACTTTCCTTTCCCTCCATGTTCTTGCCCGATCAGCTTGTAGTTCTCTTTCCTATCAGCAAGGTATCTAGACTGCAATTCGTCTGCTACGAGCCGGCACATATGATCAGAGCCCATCTTGAAGTCAAAACCAAGCCTCGTCCTCTTGGTTTCAGCTGCGAAGGCCTTGGCGTCCTTTCCATACTCCTTCTCAGCAATCTGGGTGACGATGGAAAGAATCTCCTCTTCCTCTATGTCGGTCACATCGCGGCCGTCCGCCCTGATCTGAAGAATGGCCTCGTGATAGCCGCCACTCATCAAGCCGCAGGTGTCACATGTCAGGTAGCTCTGACGTACCTCGACAGGATACTCTTCAGTATGAGGTTCTAGGGATGCATGAGACCTACCGGCGGCTTTGACCCTGATGTACACGACCCTGTCGAGCCGGTTCTCGATATCATAAGTGATTTCGACGTCATTCGTGAAACGTTCAATCTCTCGCGAGAGTAGAATATCTATCTGTCTGCGTACTAGCTCGTCTGACTCCGAGGACGAGAGTGGTACTGTCCTCCAGCCACCGGGTATCTTGACGGAACCGCATCGCTTACAGGCAACTATCTCCAATGGGGAAGTAACTCGTATCAGAGGATGCTCTTTGTCGTAGCATTCGGCGCACAGACCATCTAACACGGCATCCTTGCCACAGAGATAACATGGTGCCTTCAAGGCGATCGCCAGTGCTCCATCATGTACTCTGCTTAAAACGTGGACGTATTATGCGGCCCGTCCGAGTTCGAGTCAGCAGAGAGAAAGGCATCCGTCGTTCGCACGGACCGGCTCAGCCTAGAAGAACCAGCCTATCAGAGTCTGACCCACTGTGCATGAGGATGGCCGTCGATGTACAGCACGGCCCCCTTGTGGACAATTCCGGCTTCGATTGCGGCCTTCACTGTGTTGTTTCCGATCATGTTCACTATCGTCGCTCTCTTTAGGTGTTCAAGACACTTCTCCATGTCGACGAGTTCGCCCCCATAGAACTCCTTGCTCACCTTGAATCGAATCTTGCCTTGGACTAGAGTCTGACCAAGCAGAGCCTCATCACATATGGCCACGAGGTAGTGTTCGAGTGTTTTCCGCACCCGCATGTATACGGCGACCAACCAATTACCTCCAGGCTTAGACCTCTGAAACGACTCACACTGCCGCTGTGGAATTCGCAAGTGGACCTCGAGTTTCTTTGATGACTGTGATTCTGAGAGCACCAGTAGCCCTCAGTACCCTTGTGGGCTATAAAGGATTATGTGGCCATAAGGATTGCACCGGCAATGACGTACTCAGCAACGACGCACGTTGCATCGCAGCTTCGAGAAACCATCTGAGTCTGCAGAGCAACAAGCAGCCCGTGCCACACGGGATCTAGACGGGTCTTATGGAAGTCCGTGCACCACATGCCGAACACTGGAGCCAGTATGCATTCTCGTCCTTGATTTCGGCTGTGTCAGGACGTCCGCAGACAGGACACGTGACATAGTAGTCTATGTAGTGCGCCAGCACATCATCGACTGCATCGGAAGTGAATTTGCCTTGGAAGACGGCATTGCTGCCCTCGAAAGTCCCTGCCGTTGCAAGCTGTCCGGAGATGTACTTGAGGACCTCCTTTCCCGGTCGATTCACAACGCCGACAATCTCGTGGAAGTTCTGCCAGAGGCTTCTGTTGCCCTGAACCATAAGCTGAGCCTTGGGCACTTGAAACCGCTCGCCGGATCTCTTGAACGCATCAACAGGGACTTGAGACCTTGCCCTCTGGAGCATCTCCTCGTAGTTGTCCATGCTTGAGGGCAAGTTGCTTGCACTATTGAAGCTTCTGCTCGGGCAGTGTATCTGTCGGGCAAAGGACTCGGAATTATGGCATTGGTCACGGCTCGGTTAGAACGTAGCGCCCGGCCTTGACCTCTCTGATCTTCTCTTCCCCCTGAAGGTCAATGACCTTGAGCTGAATGTCAGTCTTTGCATGACCTCTTGTCCCAAAGAACGTGACAATGTCTTCGATTGGCACGCCATCAGGCCGTGCATTCTGCTGGATGTACTGCAGAATGTGTTTCAACTTTAGCCCCGATGATGAATCTTCCACAGGGCCTGACTCCTTCTGCACCGAGATGACCGCGCCCATCTCCTCGTCCTCAAGACCAGAGCTTTCTGGAGTTGACACTCCGCTTAGAGTCATGACACCCCTAAGACGCTCGAGTGTGTGAAGAGTCATGGAGTTTGGGTCGTTCAGCTCACGAACGATCTCAGGTGCAATGTGTATCTCTTCGTTGTACTTCCGTATCTTCCCGACAACAAGAACAAGCGAACCGGAACTGATCTTCTCGAGGGAACTAGCATCTTCTCGCCAGGCCTTTACCCGAATCGTCTGAGATCCATCATCTATGGTGATACTGGAAAAGCCCTGTCCAGAGTACCTGTTGACCACTAGGCCGACCAGCACCACGCGCCTCAGTTCAACACCGAAGGGAGACACCACCTTAGCCCCCTCATCCTCGGTGTATTCACCGTTCACTATGTCAGCGACAGACGCACGGACTGCAGTCATTCTGTCACGCATTCGTGGGTCCCTTTCCGCATCTTTTGATGCACAGGTCGGTATTTATCATTCTCGGAATCTACTATCAGGCAAACACCTACTCGGTTTCAGGCCAGACAATCATAGGAAGTCACTCAACGCACTCTGCTCTGTCGAACCGAGAGTTTCTTCTAGGTTTTCCTGAAGCTTCTTGATTGAACTCTGCACTCTCTCCGTACTGAAGTCATGCTCGTCGCACAGAACCCGAGTCAGCTGATCCGGATCCAAGACAGTCCACTTCAAGGGCTTCAGGTCTACAGCAGGTGGGTTCAGGAAGATGCTGCGAATCTCTAGGAATGGGAAGTCAAGGGTTGTATCTGTCTGAGCAATTATGCCCTCCAGTGAACCGTGCTTCAGAACCAGTTTCAGAGCAGTCTTTTGACCTACACCCTTTACTCCGGGATTGTAGTCAGTTCCCACCAAGATGGCTATGTCGATCAGCTGCTCCCTTGTCACACCCAAGTGCTTCAGGTTCAGGTCTAAATCTATCAGCTCCGGCTCAATGGTCTTGTACGACTTCGAACGCGCCACACGACGCCTGCCGCTAATCGTAAGGTTGCGTATCATTCGAGGGCAGTTATAGAGGAGCGAGTCGTTGTCTTGACTTGCGCTGGCCCACACAAGCCCTTCCCTCGCCATCTTCGCGGCAGCAGCCTCGCCCTCTGATGGCGCTTGGACGATGGGAATCCCCAACGCCGAAATCACCTTCTTGCCCTCCTCAACCATCTCTGATGTGAGTCGTGAGCTTGCCTGAGCCGCTCGTCGGGCATCTTCAATCCTGCCTTCTTCTCTGGCTATCTCCCAAGCTTTGAATGCGGCATCCCGCTGACTTCGTCGGCGCTGAATCTCATCGGCCTTGAGCACTGGAGGGGCGCCATCAAAGACGTAGACAGGACGCACGCCGGCCTCAAGCAAGTTTAGGTTTCTGTAGAACAGCCCACTGAGATGACTCGTCACACGGCCTTTCTTGTCCATCAATGGAGTCCCGTCAGGCTGGCGTATGGTCGACAGGAAAGCATAGAGAGTGTTGTAGGCATCTATGGCAATCGCCCGCCCTTTCAGCTGACCCAGCGAGATTGTTTCTGCCTTCACTATATCGCCGAGCTTTGTTCCCAACAGACCATCCCCAGCATCGCTCTGAGATGTCTACATCAGGCTGTCTATATATGGCTTGGCCAATGCAGGACTATACATCCAGCGTCGTAGGACAATAGACGACAGCTCCAGTTCGGTAGATTTATAAAAAGTCCCCCGATGGGCCCCCAAGACCAGCACCTTCTAAGATTCTTTGGTGATAGTCTTGGCCGTCATGAAAGCAATCAGATGTACTTCGTGTCACAGCTCTATCTCGCCAAGAGAGAACTGCGTCAAGTTCCAGTGTCCATCCTGCGGCGGATTCACAATCTGGCGCTGCGAATCATGCAGGCGTTTCTCAAACAGGTACAAGTGCCCTAGTTGTGGGTTTGACGGACCATAGATTTGGGGGCTATACAGAATGGCTAGAGTCATAGTCACACTGAAAGTCATGCCAGAGGATGTCGACGTCAACCTTGACAGCCTTCTCAAGCGAATCAAGAAGGCTATTCCAAAGGGGACTGACATCAGAGCCACAGAGATCATCCCAGTGGCATTCGGCCTGAAGGCGCTCAGGATGAATGTCGTAAGAGATGAGTCACTCGGAGGAACTGATGACATAGAAACGGCGATAAGCTCTCTGAAAGGGGTTGCACAGGTCGAGGTCGAGATGGTTTCCAGAGTGTGATGGAAACAAGCAGCTCTCCAAGTGAGAGTTTATATTCTGATTGCTGTCGGGGCGAGTGAGAACGCCACATGCATGTAGGTGAGCATTTGTAGGTAGAGAAATGCTCAAGAGCGGAAACCGAAAGAACATGGAACAGGGCGTCTGACGACGTAGAAGCGGGGCGTTACGGTTTCTGAACCATGGGACTTCCAGTCTGGAGGATGGGTTTAGGCAGTGGTCGAAATAATACTCAAAGTGGCCGAAGCCGAACACAGAGACATAGGCAGGTTCATCGTAAGAATCGACACCGTGTCTATGGAGAAGCTTGGTGTCAGGACCGGCGACATCATAGAAATTAAGGGAAAGAGAGCCACTGCAGCCATAGCATGGCCTGCTTATCAAGGGGACAAGGGCCACGAAATCATTCGGATGGATGGCAGGATAAGAAGAAATGCTGGCGTCAGCCTCAGTGAGAAGGTCACTGTTACGAAGGCGAATGAAGAGCCAGCTAGGAATGTCACACTGGCCCCGACCTCAGTACCAATCCGTCCGGAACCGAGGTTCGAGGAATTCGTGAAGAGGAAGCTTCTGAACTGCCCGGTCACAGTCCAAGACACTGTCTTCATCCCCATCCTCGGACGAGCGATACCATTCAAGGTCACCGCAATCAAGCCTGTGGGCACGGTAGTGGTCCAACACTCGACCATACTGGTGATAGCAGAGAAGCCCACTGGCGAAACCATCGGTGCCTCTCAGGTCACATACGAGGAGATTGGAGGGCTGGCAGAGCCAATTCAGAGGATTCGTGAGATGGTAGAACTGCCGATGCGTCATCCCGAGATTTTCAAGCGGCTCGGGATTGACCCCCCGCGGGGACTGATACTCCATGGACCACCTGGCACAGGGAAGACTCTCTTGGCCAAGGCGGTGGCAAGCGAGTCGGAGGCTAACTTCACTCACATCAACGGCCCAGAGATCATGTCGAAGTTCTACGGCGAGTCCGAGCAGAAGCTTCGGAAGATATTCGAGGATGCTGAAGAGAATGCCCCCAGTATCATATTCATTGACGAGCTAGATGCGATAGCACCAAAGCGTGAAGATGTCCAAGGAGAGGTCGAGCGACGCGTGGTTGCCCAGCTTCTTGCTACGATGGACGGCCTCAAGTCAAGAGGGCAGGTCGTCGTGATTGGAGCCACCAACAGGCTGAACGCACTCGATCCTGCTCTGAGACGACCCGGACGGTTTGATCGCGAGATTGAGATTGGTGTCCCCAACGAAGCAGGCAGATTGGAGGTTCTTCATATCCACTCCAGAGGCATGCCGCTGACAACCGAGGGAGATAACATAGTCGACCTGCAGTATCTTGCCAAAGTCACTCATGGCTTCGTTGGTGCAGACCTCCAAGCATTGTGCAGAGAGGCTGCAATGAAGGCACTGAGAAGGTATCTGCCCCAGATCAACCTCGAGGAGGAAGAAATCCCTCAAGAGGTTCTAGACAAACTGGAAGTGAATGCGGAGGACTTTCTTGGGGCACTCAGGGAGGTACAGCCATCCGCAATCAGAGAGGTCTTTGTGGAGATACCGAATGTCAGATGGGAAGAGATTGGCGGGCTGGCAAATGAGAAACAGGAACTGATTGAGGTTGTCGAGTGGCCGCTCAAGAAACCCGAGGCGTTCCGTCGGATAGGTATAACTCCACCCAAGGGAGTCCTGATCTTTGGGCCCCCAGGTTGTGGAAAGACTCTTCTTGCTAGGGCTGTCGCCACCGAGAGCGAAGCGAACTTCATCAGCGTGAAGGGACCAGAACTCTTGTCGAAGTGGGTTGGCGAAAGCGAGAAAGCTATCCGCGAGGTCTTCCGGAAGGCTAGGACTGCGGCTCCTGCCATTATATTCTTCGACGAGATTGACGCTCTTGCTCCGACCAGAGGCATGGCCGCTGGCGACAGTCACGTGACTGAGAGAGTCATCAGCCAGCTACTGACTGAAATGGACGGTCTTGAAACCACTAAGGACATACTCGTATTGGCCGCAACCAACAGGCCAGACCTGATTGACCCTGCTCTGCTCCGCACGGGCCGATTCGACAGGTTCGTCTACATCGGTGCACCCGACGAAAAGAGTCGTGAGGAGATCTTCCGAATCTACATGGCCAACATGCCCCTTGATTCAGATGTCGACGTCCAAAAGCTTGTCCAAGCTACTCCGTACTTCGTCGGAGGTGACATCGAAGCCCTCTGCAGGGAGGCTGGGATGCGTGCACTCAGAGAAAACATGCAGGCCGAGAAGGTGTCTTGGAGGCATTTTGAGGACGCATTGAAGTCGATTCATCCATCGGTCAGAGCCGAAGACCTTGAACGCTTCCAGAAGCTGAACCAAGATATGCGCAGGACCACGGTTGTTTCGGTCGGACCTCCTGGATACATATGAAGAGTGGAGAGTGCTGAAGAGATGTCAACTTGGAGTGCTGTACCGCTCAGGAACCTTGTAGTCAACATTCTGAAGAAGCGCCACGGTGTGGCATTGGATGACGAACTGCTGCGCGCTCTGAAGAAGGAACTTGGTGGTGAACCGAGCGAGGCTGAACTGAACTCGGCCCTGATGCAGCTTGAGATCAATGGCATCATTCATGTCAGTCAGATAACGAAGACTAGGCGACGTATCGAGATGATCGCTGAGGGTAGCGAATTCCTAGCAGTGGACGAGGACTAGTTGTGTTCTACGCGGAGGCAAGCGGCAGATGACCGGCAAGAGAGTGCTAGTGGCTGGCAAGTTTGACATTCTCCACCTTGGTCATATTGCATATCTGGAGCAGGCAAGGGCATTGGCCGGACCAGATGGCGAACTGATTGCCGTAATCGCACTTGACAAGACGATTGAGAGGGAGAGAGGAGCGCCTCCTGTCTTCCCCGAGGAACAGAGACGGCGGTTGATTGAGTCCTTGAAAGTCGTCGACAAAGCAATCTTGGGCTATGACACTGATGATCATACATCGATTGTGATTGACAATAGACCTGATGTAGTAGCGCTGGGCTATGATCAAGAAACCGACATTGAGGGGCTTGAGAAACGCCTCAGGGAACATGGCTTGAGCACGAAGATAGTAAGGCTCGCAAAAGGGAACGTTGGGGGGTTGTACTCCTCGACAATGATAAGGAAGCGGATTATTGATTTCTATGGGAACAACGGCAGCGAACGTCAGGTCAGATCACAAGCTCACCGCGCGCCTCAGCCTCCCGGATGAAACGCGCTTTTTGTTCCCTACGCTCAAAGGTCCACTTCCACGCGAAGTACGACAAAGCGGTAAGTCCGACCATGAGAGACAGCCCTAGTAGAGTGTACCAGCCAGACGTGAAATTCCCCATGAAATCAGGAAGTGGGCCGTTCAGGAAATAGGGCGCATTGCACAACAAACCATATGTGTAGACCACACCGACTAAGGTAAGCTGCTTTAGATACCCTATGGCCTGTTTGTCATCGTCGAATAGGAAAATCGTGATTCCGAGCCAAAACAGGTACCACGGCATGACCCAGCGGTACAGGAAGAGTATGGCAGGGAGAAGATAAACATACAAGGGCTTGAGGACCAGCAGCTTCTGGACTATTGTTCTACCTTGGAACTGCTGCCTCGATGGAAGGTACAGTGGTATTGTATAGGCCATGAATGTAACGTAGATAATAAGAGGAACCAATGCAGGAGGCCACATGTAGTACGTGAGCGGGTTGGTACCTAGGTTTGGAGTCGCGAAAAAGAGCTCGTAGTACATTGGGTTGACTATGTAGAGCGAATAGCTCGCAGCGTTGAGGAAGTGCGAGATCAGTGAACCGAAATTGGCCCCAAGAAAAGCAAATGGTATCACTGTCAAGAGTGTGGAAACTAAGAACCAGACAGCCGAAATAGGGGCCTCCAAAAACAGTATCGGAAAGATCACTGCAGGGTATATTTTGGCCTGCACAGCCAAGCCGAGAGTGAACATGGCTTTTCTCATCTGACCTTCCTTCCTGAGAACGAGCGCCATCAGCATGAGGCAGTCAGCGATAGGCTCGTTCTTGCCCCCACCAGCAGACATTATGAGGCCATATACAAAGTAGCCACCGAACAGGAAACGTGCCCAAGGCACCTTGTAGATCTTGTCCCGCAACAGGATGGCTACTAGAATCAGATTGAGGTTGAACACCAGAATAAGAAGGAAGTTCAACCACCAGTGTTGCAGTCCACCTACGCCCGGGTATAGCCATACAGCGATTGCGAAGAATATGAGACCGAAGACAGGGTATTCGTACGTGATATTGCCCAAGTAGTCAGGTAGAGTGTGCAGACCATCATTAAACCCCCACTCCGGAGGAAGTGCATTGGCCAGTTGAGAGTCTGTCATGTTGTAGATGCCGAAACCGTAGATCCAGAATGCCTCCCCATACATCTCATTTCGATTGCGGTCTCGTTCAATGACAAAGGAGTCGGCGATAGGTATGGCGATTATAGAGATAAGCAGACTAAGGACTAGATACTTGCGCATCTCGTATATCTTGTATGAGATAGCAGTGAGCATTCCTAAAGACCGCCATGTTTCGCCGCTGTCTAGAAAGCACTGAGTCCGTTTCCACAACCGACGCTGTAATTAACCTTTTGTCAAATCCTGTTGTTACAGAAGCGGTCGAAGCGTAGTAGCAGGAGGGGGAAGTCAAACCTCTCCTTCATCGAGAAGGCATGACACACGATCATTCAAGATATGTGGGACAGGGCCAGTTATCACACTTAAGACAGTGAGTGCATCTGTTCTCATCAACCGATATCCTGCCGTCTTCCAAGTCCAGTGCCCCCTGTTCACATTGAGGGACACAAGAACCACATGCTTGACAGAAGACGACCCGCCTGATTGCTCGCTGCAGCTGGTTCACGACTCGGTCGACAGCGGCTTCGCTCTCTCCTCGTACCACCAATGATCCTGAGCTGAACAGGGTAATACTGATACCACCGGCTTGCGTTCTCAATGCGCCCAGTTCATCAGACATTTGTGTCTTGCCAAAGACTGTCATGATCCTGGCAATCCTGTTCAGGTCCAAACCCATGGAGAACTGACCTTCCATGCTGAATCCGGAAGATGTGCATGGCGATACACCCTTCACAACATTCAGCTCAAGTGCTTCGGATGGCGCTTCTCGATCAGTCTTGATCTTCAGACCCAACTCCTCAATCAGACTCATCTGACCACTTGGCAGCTTTTTCCACCGCCAGAATCCAAGCTTGGCCCACTCCTCAGGATAGGCATACCTTCCTGTCCACTCAAGCAGTTTTGAATACCATCGCTCATAGAGGACTGGGTGCGTGTCCTTCAGGCTTTCCAGCTCGGCGAGTGGAGTGGCGGGACAGAGGTAGCAGCCCATCCGGTGATACCCCCTGTTGTACATCGGGTTGAACTGAACTCTCTCTCTGAATATGTAGAGCCACACCTCAAGAGCATTCCAGTTTTGAATCGGACTCGCAGAAACTTGCCCCGGGACCCACGGGTTGGAGGTCACCCTGGGTTCAAGAGAACGCTGAAACGATTCCAGCCTCCTCTGTCCCATGAGGACCAGCGCATCTCCACCCAAGTCATCAGATATGGACTTCGCAGCCGGGCCAAGTTTCAATACTTTGCAGCACCAGCGGAAGTCACGAGCAGGTGGGCCGAAGACATCAACTGACTCCCAGAACCGATCACCAGCGCTTCTTCCGATTATCCCGACATTACGGCTCTGTGCAAACTCCCTCACATACGAGATTGTTTCAGGGAGCTCCAAGCCCGTGTCTGTGAAGAAGATGGGAGGACTCCTGTTCAGAGCCTTCTCAGTCAGGAGATATGTGACAAGGGAGTCCTTTCCGCCACTGAAGCCCACGACCACTTGAGCGCTGTGGGTTTCAATGGTATGTCTGATGAATCCGATGGCCTCTGCTTCGATTGCCTGCAGGTCCTTGGAGTTCGCCTCCACGGCTTTGTTCCAAGAAGACTCTTGGTCGTTCACAGACGCCTCCAGTGGATCGTCAACCTCGCGTATCTTGATTGCATACCCTTTCTCTGACTTGGTCATTTCCGGTCCTGTCATGCGGGCCACTCCAACTGCAATCACATGCTTCTCGGAGTCTATCACCCAAACATCATCACCGACATCAATGCCGATGTCGCAGTCTGCAATTCCCGGGACCAGCAAGTTCGACCCCTTCTTGAGATACTCTAGAATCCCCTCATGACAAGAAACCCACTTCTGCTTGCAGACGCTGGCAATCCTCCTACCGCCCTCCAGAGACAGGACAAAAGTGTAGTCAAGCTTGGGAATGTCAAATCTTAGTCGTCCTATCACACATCCATCCACAACCACCTCATACATGGCATCTAGAGACGATACCTTGTTCATGACTATCGTCTTATTGCGAGGTAGTAGTACCTGACCTACACCTTCTCCGAATTGCCGATTGACAGCCCTTATGGCTTGATCGAGATGGCCGTCCATTGCCGGGAACGGATCGCCAGGAGGAGACAACCCAACGGGTCTTGGCAGGGTTGTGCATACCGAACACTTGCTGTTCGCGATTCGAGGCACATTGCACCTGTCACACCAGTAGAACCTAATTCTCGTCAGGAACGGTGCGTGCCCTCTCCGAAACTTCCTTCCTCGACCCGGTCTTGTTGTCAGCTGAATCAATCCTCGTTCTGAAGTTCCATTGTTGTCCGTTTTGCGAGAGCAGTCCTTTCCAGCCTAGACTTTAGCAAGACCCAAGCGCTTGAGCCGCTCTTTCGTGGGTCGACCTTCTTTGTCCCAACCCCGAAGAGCGTAGTACTTCGGAAGCATCTCTTCGAGATTGACAACGCGATTGCGTGAGCCGCCCTCAGGTAGTGGTGTCGAAAAGCGTGGTGGGAGCTTGTCATCTCGAGATGACAGGCCTTCACGCAGGTTGAACAAGCGCTCCAAGTTCCAGATACGTTCTCCAAGTGTGAGTAGACCAGGGCCGTCAATCTGGTGCCCGGTACAACCAGCTAGTAGGTCAGCATAGTCGTCCACTGCCCAAGCGAAATTGGTGAATCGGCAAAGAACCATAGAGTCCATCGAGGCCGACAGGTTCTGGTAGAGAATCACTAGACCGGGCTTACCATCTGTCCGATCCCGGTCCACGATGACGGGGACACCCATTATCTCTGGCCCGATGAGATAGGATCTCAAATGGCAGCCGCCACGGTTGGAGGTCGCATACCCAAGCGCATGGCCCTGTACACCGCGTGGATCATAGGCTGGTATCTCAAGACCCTTGACCTGCATCGCCAGCTCTGGTGCGCCATGACGCGATGCAGTTGCTCGAGAACCCTCTCCTAGTTCCGCTCCCAAGCCCCTATTCAGTGCTACATCATCTATAAGCTCGAGGATCCCATCGGTCCGACCGAATCTCAATGGCGCATTCAGTTTACCTTTCTGGACCAGCTCCATTGCACAGCCAATAGTGCTCCCCATGGATATGGTATCAATACCCATCAGATTACACCGATGATTTGCGGCGGCAATCCATTCCAAGTCGTTTATGCCACACTGAGGACCGAGAGCCCATATGGTTTCATATTCGGGTCCGCCCACTTCTTCGTTATGGACACGACTGATGCGCCCACAGCCAATTGGACAACCATGACAATGATACTGACGGACAAACAGGCGCTCAAGCAGTTTCTCTCCTGACACACCTTCAGCATCATTGAAGGTGCCCTCCTGAAAATTGTGCGTGGGCAGCATTCCGTGTTCGTTGATGACACTCACCAACACGGCTGTGCCGTAGACAGGGAGTGACTTGTCTGTGACTGCATTCTTCTTTATGAGTCGACGCGCGCGTTCAACTGCTTTGTTCAACGCCTGCTCGTTGCTGACTGCAGCATTGCCCGTACCGTGCACTACTACAGCCTTCAGGTTCTTTGATCCCATGACTGCACCGACTCCGCCCCTCCCCGCAGCGCGATGTTCATCAGTGATGATAGCAGCCAGTTTCACACGGTTTTCTCCCGCAGGACCAATACAGGCTACCTGCGCTTGGGAGTCAGTTTCCTCAAGCAGCTGCCGGGTCGCGATGCGGGTATCAGTTCCCCACACATTTGAAGCATCGCGTATCTCAGCATGATCGTTATTGAGCCAGAGATATACAGGAGACGTTGAGCGACCCTCAAACATGATCGCGGCATATCCTGCGCGCCTCAGGTGTGCCCCAAACGAGCCTCCAGCATTAGAATCGAATATGGTGCCCGTCAGGGGTGACTTTGTGACGACTGCAAAACGCCCTGAAGTGGGCACAGCTGTTGCAGTCACAGGACCCACTGCGAAGACCAAGAGGTTGTCCGGGGACAGCGGATCGACACGAGCTGCAAGACGGTCATACAGGAGCTTCACACCAAGGCCGCGACCACCAAGAAAGTTAGTGAACAGACTGGGGGGCAAGGGTTCTCTCCGGATGCTTCTGTCGCTCAGAGATACATGCAGAATCCCAGCATCAGAGTACTGATCAGACGATGACTTCGACAAGATGTTTCCCTCTAGTCATTGAAGATGTTCTGGTCCCGGTCTGGGCATGTCAGGCAGCGCTGTTTGTAGTAGAGATATACTTCCTTTGGCTGCTTCGCCAGATTGGCCTGCCGGCTGGGACAGGTCCAGCAGGGTTTGTCAGGCTGCGTCCATGCATCACTGTATTGAGCCCATCGCAAGTCCTCAATCAATGCAACACCCGAACTTGAACCCAGACGATCAGCTCCGGCCTCAATCATCTGAAGAGCATCCTTGAAGCTTCGGATGCCGCCTGCCGCCTTGACACCCATAGAAGATCCCACTGTTTCACGCATGAGTTTCACATCATAAGGAGTCGCGCCCATAGGGCCGAAACCTGTGGAGGTCTTGACAAAGTGAGCTCCCGCCGCCTTGGCGAGTATACAGGCCTGTTTCTTCTCATCATCAGTGAGAAAGCCCGTTTCCAAGATGACCTTGACGTGGGCGCTCCCAGACGCTCCGACCACAGTTTCAATATCAGACCTTACAAGATCGTTGTTCTTGTCACGAAGAGCGCCGATGTTCATTACCATGTCCACCTCCTGAGCTCCCAGTTTTACAACCTCTCGGGCTTCGAATGCCTTGACGGTCGACATGCTGGCACCGAACGGAAATCCAATCACGCAGCATACTTTCACATCTGAGTCCTTGAGCAGCTCAGCGGCATACTGAACGTGAACTGGATTGATACATACTGTTGCGAAATGATAAGCAAGCGCCTCCTCACAGAGTTGCTTGATCTTCTCTCGTTTCGCCTCCGGCTTGAGCTCTGTATGGTCAATCATCTTGGCCAGTTTCTCAACTGTGAGGTCCATGAAAACAGCTCCGGACATAGGGTCCGTCGACTGATGCTCTTAACGTCTTCGAAGGGACCTATCGACAGTGTCTAGTGTCCACCCAAGTAACTGCGTATGTCGTCTAGTACTTCCTTCTGAAGCCTGATCACATCATGAACTTCGATCTCTTCGGCATCCTTGACCATGGAGTTCAGTTGCACCACAGTGCCAACAGTTTCAACCTTGGAGAAATCAACCGGAAACTCCACCTCTGCACCTTTGATTATCAGCTCGGAACGGGTGGGGTTGAGCCCGATTCTTATGCTACGCACTATGCCAATTCGCCTCGCTCGGTTGTCGAGCACCTCTTTCCCCAGAAGGCGGCCAGGCATGCTGAGTTCATACAGTTCTGCCTCGACACTCGTCAACGGCTCTTTCGCAGTCATCCGGTTCTGACTCCTTACGCTTCATTCCAAGTAGGAGGCTTTTTACAGTGTGTATTATCAAAGTGTGTTGACAAGACGTCAAAACGGACGAGAAGAGGAATGGCAGCAGCACCTTCCTTCGTTGAGATGCCGCTTATCAGGAAGGACACAATAGAATACAGGCAATATCAGGCGAATCTCTCAGAGGCCGCTGCCAAAGAGAGCACTATGATTGTGCTGAGTACAGGTCTGGGAAAGACTGTGATTGCCGCCCTCACAGCCGCCAGACGGTTGGTTGATTACCCCGACTCGAAGATACTCTTCCTTGCGCCATCACGTCCTCTTGCAGATCAACAGGCACGCTTTCTGAAACAGGCACTCGATATTGACGAGAGTCAGGTGATTTGCCTGACAGGTAACGATCCCCCAGAACATAGACGGCTTGTCTGGTCAGCGGCCCGCGTAATCGTCATGACACCACAGGCACTCCAGAACGACTTGGTTCAGCGGAGCTATGGTCTCAATGATGTTTCATTGGTGGTATATGATGAGGCACATCGTGGCGTGGGTAACTACGCATACACCTTCGTTGCAGAGCTGTATGAGAAGCAGGGATTGAGACAGCTGTCTATGGGTCTCACTGCTTCTCCAGGCCACGACTCTGAGCACATTAGAAGAGTGTGTGAAAACCTGAGACTCAAACGAGTCGAAGTAAGGACTGAGAGCAGTCCTGACGTGCGTGACTACGTGGTTGCTATATCGACAGACATTCGCTATGTCAGTCTGCCTTCAGAAATCCAAGCACTTAGAGACATACTGCAGGCGTTATTGAATGACTACACCTCCCGTGTGCTCAACTATGGGTACTCTCTGCCAGATAGTAGACGACTGAGCCGGAAGGAGATACTTCGCGTCCAGAGTGAGGTCAGGAAGGAGATAGGGTCGTTCACCAAGCCGCCGCCCCATCTATACCTGCTGGTGCGCGATCTGACAGCGGCCCTAAGAGTGGTTCACCTGATTGAGTTTGTCGGTACACAGGGTCTGGCACCCACTCTGAGATACATTCAAGGTATGTACGAAGAGGCTCGTAACAAGAAGAGTTCCAAAGGTGTCAAGGACCTGATCTCTAGATCGGAGTTCATTCAGTTCGAGAACCTGCTGCAAGCACTTATTGCGAAGGGCTACCGACATCCAAAGGCTGACGCATTGCTCGAGATCATAAGCGAACAGCTTTCGACGAACCTCGACTCGCGTGTATTGGTGTTCACGCGTTTTCGCGATACGGCTGCTGAAGTCGTTGAAGTACTTGAGCAACTCGATGGCGTCAGAGTCAGTCGCTTTGTTGGGCAGGCGTCGAAAGGGACTGACAGGGGTTTCAGTCAGAAAAAGCAGATCGAAGTCTTGGATGGTTTCCGTAACAATGAGTTCAACGTACTGGTTGCTACACAGGTCGGGGAAGAAGGGCTTGATATCCCTGAGTGCAACCTTGTGATTTTCTACGATTGTGTTCCATCTGTGGTCCCATACATTCAGCGCCGCGGCCGAACAGGCAGAAGATCACCTGGCCGCGTCGTCATATTTGTGGCCAGAGCCACACATGACGAGTACTACCATTGGAGTGTGATCAGCAAATTGAAGAAGATGCCATCAGCCCTCAAAGAAGCAGAAAAGGAGCCAGAGAAGAAACAGATGCGCCTAGAGGACTTCGGTGGAGAACTAGGACACACATTGAAAACAGCAGGGGATGCAGGAAGAGAAACCGCTGTACCAAGGGGTGGCATACGACTGATTGTTGACTCAAGGGAACTCCCCACTGCCGTCGCCCGCGAACTGGCAAGACTCGATGTCGCGATATCAGGCGAGAGCCTTGAGGTCGGCGACTACATTGCCTCTGAGGAGGTTGCAATCGAACGAAAAGAGTCTGGCGACTTCATCCAATCGTTAATCGATGGCAGACTGTTCGTACAGTTGAGTGCGTTGCGTTCGACCTACCGCAGGCCTGTGCTGATTATTGAGGGGGAGCAGCTGACAGGTCTAAGGGCAGTGAATCCTGCGTCGATATATGGTGCTCTTGCATCCATAGCGACACGGCTTAGGATTCCAACCCTCTGGACCAGAAATGCAGAGGAAACAGCAAACCTGCTTTACCGAATTGCATACCTTGAACAGGTGGAGTCCAAGAGGATTTTGCGTACTCGATCGCCAGAAACCAAGGGGACTGATGCTGAAACCCTTGAGTACATTCTCTCGGGGTTTCCAGGCATTGACACTGTGATATCAAGGGCAATTCTGGCAGAATTCGGCACCTTGGAGAGGGTGTTCTCAGCAGATGAAACCGAGCTGATGAGAGTCAAGGGAGTGGGACCAAAGACGGCCGGCAGAATAAGGCATCTGCTGGAGCTAGAGTATCCAGCATACCGAGAAGAGAAGACGACCGATTAGAGGCTCTAGTAGACATCCGGGTTCTTCCCGATTCCCTCTAGGTAAGCCTTCCTGAACATGTCAGCCACTTCCTTGCTGACTTCCCAGTAGCGAGCATAATCCACGTTGTGAAGCTGTACAACGCTCAGAAGTCTCCTGAGCACCAAGTACTCAGCCGGACTGAGTTCAGGGATTGTACTGAGACTCTGCTCTGCGAGTTCCTTTCCCCTTCGCCAGAGTGAGTCCCATTCTAGGTACCTCGTCGTGGTTTCCTTCACAAAGTCTTCGCTAGGAGGCTCGAATCCCAGTTTGCGCATCACGGCGGGTATGTCAAGGTCTTTCGTGCCTTCTTGCTGGGGCCCAGCTCCTTTCCCGGCGGCTATGAATATGCTCTCGGCTGTTGCTCTCCAGACCTTCTTCATTATGTGTGTGTCGTCGTCACCAGCAGGCATACATCTTGTCTGCTCTATCAGTCCGGCGCGTTCCAGCTCTTTCAAGTGATATCGGACCGTCTGGGGCTTCACTTGATCATGCCCCTGATCAGAGAGTAGCTCAGCTATCTCTGGTGTGGGCATCTCTCTCGACCTGAGTGCATCGAGAATACGCCTTCGGCATTCATCATTCAGCGCATGTATTGCTGCAGCCGCTTTCTCGCCGGTCACGACCTTTAGGCTCTTCATCTTGTTCTCGCTCCACTCAGCTTGCCGTTCTGCTAAGACTAGTTGCAGCGTCCATAACAGCCCTGAAGCCAAAGCATGGTTTGACAACAAGATGTTTTGGATCGCATCATTCTCAGTCCCGCCAACTCAGGTGATAGTCACTCTGGACAAACACGGGTCTGTTGGTAACACTATGCTGGCGTGTAAATGTACTGACGCATGTCTTGCAGACAAGGCACTCGTCTGATCAGGTTCTTTTTCAGTAGTTTCCTGAGTGCGTACCTCACAGTCCTTGGAGCAAATGAAACCTTGTCCAAGAGCTGCTTGGGCGTAACTCCATCCCGACCGCTCTTTCTGAGGATGCCTAACACTATCATTTGACTCTTTGTCAGCTTCATTTCCTTGAGTTCTTCGGCCAGTTCCGAATCAGTCATCATTGCAATCATTCTCCTCGCTGTGAATCCGGAACCCATTATTGTGCTCTAGATTCAGTTCCACATTGAGTACTTAACTAACGTTAATGTTTATTAACTTATCGCCGTCTGAGGACTAATGTCGCGGTCGCAGCCCGCGATATTCTCCCATTGCCAGCGCGTATACTGTGAAATAAGTCCCAGTGACCCAGTTAAAACCATATCCCTTGACGTTGGGCCCGCTGTAGTCCCAAATGGCGAACTCTTTATCACCCCTCGCACTTCAGCAGCGACATATGATAGCGAAGGCAGCCCTACTGGCAGCAGGCGACTCCACAAGAATGCAGCCGCTGTCTGCGAACTTGCCCAAACACCTCTTGCCCGTAGCGGGGCAGCCGTTGATTTTCCATACTCTTAGAGCCCTGAAGGACGCAGGAATACAAGACACACTGGTCGTCTACGGCTACCATGGCGAAGAACTTCGCGAGGCCATAGACTCACAGAACTGGGACCCGATGAAGGTTTCTTACGTGCTCCAAAAGGAAAGAAAGGGTACTGCCCACGCGGCAGCGCACGCCCGCGAGTTCGCCAAACAGGACCCACTAATCCTGATGTATGGTGACGTGATGGTAGGGCCAAACACCATTCCAGGTCTAATCAGCCTCTATGAAAATGCCAGATTCAAGACGATTCTTTCCGTCACCCCAGTCGAAGACCCCACTCCTTATGGAATAGTCATGGCTCAAGATGACAGGGCCGTGGGGTTGATAGAGAAGCCAAAAGCTGACCAGCTAACAAGCAAGCTCGTCAATGCTGGAGTCTATGCGACTGGCCCTGAGATGTGGCACGCAATTGACAAGACTGGACTGTCTTCGCGCGGCGAATATGAGATAACCGACTCGATCATGATGCTGATAAAACAGAGAATGGTCGGAGTCTATTTGCTGCCTTCCTGGTGGCTCGACATAGGAAAGCCTTGGGATCTCCTGAGAGCAAATGAACTCGTCTTAGCGGATGCCGTACGAAGGATTGACGGCGAGGTCGAGGATGGTGCGACCGTCAAGGGAAATGTCATCGTGGAGAGAGGGGCTGTCATCAAGAGTGGTGCATACATCGAGGGACCAGCCTGTATAGGAGAGGACTGTGTTGTAGGACCCAACTGCTACATTCGCCCGAGCACTTCACTCAGTCGAGGTGTAAAAGTTGGAAATGCGGTCGAGATAAAGAACAGCATCATAATGGAGGACACACATATTGGACACCTATCCTATGTCGGCGACTCAGTCATAGGGCGTAAGTCGAACTTCGGCGCAGGGACTATCACTGCGAATCTACGTCATGATGATCAGCCAGTGCACGTGACTGTCAAGGGTGAAAGAGTGAACTCAGGCCGCCGCAAAATGGGGGCCATCATTGGGGACAACGTGAAGACTGGCATTGGCACTCTACTCAGTCCGGGGGTAGTGGTTCACCAAGGTGCACGTACAGGTATTGGCGTCATTGTAGACAGGGATATCCCGGCAGGGAGGCTTGTCCTGTCCGATGAGCCGAAGAAAGTTGTTAGCCTCGAAACAGACGACTGAGGACTGTGCCTTGCCCACCACTGGTGTAAAAGAGTTCAACTCGATTCTCAAGGACACGAGAAATGTAGACGTGCTCTTTGGGTATGCCTATCCGTCCACCTATCGAGCAGGAATGACAGGTCTCGCAACACATCTTTTCTACTCCATATTGAACGACAGAGAAGACACTTCGTGTGAGAGATACTTCAGGTACGATGTCGCATCTCCCTGCCACTCCGTCGAAAGCGGAAGGCCATTGAAGGAGAATCATATCGTGGGCTTCTCACTTACCTATGAAGAGGACATTCTCAATCTCCTTCAGATGCTTGACCGTGGAAACATACCAGTTATGGCAGCGCAACGTTCAGAAACGGACCCCATTGTGCTCGTGGGAGGACCCGTACCTAGTGCCAATCCAGAACCTTATGCAGACTTTGTGGATGCGTTCGTGATTGGTGAGGGGGATCTTGTCATCAGCCAGATTGTGGATGCGGCGGCCTCGCTGGCGTCGCGTTCTGAGATTGTCAAAGAACTGGCCGGAATCGAGGGAGTGTACGTGCCTGCGGCCGGACAGTCCGAAGTGCGCAGGCTCAGATTCAGCCAATTGGATTCTCTGCCTCACCCAACCGCTCAAATCCTCCCAGATGTTCCGGAAGGTTCTAGTCTAGAGCCCGTGTTCGGCAGGTCTTTGCTTGTCGAAACAACAAGAGGATGCGGATATTCCTGCAAGTTCTGTCTAGTTGGTCACATCTGCCGACCCAAGAGAGCAAGATCACTTGGGCGTCTGAAGGAAATCATTACAAAGGGAATCGAGGAAACGCCAGTGCACAAGGTTGCACTCATTGCTTCCTCGCTGGGAGATATCGACGGCTTGGGGGACTTGGCCTCATGGATAGTGGACCGTGGCCTTGGGCTGTCGGTGCCCTCCCTAAGAGCAGACTCAGTCAGTGGAGAACTGCTATCCATCTTGGTGAGAGGAGGACAGAAGACATTCACAATCGCTCCTGAAACAGGGTCGCAGCAGCTGAGGAAATCAGCAGGGAAGACGCTGTCTGACGAAGATATTGAGAACACGGTGCAGCTGGCAGCCAAAGCCGGCTTTGGAGCCCTGAAACTCTACTTCATGATAGGACTGCCCGGTGAAACTGACGATGACGTGAGAACCATCCCGACGATGGTAGAACGCCTAGTCAAGATGAGCGGTATGAGAGTCACGGTTAGCTTGAACCCATTCATACCGAAGGCACACACAGATTGGGAGCGTGAAGCACAGCCGTCAATTGAAAGCATACGTGCCAAAATCAGAATAGTTGAGAGGGGGCTACGCGGCGCCAAGCGTGTCGAGTTTGAAACACTCGATCCCAGAAGCGCACGCATTCAGGCGGCCCTGTCCATCGGCAACAGATCACTGGGAAAAGCAATACTAGTGGCGGCAAGGTACGGAGGGTACGGCGGATGGAGGAGAGCACAGAGCGAAACTGGAGTCCCGGTCCTATCTATGGCCAGTGACGCACAGCACTTGGATGGGGATCTTCCTTGGAACTTCATAAAGAACCAGTGAAACAATCGCAGAGAGCCGTCAGCCGAATGTTCATAAGGCGTTTCACAGACTGTTCTCTCAGACACGCCAGGATCAGTAGCATCTCGTAGGGTCTGGTGGTGGACCATGGCTAGAAAGAAAGAACTTGGCGAAGACTTCCCTGCACTCAGCGAGGAACTGGAAGAAGGAAAGACCAAGGTCTACAAAGTGGAAGAAGCCCGTACCGTTTCTGACAAGTCCGGTGAATCAGGTGCTGAACCAACATTCATGCCTGATGTGGTGGACTACATACGGAGATGCGACACAGAGTCCCAAGCAGTTGAGATTATCGACTTCATGGTCAAGAGAAGAGAGATCAGTGAGTCGGAAGCATCAGAGATCAAGAAGAAGCTGAGGGCAGAAGGTCTCAGAAGCTTCGGGGCGAAGAAGGAAAAGGATCACTACTTGCGCTTTGGCCTTGAGTGAACCGTCGCAACCTAGTCGTGTGACATGTCATGTTCATCTGACAGGATCATGCAGGCTTGTAGACGCCTTTCTCCTTGGCCCAAGAGATGGTTTGCGGGTCGCATCTCTTCAGTTCTCTCTCAGGAAACTCGCAGAGCAGGGTCCACCCTAGGTCCAAGGTCTGCTCGAACGACCTATCTTCAGACTCTCCTTGGTTTATGAATTCCTGCTCGAACCTGTCAGCGAACTTCAGGTACTTCTGGTCACGATCTGTCAGGGCTTCTGACCCGACGACGGCAACGAGATCTCTCAAGTCCCTGCCTTCAGAGTAACAGTAGTAGAGCTGTGCCTGTATCTCTTTGTGGTCGAAACGAGTCATCCCCTCGCCGATACCCTCCTTCATCAGACGACTCAGTGACGGGCCGGGGTCTATCGGCGGGTAGATTCCTCGCCTGTGCAGTCCTCTACTCAGTGGAAGCTGACCTTCGGTGATGTATCCGGACAGGTCAGGAATAGGATGTGTCATGTCGTCCTGTGGCATTGACAGTATAGGCATTTGTGTAATAGTTCCCTTTCTGCCGTGGATACGACCCGCGCGCTCATAGATCAGGCTGAGGTCCGTGTATAAGTACCCCGGGTATCCGCGGCGGCCCGGAACCTCAGACCTTGCAGCGCTTATCTCACGTAGAGCCTCTGCGTAATTCGTCATGTCAGTCAGTATCACCAGAATGTGCATGTCCGCTTGATATGCCAAGTACTCGGCCGCTGTCAATGCAGCCCTAGGTGTGATGATGCGTTCGATTGCAGGGTCATTAGCTAGGTTCAAGAACAGAGTTGTGTGTTCGAGTGCGCCTGTTTCCTCAAAGGAGTTCATGAAGTACTGGGCCTCAGTTGCAGTAATCCCCATCGCTGCAAACACTATAGCAAACTGGCCCTCCTCACCGGGGATCTTTGCTTGCCTGACTATCTGTGCAGCAATCCGGTTGTGAGGCAGTCCAGAGCCTGAGAAGATCGGCAGCTTCTGACCACGGACAAGTGTATTGAGCCCATCGATTACTGAAAGACCTGTCTGGATCGGCTGTCGTGGGTATTGACGGGCGTAGGGGTTGATTGGCGAGCCGTTTATGTCCCAGTGATCCTCTGCCGTCAGGGGAGGACCCTTGTCCAGTGGGTTTCCCGACCCATCCAACACGCGTCCAAGAATCTCAGTGGACACTGGCAGTTTCAGTGTTTCTCCTACGAAACGTACGGACGTCAGGTCGGTGTCCAACCCGCTGGTGCCCTCGAAGACTTGTATGATAGCCTTGCCGTGACCTGTTTCAAGCACAGTCCCTGTCAGCAACTCCCCTGAGGGGGATCGAATCCTCGCGACTTCGTTATAGCCTACATTGTGTGTGTTCTGCACAATGAGCAGGGGACCACTCACGTCAGAAACCGTTCGATACTCGATAGAGGACCTGTCTGCCATCGGTGTGCTCACCCAAGGTGCACGGTCAATCCACGTCCCGCCGGAGCGGTGGCATTCATTTAAGAGTTATGTCGAGGTGAATGTACTATATCCAAGGGGATACTTGAAAGAAGACTAACACCGGGGCAAGAATCAGTGCCCTGACGATCAACGACTGCCCCCTAGACCTCAGTTCGTTTGAAGACGGAACGAAATACATTATTGCTCCAGCCAGACAACAGATGGCTGCAAGAACCTCAGCCAAGGTCACAATCAATGCGATTAGCTCACTGTCACTCATTGCGAAGACTCTCAGCCACGCACTAGTGGCACTCTCAAGCGTGATGGGTTCGATGCCAGCTACAGTCGCAAAGAGGCTAACAAGATAAGGCCCGACAAGGTAGATACCGACACCCCCGACTACGAGTATCTTGCCAAGTTCATCGCACAGACCGGTCATATAGAGCATGAGCCCGATCAAGACAATCAGCAGGTATCCCCTGATGGTAATAGCATATGCCGCATTCAGAACCGTTTCCAGCACAGAAGACCACCATGATGGGAAGGGCTGAAACTGAAGCGGGATTTGAATCATGGAAACGGACGTTAGGAATACTTCCAGGGGTTTCACGATTGAGAGTCTTTGCTTGTGGATATAACTGCCACTTGGTCTAGGTGCGTCTTCAAGGCCGCGAAGTCTGCCCTCATCACTTCCCTGGCCCTAGGAAATCTGAGTGCTGCAGCAGGATGATAGGTCATGAAAAAGACCCTGCCGGCCCCCTCGTAGAATCTGCCATGACAGTCAGACATCTTCCACGGACCTATGACCGCTGACACAGCCACGCCGCCAAGAAGGACTATCACTGAAGGCGCGATTAATTCGAACTGTTTCTGGAGATAGGGGTAACAGGCATCAATCTCTGACTTGGTCGGGAGACGGTTCCTCGGTGGACGCGATTTCAGGATGGATGTGATGAAGACATCACTCCTTGAGAGACCTATCTCTGCGAGCAACTCTGTGAGAAGGTCCCCAGACCGTCCTACAAACGGCCTACCAGACTCGTCTTCTCTAGCACCTGGAGCCTCGCCGACGAACATCACTTTGGCTGTTGCTGAACCCTCGCCCGGGACCGCATTCCTTCGAGTCTTCCAAAGCGGGCATCGCCTGCATCGTTCTATCTCTCGATGCAGATCCAGTATCTCATCTAGGTGCGTCATATCTCATCTGTCTGCCATCCATATCGTCTGATAAGGGCCACTCAGACCAGAGTATGGTTCCATCCGACCGCAAGACTTGTCAAGGTGCTGTTGGCAAAGGCACACTGGATGCCGTCAGCTCCTTGAAGAGTGCATCAAACTCTCGCTCCATCTTGCTCTCAATGGCATCCATGGTCTTGCTGTATGTGTCCCAAGGCGCAATCTTCATCCGGGCGATGTTGTCGAGTACGCTGAACTCAAGTACCCTTCGAACGTGCGCACCCATTTTGACTGCCTCGGCCATCTTTCGCGAGAAGATGATGATGATTCGCAACATGCGATAGGTCTTGCTAATCGGGCTGTATGTGTCAATCTCGTGCACGGCACTCTGTGTGAGAAAGTCCTCCTTGATCATCCTTGCGGCCTCAAGAACCGCGCGCTCGGACTCGGGGAGTGCATCCGGACCGACAAGCTGCACTATCTCTCTCAGTTCCTGATCCTTCTGCAAGAGCGCCATTGCTTCAGTCACGAGCTGAGGCCAGTCAGGTCCCAAGTTCGCTCTATGCCACTTCTCAAGATTCGCGTGATACAGTGAGTAGCTAGTCAATGTGTTGATGGCCGGGAAGAACCTCCTTGCCGCGAGGTCCTTGTCCAGTGCCCAGAAGACCTTCACTATGCGCAATGTGGCCTGTGTCACAGGCTCTGAGAAGTCACCACCTGGCGGTGAAACCGCCCCACACATTGTCACCGACCCGAACCTCTCACCAGAACATAGAGTCTTGACTCGACCACCTCTCTCATAGAACTGTGCTAGGCGCGAACCTAGGTAGGCTGGATAGCCTTCCTCAGAAGGCAGCTGGCCTAGTCGACCTGAGATTTCACGCAGGGCTTCGGCCCAGCGAGAGGTCGAGTCAGCCATGAGAGCGACATCGTAACCTTGGTCCCTGAAGTATTCCGCTATTGTGGCTGCTACATATATCGAGGCTTCTCGTGCTGCCACGGGCATGTTTGACGTGTTGGCAATTAGTACCGTTCGCTCCATCAGCGGCCTGCCCGACTTCGGATCCTTGAGTTTCGGCCATTCTTCAAGAGCCTCAGTCATCTCATTCCCACGTTCGCCGCACCCAACGTATACTATCACTTGGGCATCGGCCCACTTCGCAAACTGGTGGAGTGTGACTGTCTTTCCTGTGCCAAACCCACCAGGAATGGCACCTGTACCACCCTTCGCTAGTGGCATGAAAGTGTCAATCACTCTCTGTCCAGTAATCAGCGGCGTGTCCATTCCGACACGTTCCTTGAAGGGACGGCCTACGCGTACAGGCGTCTTCTGCATCATGATAATGTCGTGTACATCCCCTCGGCCATCTTTCACTCTGCAGACGGGTTCAAGAACTGTGTATTGGCCCGCGGGCACAATGCTGACTATGTCACCCTCAACACTAAGCGGGGTCATTATCTTCGATACTATTATGCCGCTTTCAGGAACCTCACCGATGATATCTCCGGGTTTGGTATGATCACCGACCTTCATCAAAGGAGTGAATGTCCATTTCTTCTCCTTGTTCAGTCCCTCAACTGTTAAGCCGCGGGTTATGAAGTCACCCGAAAGAAACTGTAGCTGTGGTAGCGGTCGCTGGATTCCATCGTAGATGGAGCCGAGCAAGCCAGGTCCGAGTTCCACTGAGAGAGCATTCCCAGTAGAAATCACAGGCTCGCCTGGACAGAGACCGGAGGTTTCCTCGTATACTTGCGCCGTGAACTCATTCTCTCCCACCTCGATGACCTCACCGATCAGCTTCTCCTTGCCTACCCGCACCACCTCATACATACGCACAGCACGGATTCCGCTGCACTTCACAACCGGCCCAGCTATGTTCTCGATTCTCCCAGTCTGTTGGCTCATAGTCGTTCACCCTATCATGGCACGCAACTACATGTTGATCTCAACACCAACGGCCCTACGTATCAGCTCCTTCAGAACCACCTCATGCGTCCCCGTGGGGCCCAGCCTATCCGGGATTAGCAGGATGACAGGAACTGGAGCCTGAGAGAGCTCGATGATTGTGTCTTCGACTTCGGAGGCAAGACGCTCCGTTATGAGGATTAGTCCCATACGGGGGTTTCTGAAGTACTCAAGCAGCTTTGTTCTGGTTTCCTCTGGAGAGCTAGGAATCGAACTCTCGCCGACTCCGACCATACGGAACCCGATGACCGTGTCCCTGTCGCCTATGATTGCGATTCTGTCGCTGACCATGGGGACTCACTCTGTCATTGGAAACGCCATGTCTGCACAGACAGTCCATTAAAAAGGTTCGGGACACCCGCGTGATGTAATGCATCCAAGAAGCACATCAGTGCCTCGGACCTTGGGATGTCCCCAAGGATGGCTACGTCTGCATCCATACTAAGGGGTCATTTTTTCTCTGTGAATTGTGATATGATTTCTTCCCCGCTGACAAGACTCCAACAGTAGAGGCACTTCAGCTCAATCGGTGAGTGAGAAACCACTTTGTATCTGGGATGGATAGGCTCGCGCTCTTGATTAGTGATACACCGAGTGTTCGGGCATCTGACAACGTTGGTGATGATGTCCGGAAGCTCTACACGGGTCTTCTTCACGACCTTTGTTTCTCGGATTATGTTAATGGTCGCTTCAGGAGCAACGAGTGCAATCTTGGCAACCTCTTCGTCACCGAGGACTCTGGCTTCAATCTTCAGAATGTCCTTGCGGCCAATCTTAGAGCTACCGACATTCATCGCGAGGCTTATGGTAGCTCCTTCCTTCCCCGTGATACCCAGGATTTGAAGCACTTCAAGGGCGTGTCCCGCTCTGATGTGATCTATCACGGTACCATCCCTGATTTTGTCAATCCTTAGCTTCTCATCAGTTTCGGTTCCGGCCATTTGTTCACCCTGTCCCTGTCCGAAGACAAGCATCACTGGGTTTTAGGCATTGCCCCGAAACATGGAGGCGAAGCTTGATATGTTGAACCCACAGAGTGGTCGAAACTGAAATGGTGAACAGCAGATGGTCCTGGACGGCCTAGGCAAGGCTCTGAACTCGGCATTGAAGAAGCTGTTTGGAGCGGGCGTCATTGACGAGGAACTCGTGAAGGAGCTGGTGAAGGACATCCAGCGTGCTCTCTTGCAGGCAGATGTGGACGTTGCGCTTGTGATGCAGATAACTGAAAGAGTCCAGAAGCAGGCGCTGGACGAGTCGCTTCCAAGGGGCGTTTCTCGTAGGGAACACATCATTCGGGTGGTCTGGGACAGTCTTGCGTACTTCTTGGGAGAGAAGGCAGTCCCGTTGACCATCAATCCAGGCAAGCCAAACCTAGTGATGATGGTTGGTATCCAAGGTTCGGGGAAGACAACGACTATAGGCAAGCTGGCCCGCTACTACCAGAAGAGGGGAATCAAGACAGGCGTGGTATGTGCAGACAACTTTCGACTCGGTGCCTTCAGTCAGCTGAAGCAACTGGCCGAGAAGTCGAACGTGCCATTCTATGGCGATGAAACCGAGAAGAATGCCGTGAAGCTTGCGAAGCGCGGCTATGAGGAGATGGTGAAGAGAGGTGTCGAACTCATACTCGTAGACACTTCAGGTCGACATAGAGAGGAAACCAGCCTGATCAAGGAGATGCAGGATATCGCGAAAGCTATCAACCCACAGGAGATCATCCTCGTTGTTGATGGTACGCTCGGGCAGCAAGCAGGTGTACAAGCTTCGGCCTTCAAGAAGGCTACTGACATTGGTTCAATCATTGTCACCAAGCTCGACGGCAGTGCGAAAGGCGGTGGCGCACTCTCAGCTGTGGCAGCCACACAAGCTCCGATCAAATTCATAGGAGTCGGAGAGGGCATAGATGCTATTGAGCCCTTCAACCCCACTAAGTTCGCCGGTCGCCTCCTCGGTATGTCTGATATCAAGGGGCTAATCGAGAAGGTCAAAGAGGCCCAAGTAGAGGTTGATGAGGACGCAGCGATGCGGCTCATGAAAGGGCAGTTCTCCCTAAACGACATGATGGCACAGCTCAAACAGCTGAAAAAGATGGGGCCGCTAGGGAAGGTGATGGAGATGCTCGGACTGAAGTACAAGCTGCCTGAAGATGTCGCGGAGCTGCAGGAGGAGAATCTCAAACGTTTCGAAGTCATCATGAACTCGATGACCAAAGATGAGCTCGATGACCCGAAGTTAATCAAGTCCTCGCGCGTCAGACGGGTTGCTATGGGATCCGGGACAAGGGCGAGTGACGTGAAAGAGCTGCTGAAGCAGTACGAACAGATGAAGAGGATGCTGAAAGCTTTCGGGAAGTCACGGCGGGGCAGGAGAGGAGGCCTGCCAAGCATACCGGGTCTGTCCGGTGTTTGATGTGTATGCAGATGCCCAGTCTAAGAGCAGCTGCCGCAGGCCCTCTATCAAGGAGGGGGTTGGATGATCAAGCGCCACTTTGTTGTTGGATTCGGGGATCTGCAAGTTGATCAAACACAGGTGATTTCCGGATCTAACTGCCCTGAGATGGTGACAGCCTGCAGATGCGTGAACGTGGCACTTTTCATATCTGATGGCATACGCAGAGATGTCCAGATGAGTCTCTTGGCGGGTGATACAACGGACCTTCGTGTTATCTCGTTTCCGGGGGACAGAATGAAGAGGGTTTCACCTGATGAGAGGTCTATCTCCTTCTTCATCATGAAGGGTGCAGAAGCCCTGAGAGGAGTCACCTCTGGTACCACGCGTGTCCTAGACAATGGGATTACTGTTTCGAGGACCGATCTGGAACACATGCTCGAACAGGGACCATCAGGTGCTATACAAGTCGCGGCAACGCAGTCGGACAGGCCATCTGGCTGCAGCGGCATCTCTCAGACCGGCACCTTCGTATACGTTGTTTCAGGAACGCTGAGTCGGTACTTTGAGAAGCGCCACATGGTATTGCTTCCCCGCCCACCTCACCCGGAGCGCTTCATTCTGGATGTGAACCTGTATTGCGATAGTGTCGGGCAAAGTCCAGAAGAAACATCTATAACACCACCCCGCGAGAGGTATCCGTAGACGCCGTGCTTGGGAGTGTGTGACCTCGAGTGCCCACCAATGTGACCCCCCAGTTCGAGGCCCAACGACGACGGTATGAAGATGCAGAGTCGCTAGAACAGAGGATCATAGAACTGGAGAAGCTTCTGGCTCTTGCTCCCCACCACAAGGGAGCAGTGAAGATGGTATCCGACTACAGGAAGAAGCTTGCGCGGCACAAGGCCGAATTCGAGAAGAAGAAGGAGATTGAACGTGTCCGAAGAAGCTCGGGCGGCGAGGAAGGAGTCATCAGAAAAGAGGGGGCAGGACAAGTCTGTCTTGTTGGAATGACCAAGAGCGGGAAGTCCACCCTAATCAACGCAGTCACGAATGCGAGTCTGGCAGTCGGCGACTACCCCTTTGTGACAACGGTCCCGACCCCTGCGATGATGACGTTTGAGAACATCAACATCCAGATGGTTGAACTGCCAGGCGTCTTTGAGGGCAGCTATGACACAAGCATTGGCAGGCAATCATTAGCTCTGGCGCGAGGGGCGGACTGCATTGTCATCTTGGTGAATCTATCTCAAGATGTAGAGCCCCAAATGCATGTGGTTCTTGGTGAGATTGAACGGGCCAGAATTCGTCTCAATCGTGAGAAGTCCGCAGTACGAGTGGAGCGAGTCGGGATGGGCGGCCAAATGGTCTATGGTGCTCAGAACTACCAAGGGGACATACTGGAGGTGTATGAGTACCTGAGGGCCCGCAAAGTGGTCAATGTCATAGTCCGATTCCAGAAACCAGCGACGTTCCAGCAGTTCATAGACGCCTTGGATACAAGTGTTGCCTATGTCAGGGCACTAATAGTTGCAACCAAGGGAGATATGACGGATTCGAGCACACGATACAAGGAGCTCAAGGCGAAGTATGGCAGCAGGTTTGAAATCGTGCCCGTTTCGGCAGTCCGCGGAGAGAACCTCGAGGCGATGAAGTGGGCCCTGTACAACCATCTTGACATCCTAAGGATCTACACGAAAGTTCCAGGCAAGAAGCCTGAAACCAAGCCCATTGTTCTTCCGGAGGGTGCAATCGTGGAAGACGCCGCTAGGAAAATACACAAGCAGCTATTCGTGGAGAGGTTCCGTTCTGCAATCATCCTGAGAGAGAACGACAAGATAAAGCGGAGACAAGTAGGTCTGAACTACCCGCTTCAAGATGGTGATGTACTGCAGCTTCTGCACAGGTAGCTCCTCTTGAAGACTGGATTGTGGTGGCACTAGGCCTTGACAGAGTTACCAAGCCTCTTCATAGTACTTGTCGAACCGGAATCACCCGGCAACGTTGGGTTTGTGGCGAGAGCCATGGCAAACTACGGGGTTTCAACCCTACGGATAGTCGGTGCGGATCCCCGGCAAGATGAACAGGCACGGATGTTCTCTGTCCACGCTTTGGACATACTTGAGTCTGCTGAAATCTTCCCTGATTTACCTTCGGCCCTCGCCGGTTCAGAAGTCGCATGGGCAGCAACTGCAAGGTCTGGCGGAAACCTAAGCGTTTCCCGTGCGGTCGTGCCGCTGATGGAACTGCCTGACCCCACATCACTGGGTGGGCGTGTAGCATTGGTCTTTGGGAGAGAGAGTTGCGGGCTCTACAATAAGGAGGTCGATGCATGTGATCTGGCCTTTTCGATACCCACCTCTGCGAGGTATCCGAGTATCAACCTGAGCCACGCTGTTGCTATCACCCTGTATGATCTCTTCATGAGACATGCACCCAAGAAAGAAAGAACGCGGAGCGAGGCACGACCAGCGACAAGAGAAGAGCGCGAACAAATCTGCAAGTTCATGGATGAAGTGAGTGACCGGCTGCCGATGCCGGAGCACAGAAGACCCAGAGCCAAGCGCGTCTTCAGGAATCTGCTAGGTCGGGCATATCTGACAGGAAGGGAGGCATTCACACTGACCGGTTTCGCCCGTCTGCTAAGGGATATCGTGTGTGAGAAACAGAAGGAGGACTACTCCGCACCATAGCCGAGCTTGCGTTTCAACTCAGGATCGATCTTGTCAAACACTATCCTGCATGGTGTAGGTATTTTTGGTGCAGCCTTCTCAAGTGCTAGTCGAGCCACGTCGATTTGGCCTCTGTCGACTCGTATCGTAATCACGGCCTGTCCGGGTCGAATACGTGCCGCGCTACCGATCACCTTGCCCCATGCCTTTCGCATCCCGTCTTGGACTCTGTCTGCCCCAGCACCTGTGACCATTTTGTTCTCGCGAAGCCACTGGTAAGGCTTGACACGTACCCTCAAGTGGAACTTATCCCTAGGGAGCATCTTGGTGATGTACCGGTTAGCAGCTACACGCGCAGCCTCCAGCGCTTGGTTTCTAATCTGACACCGCTCCATACCGACAAGCGACATCTCCACTTCAAAATCAAGCTCGGGAGCACCCATGTCAAAGCTGGCTATCTTTGACGCTGGTTGCCTGTGGATATACCGGGTCCGCATAAACGCGGGCCGATCGCATTCCCTATAACAGCGGCCTGGACGCTTACCCATATCGTTCACCTGAGGCTGTTCTATAGGCCTCTCTGCTCAGACTCAGGGAGAGCCTCTTGGCACTCAATAAAAGGGTTGTGGCACGAACGAGTGGATGGCGTCTTGATGGCGGCCTCTGGGAAGATGAGTGTCCGCCGACTTTGAGTAGGCAGTCAGTTCCAATGTGGATATGAACACAGGACTCCCAGTTAGTGCGACTGTCTGACGTCCCGACACTGTGAGTATTCTTGGTACTCGTACGAAATCACATTGAGGCCGTCGGTGCCCTCTTATCATTGAAATAGAACGCAAAGATTCTTCAAGTGACTCGGGCCGCTATCCTGCAGATTCAACTCACTCTGAGATTGTCCTTTATGCGGCCAAGTGGTCAGGGGTAGCACCCTTCACGTGCTCTTTTCCGGCCCGGCGAGCGCTGCTATAACGAGTAGAGGAAAGACAATCGTGGCATCACCAATGACCGTTTCGCACTTTGCATCTGTCTGAACCTTCTGCCAAGAAATGCCCTCGACAAGAGGAGCCCCACTGAGGCTACCTCCTTCAGGGCGGTCAAGCGTTATCTGAACTGCGAGATCCAGACCACCCCTAAGGATTGTGCAGCCCATAGTGAAGTGCTTGCTGAGACCACCACCCAGTATAATGGCTCCAGTCTTCTTCGCCTTCCGCACTATCTCTCCGAGTATTCTAAGATCTTTGACAAAGTCCAGAGTGAACTTCTTGGTTGTGCTGTAGGCGTATATGTGGAAGCCCAGCATCGAGTCCATGATGCCTGGGGAGAAGATAGGCACGCTCCTGAGGGCCGCTTGACGCACTATGGATTCATCATCAGAGAGTGTCAGCCCGAGATCTCTCAGGAACTCGCTCGGAGCCATACTGGCGGTCTTCTGAGGGTCCAGCTGGTCTAGAAAGCCGTAGATCCCCTTCTCGAATATCGCAAAGTCCTTCTCACGGACCAAGATGTCGCCTATCCTGCCAAGACCCTTGCTCCGGAGAGCTTTGTCATCAGTGGAACTCTGTGCTCTATAGTGTGCGCCGCCATATGCCTCTACAATGTCATGCACTATGTTTGCTCCGCTAGTGACAATCGCATCTACGTATCCACTTCGGACAAGGTGCATCACAACCTTTCGTAGCCCACCGGGGACCATGGGACCAGACAGGGAGAGGAATGTGAAACAGTCGGGGTCGTTGAACATTCTTGAAGTGATTGCTGCAGCCCTGCCAAGTCGACCTGCTCCAAGAACCCCGACCCGCTCCATGGCACGTACAAGCCCTGCAACGGATGTGTCTTTCTCGGGGTCGATGTGCTGTACCCGCTCCATGATGATCAATCAGGTCTGGCCACGGTCACCAGTGATAAAGCATTCTGTGGAGGCTCAGGTGCATACGCAGGTCCGGGTATCTTCCCGGGAGGGCTGAACCCGGGCCTGCGCACTAGAGAACTAGTGTCTTAACGTGTGTACTAAGCATGATTCAGCCTTCTGGGAGTACAATGTGGAACTGAGAGGACGTGTGGTGCCTAGAGGGAACACAGAAAGTAATCTTCCACTGAAGTGTTTCAATACGCTTAAACGTGAGATATGGAGGCGGATAGCCCATGCAGATGCCGCTGGTGACAGTTTCGGATCTCGGCATTATCATTATCATGTTGGGTCTTATCGCTCAGACAATATGGGTCATGTTGGCCAAGAAAGGTCGCGATCGTTACATCAACGACATTACTCACTACCACAAACCATCTTCACCACTCTCGAAATACTCCGGGTGGCAAATGTCAGCCACACGAAATGCCGTTCTTGATGGGCTGATTCTCGAAACCATTCTAGTTCTGCTGGCCCTTGCAGTAGCAATTGTCTTGGCTACTATCGACTACTTGGTGCAAGACCTGCCCTACCTACTGTTTGTCGTCGTACTCTCTTTCCTGAGTACAGTCCAGACAGCTTCACGTGTTGCAGGCGTTGCGAAGATTGAGAGAGCCATCTACGATGACATCAGTGCATCGGTCGACAAGATAGGCCGGGCGAGAACACTGACCGATGAGCTTCTGAGGCAGGGACCGATGCGGGATGGACGACAGTGGTTTGCAGTCTTCAGAGTCGCGCTGAAAGAGGACAGCGTAGGCTGGTCAGTACGTGACGTGCTCATGGAGAAGGGTGAGGAGCTGGATCATCTCGCAGAACAAGCACGGGCTCGTGGAAAGACTCCGGGAACCGGTCAGAAGTCGAAGGCGGGTGCTGACATCGAATAGTCAAGCAGAGGGGTGGAGCCAAGAGGCCATCTGCTATCATTCAGTAAGTCTTAAATGTGGTCTGGCGAGCAGCATCGGGAACCCACAATACGAGGAGATGCCATGTCTACAAGCAATGTGATGAAAGGCCGCAAGGGCGTCGTTATTAGCTATCGTAGAGGAAAGCACCTCCAGCACCATGGCCAAGTCATTCTGCAGTTTGATGGTGTCGAATCAAAGAGTGGAGCCGCAGTCCTTGTTGGTCGGGACATCAAGTGGGTTTCTGCATCAGGAAGCGAGTTCCTTGGAAAGGTGCTCGGCGTGCATGGAAACAGTGGGGCGGTCCGTGCGAAGTTCCGAACTAACCTACCCGGACAGGCATTGGGTACGCCCGTGGCCCTTCTCTGAGTCCAACAACATCTTTTATCGGGATATTCAGTTCCTTTGGAGGAGTCCCTTGGACTATCCAATGATGACCAAAGGCTATCCTAGGACGTAAGTCCAATGATGAGTCATAGTTAAGCTGAGGTGAGTCTGAGGAGCCACTCCAATCTCGGCACTTGTGAGATGATAGAGGGTGTGGTGGATTGTCTACTTTGTCATGTACTGGTTGGCAGGCCTCACTCTGAAGATGGGCGATGATCTGCTTGATGAGCTGGACAGGCCCGGTTTCGCTTGGTTTCCCTTAGCCCTATCTGGCGTGCTGTTTGGCGTGATCATGAGCCTCTCAGAATGGGACTTGGCCTTGCTCACCGCGATAGTCATTGGCGTGCTTCTCACAGGCAAGGTCAACAAGCCACAGTTCGTGATTGGTTTTCTTCTCATTGGAGCCGTGCTGGCTATCAGGGGAGTTCCCAATGTCATCAACTGGGTCAACTGGTTAGTCTTGGTCATGGCATTGCTGCTCGCAGCAGCATTCGATGAACGGGGTCACGATTGGACTGACATGAAACAGAACTCCCGAGCACATTTCTTCTTCAGGTACCGCTTCACCCTGAAATGTGCTGTACTGCTTTCCGCCTTGGTTTGGCCCTCGTTCTTTCCCACTGCATTGGGTATGTGGGCTCTAGACTTTGGCTACGAAGTGGCAGGCGGAATCATGAGGAGGATGCCTGTATCAGATCATGAGGTACAAGTGAGCAGCAGACATCCCTGAACACGGGCTTCAGGCCCATGCTTCTGGCAAGGTCGACTCCTTCTTGGCTGATGTACGCGATTCCGTTCATGCCACTCTTGACAGCGAACCTGTCGGACTCAATCTTGTGTTTTCCAATAGGTCGGGCACAGCCCAGCAAGAGAGGAGTTCTCTCCAGCCCGAGCCGAGCTATGGTCATGAAACGGCCGACAATGGCAGGTGCCGGCGGCTTGACGCCCTCCATGGCTGTTTTCTTGATAGGGCTGAGAATGATGATGACCACAGCAGCAGGGGCCCTCCTGGAGATCAAGTGCAACGCTTCAAGCTCGCCGCCGAGTTGTCCGTAGTTGAGGCCGACAAGGACGTGTGGCACGGTAGGAACACCGTTCCTTGCTAGGGCTTCAAGTGACTTGTCCATCTTGGCGGGACCGCTCTCAATGTGGTATACCTCTCTGGCTATACGCTCGTCACCTACCACATCGAGCATCGCTGCATCTACCTGCGCCTTGGCCAGAATCCTAGCAGTGTCGTCATCCACAAGACCTGTATGAACGACGACCTTCAGTCCAATCTCCTTCTTGATGGTTGAGATCTCTTCAGCAAAACGAGCGAGTGGAACATGACCCTCAGTGTCAGACCCACCACTGATGAGCACGCCCTCAGCACCTTGCGCTTTGATTTCCTTGCATCTTTTGACGAGGGCCTCTGGGGTGAGCACTGGTTCCATTCCTCTAAGAAGACGTCCGTTACAGTGAGCGCAGTTCAGGGAACAGGCTCTGCCTGTGACGCTCAGCGATATGAAATTCGTAGGGGTTGTCTGCCTGTGATCTCTGATTCTGTATGGATATGATGTGGGACTGTAGCACAGCAGACTGCTACCGAAGTGTTGTACTCTCCTCTCAAACCCCTCTGTCGCGGCCTGGTCCGCCTCTTCTACGGGTGCATTCAGTATGTCAGGGCCGTCCCTGAGAATTGAGAAGGTCATGGAGCTTTCCGGGGTCGGAAATCTCTCATGTGCTATTAGGCTTGTGATGCGTCTTGGAATGCTGACAGTATATTATCGCTTGAGTGAAGTTGGACACAAGAGTAGCTGCCCTACCAGAAAGGGAACTAAGCCGAGCTCCTTGAGGACAATGCGCGTTCGACCCACCTCGGAGAATGAATGGGTCAAGAGCCGTCTGAGGCCGTGTTTGAGAGACCACAAGATGGTTCTACCCCCGGCGGCTTTTCCGCACCCACAAGTATAACTGACAGGCACATTTGTCGCAGCCGCAGAGAACGTAACATCTGTCTGGGTGATGACATTGTCGGGGGTAGATACGACCGGCATTGACCACTTCTTCAATGCGAGAAGTGTTGCTGTCTACGGGGCCTCAGCAACTCCTAACAGTGTAGGTCAGGCCATCATTCAGAACTTCATAAAGCCACAGTACACAGGCAAGATCTACGCAGTCAACCCAAAGTACTCCAGCGTCCTCGGCGTGCCTTGCTTTCCGACTCTGCAGGAGATTCCGGACCCGGTGGACCTAGTAGTTGTCGCAGTCCCGGCAAGAATCACGCCCAGAGTGTTCGAGGATATTGGGGCCAAGGGCACGAAGGCGGCAATTGTGATTTCTGGCGGGTTCTCGGAAACAGGTCCTGCAGGAGCAGAGATTGAGGACGAGATTGTGGCGATAGCGAAAACACACGGTATACGCATAATCGGTCCCAATTGCGTTGGCGTGATAGACAGCCAGACTCGTGTGGACACGTTCTTCTTGCCAGAGTACAGGTGCGGACGACCGAAACCCAGCAACGTAGCAAACATTTCTCTAGTATCCCAGTCAGGAGCATTTGCTGCGGCCATATCTGACTGGACATCTGAACTCGGGATAGGGATTAGCAAAATCATCAGTCTGGGAAACAAATGTGATGTGGACGACGATGATCTGCTCTGCTATCTAGGGGAAGATCCGTCGACACAGGTTATCTGCTTCTACATAGAAGGCTATGACACAGACAAAGGACGTACCTTCTTCGAAACTGCAAAAACCACCGTACTACGGAAACCAGTGCTGGTCGTGAAGTCAGGCAGGGGAAAACGGGCACGCGCTGCCGCCAGCTCTCACACAGGGGCCCTCGCAGGTCTAGACCAGATTGCTGATGCAGCTTACAAGCAGTCAGGAGTGATTAGAGCAGACAACTTCGAGCACATGTTTGACATGGCTAAGGCCCTTGCTATGCAACCGCCTGCAAGAGGAAACAGGGTTCTCATGGTCACTAATGGGGGAGGGCTGGGGGTTATGACCACAGACGCCCTCGAGGCCTTGGGCTTGGCGGTGCCAAGTCCGTCCCCGGAATTGGAGGAAAAAATGAAATCGCGGCTACCGTCCTATTGCTCATGGCACAACCCAATCGATGTCGTCGGCGATACTGACGCTGGCCGCTATGATGCGGTGTTCGATGAGGCAATCAAGAGTGGAGAGTACGACATTTTCGTGGTTGGCATGCTGTTGCAGACGCCTTCATTGGGCATGGATGTGACGAATGTGATATCGAACTACCAGCGCCAATCTGGAAAGCCCTTCGTGGTTGTTTCAATGGGGGGTGCATTCACTACGAAGGCAGGAGAAATAATGGAACTTATGGGTACGCCTACTTATGCAACAGGTGAGAAGGCGGCGGTCGCAGCAAGCGCACTTGCGGAGTATGGGAGAATCAGATATGGCGGGAAATTCAGCCGTTCAGAATGAGTTGTACAAAGTTGAGAAATGGAGCCCTTGTTATCCCAAGAACAGCACTGAGGCCCTACTCCTTGAAACTACGCTGTGTAAAGCCAACGTTTCAGGACTGAGAAAGAATAAAACGGGAAACGAGCCACCGATTGGAACTGACGAGGTCTGATATGCAAATGAAAACTGCCAAGAAGGTGTTTGAAGCCGCCCTGGCGGAGGGTCGGACGTACATCTTAGAGAATGAAGCGAAGGATATCATGAGGGCCTATGGTATTCCGATTCCTGCTTATGACACTGCAACGACAGCGGATGATGCGGCCTCCAAGGCCAAGAAGATTGGATTTCCTGTCGTCCTCAAGGTGCTGTCCAAGGACATCCTCCATAAGTCGGATGCTGGGGGTGTTAAGATCAACCTCAAAGACGAGGGCGAAGTCAAGACGGCGTTTCAGGAAATCGTGGATAATGCAATGAAGTATGGCAAGGAGAAAGGAGTCAAAGTGGATCTCAGCCGTGGTGTGCTAATTTCTGACTTCGCAGATATGGGCACTGAAGTCATCATTGGAGTGACGCGAGACCCACAGTTTGGTCATGCACTGATGTTTGGGCTCGGAGGCATATTCGTGGAGGTGCTGAAGGATGTCACCTTCAGACTCATACCGATGTCAGAGTCCGATGCACGTGAAATGGTCAGTGAGATTAAAGCGGCGAAGATCCTTGAGGGAGTCCGCGGTCAACCTCCTCGAGACGTGGACGCACTGGTCAATGTGATCTTGGCAGTTTCGAAGATGGTGAAGGAGAACCCAGAGATAGTTGAACTCGACTGCAACCCCACTTTCGTCTATGAGAAAGGCAAAGGTGCACTTGTCATCGATGCGAGAATTCTGATTGAGGAGACAAAGAAGACACAGAGCCCAAGTCGTTGAGCAGTTGCTCAAGCAGAATCAGGCCTCTCTTTAGGTCGGGATCTTGGAGCCCGCCCTCAAGCTTCGGCTTAGTCCCAGAAGCGAGAAGTAGCAGCAATGAAACCAGCTGAGGTACCAGCCGAGAATGCTGCAGCAGAAACTCACGACTGCCTGCGGAGTCAGCAATCAGGCCTTCGAAACGTCTCATCAGGAAACCGATTCGCTCCCCGATATCATCTGAGGGTTTGAGGCTCTTGAAGAGGCTGACTACTGCAGACTCCTCCTGAAAGAGCCCAGATGGAATGCCGACATTCCTGAGCGCAACTAATGCTGCTGCTATCGTAGATTCATAGCTTTGCTCCTCAACTTTCATGAAAGCCCGCTCTACTGCCAGCTGCTGAGCAAGAAACCGGAGGGAGTTTGTGAGAATGGAACGGCCGGCTCCCGACGTCAATCCTGCGAGCTTCGACAGACTCTCGCCGTGTAGCCGTTCGAGTCGAGCTATCGCCGAAGAGTCCAGCTTTCGTTCGAAACCGGGTGCCAAGGACACGCCCGCAGCTCGATGCATCTTGGGGTTCGTGCCCACAGTTCGGATGGCAGTCAACGCCTTGAAGTCATCGACTGAGCTGTAGAACAACAGCACCCGAATCACATCATATCCCACTTCGAAGTCGTTCTCTGAGGTTACAGTGCGTCCCTGACTCTTCGAAACGATTGCGCTCATGACCGCCCAGACTGAGGCGAAACTCTCACACAAATCGGATTTAGTGCGTGACTCAGCTATGCCATGCTCTTCTAGGTACTGTGACATTTTCTCGGTAGAGCCAGCGATACGACTAAGCGTTTCGTTGCCAAGCTGGACAGCGGCAAGAGATTCCATGAATTCATGCGGGTCATGTGATGGCGGCCTAAGCACTAGCCCAGGCGCCTTTCTTGTTATTGACCACCACTTAGAGGTCGATGCGAAGTAATCAAGCAAGTCTACTGCGCGAGTGAGATCGGATAAGTTGGCGACTTCTCTAGAGTCAAGGTATGCCATGAACCGACAGAACAATGTCAGGAGTCTCGTCAAGTGGCCTGATGTGCTCTGACCAGCGAATGTTCCCTCTGAGAATCGATCAGTGACAGCCCTAAGGTGTGTTGGCAACTCGTCACCAAGATGCGTCCGGACCAGCCCTCTGTAGACTTCGATTGGAGTCCTGACCAAAGCCATGCACTCTCTTCGTTAGTCGTGTCAGCTCTCACTGAGCGTTGTCTCATCTGGCCACCGGGTAACTCGGGACATATAAAACACTGTGTCATTCGATTGCTCCTGCAGTCAGAACAATGGTTCTACAGCGCGATACATGCCTCACTTGCCGAATCTGCGAGAACGTAGTTCGTATGACCGCAAGGCCCGCCAGATGTCAATGCGCCTCACTGCAGGCCAGTATACCTGTGCAAAGTACAGCTCTGAATAAGCAGACTGCCAAAGAAGGAAGCCCGAGAGCCTTTCTTCGCCGGATGTTCGGATTATGAGGTCCGGGTCCGGGACTCCATTAGTGTACAGGTGACTCTCAATCACTTGCTCGTCCACATCAGAGGGAGATATCTCTCCGGCCTTGATCATCTGGCCGATGGCCCTGACTGCATCTACCAGCTCAGCTCTCCCCGAGTATCCAATGGCGACATTCAGGATATGATCAGTGTACTTCTCAGTTTCGGCCTCGGCCTTGTGGATTGCCTCCGCTACCTCTGGGGGCAAGAGGTCAACCCGACCAATGGCCTTGATACGGACCTTGTGCTTGTGAACATCTGGGTTGCCAATGACATCAGCGAACTTCTTCCGGGCGATTGTCATTATCTCTTTGACCTCTTCATTGCTCCTCTGGAAGTTTTCAACTGAGAAGGCATAGAGCGTGCACACCTTAACACCGGCCTCCCAGAGAATCCGCAGGACCTCCATGACTTTCTGTGCGCCCTTGTGATGCCCCATCCATGGCACGTCGAAACCATGCTCACGAGCATAGCGACGATTACCGTCGAGTATTATGCCTACATGTCGAGGCGCCTTCTCTTTACTCAGCTGCTTGTACAGCCAGTATTCATAGAGCCTGTACACCGGCCCGGCGAAGTTCAACGAACACCACGACCTGTTTATGGGACGACCTGTCTGTGAGGTGAGAGATTGGATGGCCTAATAGGCTTGATGCTGAGGTGTCCAAGGAATCAGATGAGTTGGGCTACCTTCTCTGCAGCTCGTTTCATGTCAAGGAATACAAGACCAAGCTTCGCATTGGCTGTGGTTGACACTGTGAGGCATGCGTTCATCCCCGCCTGAATCACAAGTATCCAACCATTGACACCCTTCACATTGACCTGTTCAAGATTGCCCTTTCCCAGTTCGACCGCTGCTTTTTCACCCAGTGTCAACATCGCTGCTGTTATCGCTGCGAGCTTCGCCTCATCAACGTCGGTTGGCAGGGCTGAAACTATCGGAAGCCCCTCAACACTCACTATGGCACAGGCCTCAATCTCAGGAATACTGCCTTGCAGCTCGTTCAGGACTCCCTCGAGTGTATCGCCCCGCGACTCGCTCATCAGACTCACCTAGGTGCATTCACTTGTACATTCTCTTAAGGATGACTTCCCGTGCTATGGCCTGGAAGGCTCTCTTAACTCCTACGCCCTGAACGGCGATGGTTTCGTAGATCGGTACGTTGCCACCGAGTCCCAGTAGATCAAGCATCTCATCACGAGACATCCTGTTGGGCAGGTCACGCTTGTTCAGCATGACTACAATGGGAATATCACGGCCCAATACATCACCTAAGAACAGCTTCAATTCCTCGAAGCTCTCAACATTCTCCTCTCGCTGGTCGGGAGATGAGTCCGCAACGAACAGTATCCCGTCAGTCCCTTGGAGCACAACCTTCCTCTGATGCCTGTGTCGCTTCTGTCCTGCGACGGTGAACACGTCAAAGAGGACACGACCTCCCGCGCTCATAGGTACGTAGTCAAAGAACAGGGTTCGGTTTGTTTCATCTTCGATTGCTGTAAACTCTCCCTTCTGGAGACCCTCAACCTTTCCGTACAGCCAACGTAGCGCAGTCGTCTTGCCGCCTAGGCTCGGGCCATAGAAAACCAGCTTGAGATGAATCCTGCCCTTGTCATCCTTGCGCACGTTTCAACACCTCGGTGCTATGTTGTTCTTGTGGACTGTCCCTGCCATGGTGGCGCAGAAACACCACCAGTGTGAGAGTACGTACCACCGGGCAATTCTCATGCTCTGAGAGCCAAGTATCAGTCCCCGAGCCGGGCATCCCAAATCGGGTAACTGGCTGTGGTAACATTGTACTCTCATAAAAGCCTTTGTCCGTTAAGTAGACAAGAGCTGAGTTGACAGGTCAGTTCCGGCGACCAGCGCGGGCTCATACCTTTTCGAGCTCTGCCAGAGCAGACTTCAGATCCTCTTCGTCCAGCTCCTTGCCCTTTGACGGTGCTGTGGGTTCGACTGCCAAGAACTTCTCCAACTCTTCTGCGAGCTGAACACCCTGCTTCTTCATGATGAGCCGGATGAGGCCAATGTTCACCTCGGACTCGGAAACAACACACAGGACACCCTTGCCGCATGCAGAGGCGAATATCTTACCTTCTGAGAACTCAGAGGTAACAATCTCAAGCTCTCCGATCTGTAGGTTCTTCCCCTGTTCCTCGCTGGCGCAAAACACCGCGCTCGCAATCGCGCCTATCGAATCTGTGTCAATCGGGAAGTAGCTGAGCTTGCTGACATTTGCGATTGTCAGCCCAGTCTTGTCTACAAGGATTACCTTCTTTATGCCCTTGTCTTGGCGGATGATCTCAGTGAGGATCTTGTCGAAGACCTTTGGATCGCTCATGTCATCGTTCTCCTTTCAGCTCGGTTTCTTCAGGACTACTAGTATTAACCCCTCTTTCACATCGGGTGCTATGTTAATCTGACCCTTAGATGTGTCGAGGGTCAGGAATGACAGAGACCCCTCTCGGAGTTCTCTCACTGCATCAAGTGCCTTGCCCACGAGGGAGGTTATGATGGCGGCGACAGCTTCAGTCGTTTCGGGGTCTAGATCGCTGCTAAGTGGCAAGCCCTCCATATTTGTGACCACAACTCCTCGGACTCCTCCTTGCGCCTTGATCTTAGAGAGAATCGACCGGAGCTTGTCTTGGCTAACCAACTGTAGAATCCCCGCTGCTGTCAATTGTGCATTTAGCATTCCTACCCCACGCTTGGGTATTTGAGACTTGTGGCAACAGGGTCTTCTCAACGGACCAATTGCGCATTCTGATAACGGACCGCGCCAATGTTCTGGCTGGCAAGAGGGGCCGCACACCTCACGGATCCGGACAAACCCATCTCGCGATGAAGTGCGCGGTTCTCTGAAAGAGAGGACTCATTCGGAATCTACTTCTCATCCTCTTCGTCGTGAAAGAGCGCCTTGGACGCTTTTCTCATTTGGGCCAAGTTCTCGGTGACTGCTTGATCGGCTGCGGCTGATGGTGCCCCCGGTCGCGCACCGCCCACTGCTGCTTCCTGGCGTTCCATGTTCTCCTCTTCGGAGGCAAGCGCATCATCGGCCCTCTGCAGCTTCGCCTGTACTGGCGCCGGTGCGGCCTTGGCCTTCTCCTTCATTGCAGCCCTGAAACTGGCAATCCGAGTCATGCCGGCGGCACGACCGCCGCCTAGGGCCTCCTCTCCAGCCTTCTGAACAACGAAAGTGGCGCCGATGGTCGGGTCCATTGTCTTCACGAGCTCCTTCTCATCTGAAGTGACCCGCAGCTTCTTGGTGAAAGTACGCATCCGTCTGGACCCATCTTGGTCAGTGTACTCCACCTGCACTTGGATGGGGACTTCCTTGGCTTTGAGCTTGCTCTCGGGCTCCACCTCAAAATAGAGCTCGTGATTCTCACCCACGACCCCTATCTTGCTCTCGCTCTTCGTCCTGAGTTCTTCCACAACGGCCCTTGATATTCCTGAAGCGTCCTTGACCTTCACGCCTACCGGAGTAAGAAGTCGGACTTGAACATCGCGACCGAGCAGCGATGCTCCCGCTAGCTCTGACAGGCTCTTGTCGAGTTCATTTGGCGTGACATAGTACATCTGGCCACCGGTGGCCTCTGGCATCAGGCCCAGTGTTCTCAGCTCCATTCCTGCACCAGTGGCGATTCCAACTACATCGATCGCTGTGCCATTGTCTTTGAACAGACGTCCTAGGTCTTCATAGTACTTGTTTCCAGGAGTGACTTGGTAGCCCTCAAGAGCGCCAATGCCTTCGTTCGCAAGTCCGTCAGTAAGAAGAATCACCCTGCCTACACCTCGGTGCTTGGCAATCATACACGCCATGGCTACCGCAGGGCCAAGAGCGGTCCCACCCTGCTCTCTCAGGGCATTGATGTGACGCTTTAGAGTGCCAGCATTTCCACCCACCTTGACAAGCTTGATTCTGTCCATGAGTTTTCGTGCGGCTTCAGTGATAGCCTCGAAGCTCGCAAAGGACTCTCTTGGAAGCTGCACGGCTTCGCCCGTTTCCATATTGCGAAACAGAACAGAACTCTCAAACTCGATCAACCCGAAGAGCGTATCGGGAGTGTTCGCGACTAGGCTCTCAACAGAGGTGGTCAGACTCCTCTTCACTGCTGCCAGATTGGCCCCAGCCATTGAGCCGGATACATCAATCACGGCCAAGAATGACCTACCGCCAGCAGACGCGACTGTAGTGGTTTCGGTCTTGTCGGGAGCTGGCTTGATGACGAAATCCGTGTCTGAGCCGGCAAAGACCACTTCACCTGCAATCACATTCAAGGTGCCACAGAAGGGGCAGACAAAGTGCTTCCCGATCTTCCTGTCCTCAACAATCTGGTCGACGCTCATCAGAAAGCCGTTACATTTGTGGCATGCGATTGGCATTCCTGTGATTCTTGTTACGTCGCGTGCGAGGTCTCTAAACTCAACACGCAGGACATATGGAATTTCACTGATCATGTCTTTCGAGGCTGGAAAGGCCTCTGAACTGGTTCTAAGCATGGGCATCGATACTATCCCTCAGAAGACTATCACTAATCAGATGCGGCCCATTGTGCTTTAAGTCAATTGCTGATGTTTCCGCTTCTGTACACTGAGGAACCACGGACTTAACAGGCAAGTAGGATGTACAGCCGAAGTGCCGGCTCTGGATGGAAAAACTCCTGTGTCCGACTTCATCCAACTCACACTGAACGGTCGTAGCATCGTCATAAGTGGAGTGTGAGGATAACTCTGTCATAGCGAGATGTCAGCACAGAAGATATAAACATCTCAGAGACCTCTACATGATGACAGCGGGTGAAAATCTTCGGAGGACTGTCACGATGGTGGACAAGGCCAAGATAGAGTCAGTCGTGGCACAGACCATGGCGGCAAATGCTGACATACAGGGCATTGTGGTTTGTGATGATAAGGGCAAGGTGTTGTTCGGTCACACCGTTACGGCTGGAATCAAACACACAGACGTTGCAGCATTAATCGCCAAGATATCTGCGAACTCGTCGCAACTAGTCACGGCGGTTGACAAGGGCATTCTAAAGGAGATTAGTATAGCGTCGGACAAGGGATATGTCATAGTCTTGGGTGATGTCCAACTCGTCCTTGCTGCAATCGCCGGAGAAGGCGCGAAAGAGTCAATGGGCCTTCTCAGAATCGCGCTCAAGCGCGCGCTCATGTTGATGGTCAAGTCATAGTGCGAAGGTAGGTTTCAGAGCTATCTTTTTGTAGCTTTATGCAAGCGCGTTCGCCCAGATGGGAATACCTGGGTATTACTCATGGTATTACCACCGTCATACCAACCGTATTTAGGGTCCTGTATTCCCCAGATAATAGTCAGACACGCCTCTGTCGAGAACTGGCCATCTAGGGAGCCGGAAGGGATGGTGCCTTGGTCCACATCGAGAAGCTAGTATGCAAAGGCTTCAAGTCATTTGGCCGGGACACCGTCACGATTAACCTCAGTCCTGGCTTCACCTGTATCGTCGGGCCGAACGGGTCAGGCAAGTCTAATGTCATTGATGCGATTCTCTTTGTGCTTGGGCAGCTGAGTGCCAAGACATTGCGTGCGAATGTCTTCTCGGAGCTGCTCTATAGTCCTCCCAAGCCAGACATGCCTCCAAAGGCCAAGTCGGCCGTTGTAGAGCTTTGCTTCAACAACAGGGACAGAAAACTGCAAATCGATGCCGACAGAGTCGTTGTTGAGAGAGAGCTGGACGAGTCTGGTAAGTCAGTCTGCAGGATAAACGGCAAGATGGTCACCCGTGCGGCCGTGATAGATATCCTCGGCGGCATAGGCGTTGACCCAAATGGCTACAATCTTGTACTCCAAGGCGAGATTGCCCAGATGGTCAAAGTCAGCCCGATCGAACGACGGAAGCTCATTGAGGAGATTGCAGGCATATCAGCCTATGACGAGCAGAAAGAGAAGGCGCTCAAGAAGCTCGCAGAGAGTGAAACCAACCTAGGCAAGGTCGAAACGCAGCTCCAAGAACGTCGTCACCAGCTGGAGCGGCTGGAAGCAGAAAGGAAGGACGCCCTCCGCTACACGGGTCTACGTGATCAGATACAGCAGACCAAGATCGAGAGCGTGACTTGGACAGTCATCAAGTCCAAGAACCGGACGAGTACGATAGACGAAACACTTGCGGATCGAGCCGCAGACGCTGAGAGGTTTGCCAAGCAGCTGACCAAGGTCGAAGCAGACATGGCCAAGACCGAGTCTGAGATTGAAGAGATAGAACAGGAGATTGACCTGATAACCGGTGGAAACGCCTCAAGGGTTTCTGAGCAGTATGGTACCATGACTGCAGAAGTTGAACACTTCCGGAGCAAACTGGATCGTGCGAAGAGTGATTATGACAGAACCAGACAAGAACGGGACACACTTGAGAAGCAACTAGGTTCCACGAAAGACCAGATGACCGCTGCGGAGTATGCAATCAAGGAGAAGGAGCTCGGTCTTGAGAGTCTTGACAAGGAGATCCTAGGATGTTCAACTGACATCGCACGACTCGATGGTCTTCTTGAAAGAGAGCAGTCTGCATACTATGAAGCCACTCTAAGGCTTCAGGACCTCAACACACAGATGGCGCACCTCGATGAGGGTGTGACTGAAATCAGGTCTACCATCAAATCAGATAGTAAGGAACTGGGGCTCACATATGAGGAGTTACGCGATGCTGAGGATTCCCTGAAGAAGACAGACGAGGAACTGTCAGAACTCGGCTCCATCGTTCCGGCAAAGACTACAGCCCTTCAAAGACTACAGGAGTCCGAAGTGGCAAGGCGGCAGGAACTTGAGGACACTGAGAGGCAACTTACCACAGTGGACGCGCAGGTGAGTGAGAGCAGCAAGCTCGTTACCTCGACAAAGGAAGAACTCATTAAGCTGCAGGCTCGTCAGGATGCATTGAGAGAGGCCGAAGAGGCGTTCTTGAAACGCCGGAGAGCCTTGGCCAGAGTGCTTGAACTACGTGACAAGGGAGAGATTGACGGGGTCTACGGTACAGTAGCAGAACTGGGAGTAATAGACCCCGACTATGCTACAGCCATGCAAGTGGCGGCGGGTAACAGGCTGTCCCACATAGTCGTAAAGAATGAGGATGTGGCCACTCGATGTATTGATGTGCTTAAGAAAGAGCGAGTAGGACGGGCCTCGTTCATCCCACTCAACAGGATAAAGACACGAAGACCGAGTCGGAAGCCACAGAAAGAGGGTGTGATAGGCTATGCACTGGACCTTGTGACCTTTGACCCAAAGATGCGTCCTGCCTTTGAATTCGTATTCTCGGACACACTTGTGACTAAGGACTTCGATACCGCAAAGGCCATGGGTTTCGACAACTGTAGAGCGGTTTCGTTGGAGGGTGACTTGGTAGAACGCTCGGGGCTGATCACTGGAGGACACTTCCATAGAGATTCAACGGGTCTCTCACTTCAAGAGGAGGACACGAGCCCAGACGTGATTTCACGCCTCAAGGGCCTTGAGGACATCCTGTCTGAGCTGCAAGAACAGCAGGAGGAGTTCTTGGGCAGGAAAAAGGCACTTGACCGTGAGATTGAAGAAATTTCTAAGCGGAATTACAGGGACGGGCTGGAACTGAAGGGCTTGGAGGAGAAACTCAGGGACAGGGAGCAAAAAGCACAGAAACTGAAAGAGAAGATAGACAAGGCAAGAGTCACGATTGAGGAACTGGAGCGACAGATATCTGAGCTCAGGACTCGAGATGAGGAGCTCACTGCTCAGAGAGAGAGAGTCAGAGAACAGAGAGACCAGTGCAACGAAATACTGGCAAAGTCAGGTACGGCCAAGCTGAATCAGGACCTGAGAGATCTGAAGGAGGTCCTGGAACAGCACAAGCGAAACCACGAGAGGATTCGGACCGAGACCTCCGCACTGAGAGTTTCGATTCAAGAGAGATACTTGCCCAAGTCAGTAGAACTGGAACACCGAATCGCGTCACTGGAGGCAGTATTGCCGAGTCTGGAAGAGGATGCTACATCTATTGAGGCCGACCTCAGGGCAAAAGAAAGCGATTTTCTCAAACTGAAGTCGGAGAGGGAACAGATTGACACGGCAGTCAAGGATAAGCGAGTACGGCAGCTGAAACTGAAGGAAACCATCAGAAACCTTAGGCTGAAGCAGGAAGAGATCAAGGAGTCGCAGACCGGAAATGAGAAAGCGGTCTACAGGCTCCAAGTAGAACGCTCACGTCTGGAAACCGATCTGGTCGGACTAACTGCTCAGCTTGGTGCAGTGACCGACGTGGAAACAGAGCTTGAGAAGAGAGCAGGACAACGTGAGCTGACTGCCAAAGCAATTGAGGACCTCGAAGAGAATATCAAAGAGATTGAGAGAGAACTCGAGGCAATGGGTCCAGTCAACTTGAAGTCGCTCACAGACTATGACACTGAAAAGGGAAGATACGACGAAATTGTCGAGAAGAAGACACAGCTTGAGAAGGAACACAAAGAGATACTGTCCTTCATGGAGGAGCTAGAGAAGGAGAAGACTCAGAAGTTCCTTCAGGTATACAACAGCATAGCGGACAACTTCTCGAAGGTTTTTACCAAGCTATCACCTGGCGGCGAGGCCAACCTGATGCTAGAGAACGCCGAACATCCATTGATGGGAGGCATCACTGTCAGGTCCAAGCCTGCAGGCAAAGAGCTGGTTTCTCTTGATGCGATGAGCGGCGGGGAAAAGACACTCACCGGCTTGGCACTGATCTTCGCCATCCAGATGCACAACCCCGCAAGCTTCTATGTCTTTGATGAGATAGATGCAGCCTTGGACGACGTCAATGCGCACAACGTTGCATTGTTGATATCAGAGATGTCCAAGAACTCTCAGTTCATAGTTGTGTCGCTCAGGGATACCACAGTACGAAAAGCTGACATGCTCATTGGTGTGTCAAACCAAGATGGCATATCCAGAATAGTTTCAGTGGACCTTCAGGAGGTGGCTGAGTCAGCGTGAGCACGAGTGATGATACGCCTTTCTGGGCCTCGCCACCCTACATCCTCCTGACCGATGTCCTTCAGCTGGACAACATCGAACCTTGGAACGTGGATGTCGGGAAGCTCGTTGCAAGCTTTCTGCAAGAAATGAGAAGAATGGGGGACATTGACTTCCGAGTTTCAGGAAATGCTCTCTACTCTGCATCAGTCATCTTCATGAAGAAGACCAGAGACCTCGTGGAACTCGGCCTGATTCCTCCCGAAGTAGACGAGGAGGAAGAGGAACTTGCAATCCCCCAGATACTACCGCCTTTCAGACTTACAAACAGAAGAGTGACCCTGCAGGAACTACTCATGGCAATGGACCGAGTCCTGAGCAAGGGCATAAGAGAGCGGCCAATTCCTCAGTCGCGATACAGAAGGTCAGAGGCAGAACCCCTATCTTTCAGCATGGATACGTCCCGGGTGAACATCGAGGAAACCATCGCTGAGGTGTATGCGGACATCTGGAAGATTGTCAAAGTGGGCGAAGTCGTCAGGTTCACTGACCTACTGGTCAATAACACGCGAAGAGAGATAGTTCGCATCTTCTTCTCATTGCTGCATCTCTATGCTAGAGCATTCATTGACCTCTGGATGGACAAGAAGAGCGTGATATGGGTCAAGCTAGTGCCTCCGCCCGAAGAAACGGAGAAGCCCTCAGAAGGGGTCAAGCCGCATGTGAGGGCTAGGTGATATGCTTGAATGACGACCTAGTGACACTCGAGGCGGCGCTCTATGTAGCGGGCAGACCAATGACACTGCAGGAGCTGGCAGACATTATTGGAAAGGCAGAGTCTACCGCAAAGAAGCTTCTGGATGACCTGAACTTCGAGTATCACCAGCGCGGTGGGGCATTGGAGGTTGTGGACTTGCCGAGGGACAGGTATGTGTTGCAGCTCAAACCCGAACTGACCACTCGGGTAGGAAGACTGATACCTGGTGGACTCCTCTCATTTGGCACTCTTCAGACCTTGGTGTACATTGCCCTCAAACAGCCTATCTTACAGTCGGACCTTGTTGCCCAGAGGGGCACTCATGTCTATGATCATGTGAAGGAACTCGAGGAGAAGAAGTTCGTAGATGCTGTGGCAGAGGGCCGGAGCAAGATGCTCACGACAACTCAGCTCTTCTCTGACTACTTTGGCCTTGATTCAGACAAGGTCAGACTCAAGGCACAGCTGAAATTCCAACTGAAGCGTATTCTTTCTGGGGACCAAGAAGGAGAGGAAACCCCCGAGGCACTCTAGGACCGGATGAGATGCTCTAGATGGAACTGGCGGACTCTCGCTTTGTGTTGGTTCACCGTTGCCAATCCTCAGAGTACTCGGCGAGTGTACCACCCGAAGCTGATTCGGACACGACCTAGCAGACCCTAGGCACCGGTTCTCCATAGGGCACCTGCAGGACTTTCCTGCCCCCTATCGCCGTCTTCAGTAGCACCCGTCCCACGCCCTTGTGCGCCTTGCCAATGACACATGCATCTCGGGTTGTCTTGTGCTCTGATAGGGCTCGTAGAATGTCGTTGGTCATGGAGGGGTCTACTGCCATGACTGCCCGACCTTCGCAGCTTATGTGGAGGGGTTCCAGACCCAGAATGTCGCACAGGGACTGCACGGCAGGACGAACAGGCACGCGGGCCTCATCTAGCTCAATCTCGACCCTCGACTTCGATGCGAACTCATTCAGGGCGACTGCAGTCCCACCACGAGTCGGGTCTTTCATTGCGTGTACACCCCCAACGTCGAGACAGCCACGTATCGGCTCCCAGAGAGGAGCCACGTCACTTGTTAAATCAGTTTCAAACTTGAGTCCCTCTCTGTGAGCCAGCAATGCCGTCCCATGATCCCCTATCGGCCCAGTGACAATTATGTCATCGCTGGCCTTGACGCCACTGTCTGGAACAGGAGAGTCCAGATACAGTGTGCCGATGCCAGATGTTGACATCACGAGGCCATCAAGAGTCCCTCTCGGCATGACCTTCGTGTCTCCTGCAATCATCGCGACCTCAAGCGGTTCTATGATGGCGTTCAATGACTTCAGGATCTCATGAAGTGTTTCAATCTCGAAGCCCTCCTCTACCACTATCGTGTTTGTCATTGCGACAGGTCTAGCGCCCATGACAGCTAGGTCATTGACTGTGCCACAAGCAGCAAGAGTTCCGATGTTGCCACCTGGAAAGAAGAGCGGTTGGACGGTGTGCGCATCTGCGGTCACTATGAGGCCTGCACCATTCGCTTGTAGTGTCGCTCCATCATCCATCTCGTCTAGACCTATGGTCCCAATCTTCCTAAGCCCAAAGGAGGGGATGATCACTTCTTGCAGCAGACTCTGCATCATTCTCCCACCAGCACCGTGGGCGGATTCTATCTTTGCCATGTGACGGCCTCCATCCAGACTGCAATGGTCATCTGTCTGTTCATCGTATTTGAAGGAGATGTTCCGTACGACCTGAACGCCGCCACTGAGCAAGACTTAAAACTGCTTCACAGTGAGCGTCAGTGACTAAGCCAAGAGGTAGTCAGTATGGGCGTATGGCATCGCAAGTCTGGTCGAAGGCCGACTGGCGCAAAGGTCAAGCAATTCAGGAGCAAGAGGAAGTGGGAGATGGGTCGTTCCCCCACAGAAACACTGCTCGGTGAACCGAAGAGACGCACAATCGACAGCAAAGGCGTCCACAACAAGAAGAGACCAGTATTGCGTGTGAAAGAGGCAAACATCACCGACCCGAAGAAGAACCAGACAATCCGGGTTGAGATTCAAGATGTTGAGAAGAACCCATCAAATACAGACTACCAGCGTCGCAAGGTGATAACTCGGGGCACAATCATCAAGACAGCCAAGGGTCGGGCGAAGGTCACCAGTCGTCCGGGTCAGGACGGCATCCTCAATGCGGTTTTGATCTAGGTCCCTGTTTCTTGGCAGGGGCTGCAACTTCTGCCTCGATATCTGCTATCAGAAAATCCTTGCCACCAGTGATTGTCGTAGCGCTACTGCCGCACTTGGTACACTTCATTGGCGCAAACATGGCGGCAGGACCCAGAGCCTCATCAGGACTCTGTGCCTCGCCCTCGTGCCCGCAGTCACGACAGATCAACCTTCCTTTCACCATCCTGATGTTCAGCTCCGCACCCTCAACGATTGTCTTCTGACTTGCAATCTCAAAATTGAAACGCAGCTGTTCAGGCAGAAGGAAAGTGAACTCTCCGACCTCAATGTTCACAGCCTTGACCCTTGTCACGCCATAACTCTTTGCTGCCTCTAGGACAGTTTCCACGATGGAGCAGGCAGCAGAGAACTCATGCAAGGAGGTCACCAGAGAAGCGAAATCCTGAAGTGTGTTAAGGCGTTTTTGCTGTGACGAAGTGGACTCAGACTCTTTATTAGAGCAGCTGCGGACCGGCATTGCGTCCTCATCAAGGCCCGGAGATAGAGAGTTGCCAAAGGCATCAAGCGTCAATAAGGGTGAGAAGAGAGGAGAAACAAAAAGCAGGGCTCCTGCGGCAAGCAAGAAGAAAGGTCCCGCTAGAAAAGTGGTGAAAGCAGAGAAGACCAAGACTCCCCGAACTGCTCCGACTCGTGCCAAGAAGCAGAAGGCCCCAGAGGAGATTGCACACAGAGTAGTAATATCTGAAAGAGTCCCTCGAAGTCTGGCAGATCAGAGTTCCATCATCGACGACCTTGCGGCTGAGGTGCGGAGCGATGACGAACAGGTTTCGCTTGGTGCCATTGAACGTCTTGGGGGTATGGACGACCCACGTGCAACAGCACAACTCATCAGCTGCCTGAGAGATCCTAGATACATGGTGCGCATTCTCGCTGCTGCCCAGCTCGGTGAAAGGAGGAACACCGCTGCTGTTGAGCCACTGATAAGTGTCTTGCATGATGAATCAATGTTCGTCAGGCAGACTGCAGCCGGCGCACTGGAGAATATCGGCGGTGAGAAGGCCACAGCGGCTGTAAGAAAGGCAGAGTCTGAAAGACTATTGATGGATGATTTGCCCCCGGGAAAGAGGCTTGGTCCAGAAGGCGAGGAGTGAAGTCAGACTCTTAGTCAGGTTGCTTGGGCTCCATCAGGTGGACCACATTCTCCCGTCCTTCCTTTAGTCTTCGAATCAAACCCCGCTGTTCAAGGTTAGTAAGGATCAGGCTCATCTTCGACTGCGACATGTCAAACTGGCTGTAGAGCTCTTTCTGAGTACATGAGCCGCCTTTCTCCCGGATGGTCGCGAGGACCTCCTCTTCTTCAGCTGTGACTCCAACATATCTTACGGCTCCGAGGTGCCTCAATCGTTCAATCACCTTCGGCCCACCGAATGCTAGGGCAAGCCCAGCTATGACACCCAGTGTTCCATACAGGAGACTTCCAAGAAGTGAAGACTGTGTTTGAACCGTAGAGGTGTTGGGAAGTTGATACTTGACTATGAATACTCGCTCTTGGCCGGGGAGGAGCAGCGGGACTTCCCAGACAAATATGAGTGAATGGCCATCAGTGAAGTTGGATTCAGAGTCAGGAAAGAGGGGTACTACAGAATCGAGGGATAGAGATGCAAAGGGTGGAAGAACCGCAGTGAACGTGAAGTTGGCGAAGACGGAGAGAGGCCTGACATAGAAGATGAAGTCACCACGAAGAAGACTGGCATCCTGCGCGACAGTGAGGGGTGATTGAAGATCGCTGGCTAAGAGTGCTAGATGGAGCCAGACAGATGAATTTGCTTCCAGAACGTCTGGAAGGGTGACTGTGACTTCGGTGTAACCATCTCTCAGGATTGTCGCTCCACCGGTTGTTTCATTGCCAATCTGAGCGGTAATGACATTCACCTGAAGTGAATCAACACCGAAACTGAGTGAGGACATGGATGACAAACCTACGTTGTTCACCTGTGCATCGACTATCAGTGTACTGGTCGTATTCTCATGCATGATGGCTCGGATTTCTACAGGATTGAGCACAACAGTATCAGTATCGGCGGCCTGAACCTGAAAGGGCAGAGCAATCGGAACTGCTAGTGATATGATTACCAGAGCTAGCAGCAGACCTTTCACCGTCAATCACCATCGTTTCATGTCTATTGGTTCTGAGGTGTACCTTCCATTTTGCTATGTCCATAAGATTGTTCTGTTAAGAAGAAAAATGGTAGTGGACTGTGTCCACTACGCTACTCACCACTGTTTTCTCCGGAGAACGACTACGGCAATGGCAACTGCAGCCAGCAACCCAATCCCAAGGACAACGGGCATGTCGATGGACAGTGTATTAGTGGGAACTCCGCTCTCATACAGGCCTATCGATGGATCGTGGGTCAGTGTGCCGTTGTCGAAGTTGGGGTAGGCCAAGTAGACAGCCACACCCATTCCCGTGGGCATGTAGGAGGCTGTAACGTTGACCGCCTCGGTTGCTCCTCCGGGCCAAGTTATCACTGCCTGATCCACCCAGCTGAAGAAACCCTGCGCAACGTCCGACATGTCATCCATGAACTGAATGCGCTGAACATCAGTGCCATTCATCCTCTCGAACATGGACTCGTTCCCGTCCCCGGTGTTCCAGTTCATGTCGGAGGTCATGTTGACGTTACGAAGCCTCTCGTGGGTCTGGAACCGGTGATGGTACATGTCGTGGTTGCCGGGAGCCTCGTTTTCCCTCAGCATTGTCTGAATCGCTACACCAGAGGTTTCAGTGCTGAATGGGAAATTGCCAATCTTAATGTCCATCTTCAGCTCCGACCCGCCAGCCACGGTGTAGTTGGCCTTTACACCATGATCGTCCGTGACATTACCGGTGTAGTCTGTGAGGTATATGTGCGCCCAAATCTGCAGCGTGACATCCTCGAACCGCTGGACTGAGTCATTATCATGCATGCCATACATGGGTGCCCCTGGTATCATGTTTCCACTGCGTATGCCACCCTTCGTGTACTTCAGCCAGACCTCAGTTGTAGTACCGTTGTCTTCGACTGCACCAGTCGTCACAGTCCAATCATATGCAGCGAGGGGAGCAAAGTAAAGACGCTCATCGGACTGGAAGGCTCCATCGCCATTGAGGTCTTGAAACTCAACAATTGTGGTATAGGAGATCATGAACTTGGCACGAGTACCATTGTCATCAGACGTGTACCAGAAGTGGAGCATTGGGAACTCATCATTGGCCATTATCGTGATTATGTCCGTGTTTATCCAGACGCTTCCGTCGCTACCTCTGTGCTGCTCTGGTGGTCCACCCGGCCCCATTTGTGAACCTTGATTCTGCTGGTAACCCGAGTCAAGGTTCTGGGCATTCGCTGCAATCGTTAGTGGTCCCAAAAGCACAGAAAGGAGAAACGCTCCGAATAGTAATGTTGTTCGTGTCTTCAAGGAAGATCGCCGACTGCCGCTCGCGGAATGCGAGTATATAATGAAACTTGATTGTGATGGAACCTGATGATGGTGAATTGCCTTTACATGGCCTCTCTTGGCCGTTTGAAGTTTTATGGATTCTTTGAAGCGTCAAACCGATATGTTGGTGGTTTGGTCCGATTGTGTATTAGATGGTTCGAGAAACCATGAGTCCATCTAATTGACAATGGATATCCGAAAACCCGTACTACACTGTCCAGCTAGGATTGGCGACTCACAGGAAGCCACAGACTGATGTCGTCAGCAAATCAGGAAGGAAACGATGCTACTTCTTCACTTTCTTTGAGTCGCCCTTCCTGTACGACTCCGCCAACAGATCGGGGATGTATCTGGTTTCTATAGGTGTACCTTTCAGAATGTCCGTAATCTGAATAGTACAGAACGGGCACTCTGTCGCAACCATCTGGGCCCCCGTCGCTTCGATGTACTCTCTCTTTGTAGTCGCAATCTTCATTGACAATTCGCGCTTCCCGGCACGTACGCCACCGCCTGCACCACAGCAACGGTTCTTGTACGGGTCGTCAATGTACTCAAGCCCGGGAATCATCTTGAGCAGTTCGATGGGCTGCCACACGACTCCCTGCCCGCGGCCCAAATGGCATGGCTCGTGATAGGTCACCTTAATCCTCAGTTCGCCCTTAGGTCGGACTATGCTGTCCTTGCCAATCACATCAAGCATGTACTCTGCGAGATCATAGACCTTGAATTTCGGTGGCTCACCGCGCATCTCCTCGACCATTGGGCGATGATCCTCGCGCAGTGTCTTGCCACACCCCGCACAAGCGACTACGACTGTGTCCAGCTTGTACTTTTCCATGACCTTCTCAAAGATCTCTGTGACCCTCTTGGCTGCCTCCTTGGCGGTATAAAGGTCCCCAGTCCTGAAAGCGGGGCTTGCGCAGCACCACTGCTCCTTCGGAACGATGACATCGACGTTGTTTCGGTTCAGAACCTCGATGAGTGCCCTCCCAGTGTTTTGCATCCTGTAGTCAATCAGACAGCCGGTGAAGAAGGCGACACGGCCGCGTGACTTCTTGACCAGGAATTCCTCTGTGCCTATGCTCTTCAGTAGAGGTGCCTCCTTCTCAGGCACCGACCTACCCGTGGCCTTGATCGCGTCGATGAACGCCTGCTGGCCCTCAGCCAGAGGATAACCAGCTGCCACAGCCTTTGCACGAAGGAGCTCGACAGCAAGACTTGGGATTCTGATTTTCTTTGGACAGATGTCCTCGCACATCTTGCAGGTCGTACAGCTGTAGACAGACTCGTTCATCGCCATGGCGACACGGTCTTCCACATCACGTGGGTCGAGTTCCAGACGGGCAATCTGTCGTATAATCATCGGACCCGGATAATCCCAAGTTTCGTGGACGATCGGGCAATTTGACAGACATGCCGAACACTCTATGCACTTGCGGATTTCCCGGAGCTTCTCAATATCCTCTGCATGGATTATCTCCGGTCTCGGCGCAGGCTTGTCTCGAGCGACATAGGGTCGAATCCGCCGAATCCTGATTGATGTCTGTGCAAGATCAACAACAAGGTCCTTGATGATGGGCATCTTCTCCATCGGTCCAAGGCTCAGTGTTTGGTCAGGGTCGACCTTCGTCCTGCAGGCGATTCTTGCAGTCCCGTTGACCTTTACCGCACAAGAGCCACACTGACCACCTCTGCATTCCCAGCGGAAAGCAAGGCTAGAGTCATACTTGTCCTGTATGTATAGGAGCGCGTCGAGGACTGTCATGCCCGGTTCATACTCCACGTCAAACTCTTGGGAGTGTGGGGCATCGTCAATGTCTGGGTTGTATCTCTGGACGCTTGTCTTGAAAGTCTTGGTCGCCATTGTTGTGTCCTCCTTCATGGTGGCGTGATCTTGGTTATCACAAGCGGGTCCTTTCTCAACTCCATCTGCCCGTCAGCGCCCTTGCGAATGACTATATTGTAATAGCCCTTATCATTGGGGTCAGCGTCAGTCCGGAAGTGCGCCCCTCTGCTGCCCTTTCTTAGGAGAGCGGCCTCGGCGACCATCCTAGCTGTCGTCACCATGTGCCCAAACTCGATAGCCTGATGCCAGCCAGGATTGAACCTCTTCACCTGCACATCCACCTTGATCTTCGGCACGATCTCCTTTTCCATGCGCCTGAGCTCTTGGACTGCGTAGGCCATGTCTTTCTCATTCCTGAATATCTGTACCTTCTCCCACATCAGCTCAGTGAGCTTCGCTCTAGCATCTGCGGGCGAGGTCCCCTCTTTCCTGTGCAGCATTGCCTCAAGCCGATCGAACTCCTTCATGGCCTCGTCCCTATTGAAACCGGGCAGACTCTTGCTCTTGGCGAACTTTGCTGCGTTCGCTCCGGCAATCGCGCCGAAGACCTGAGTGTCTGCCAGGGCATTTCCACCGAGCCTGTTGCCGCCATGCACGCCTCCAGTACACTCACCTGCTGCATACAAGCCAGGGATGTTCGTTGCTGCCTCCTCGTTAATCTTGATGCCACCCATGAAATGGTGGGCCGTCGGAGAAACCACCATGGGTTCCTCATGAATGTCGACACCAGCGTCTGCAAACTGCTCGACCATGCTCTCAAGTCGGAAGTCAATGATAGACCGCGGGAGGTGAGCAAGACTCAGATAGACACCCCCGTCAGGAGTCCCTCTCCCTTGCATTATCTCGGTCATGATGGAGCGTGTGACCTGATCACGACCAGCGAGCTCAATCACTTCAGGATAATACTTGAGCATGAAGCGCTCGCCACGGTTGTTGAGCAGGATTCCGCCCTCTCCACGTACTGCCTCTGTGACAAGCCGCCCACGGGCAGACTCAGGTTTGACTTGGCCTGTCGGGTGGAACTGTACATGTTCCATGTCCACCATCTCACAGCCTGCCTCGTATGCCATCGCATACCCGTCACCTACATCGAGCTGAGCATTGCTCGTGACCTTGTAGATGCGGCCTGCTCCACCTGTGGCCAGCACTACCGAATTCGCTCGAAATATGAGGTAGTCGCCATACTTCAAGTCAATGGCAGCCACACCAGCAACTCTGCCATCAGTCAGGAGCAGTCTTGTGGCGAAAATCTCGTCGAACACTCTCACAGAGGTTTTCCTGATTGCCTCAGTCAGAGTGACCATTATCTCTGACCCAGTCCTGTCCGAGGCATAAGCCGTCCTGCGCCACGTCTGCTTGCCGAAGGCTCTCTGAGCGATTTTTCCCTCAGGAGTCCTATCAAAGACAGCACCGAACTCTTCGAGGTCGTAGATCCTCTCGGGCGCGTCTCTCACCAGAACCTCAACAAGTCGCTGGTTGTTGAGGTAGTTGCCACCTACAATTGTGTCCTTGAAGTGGGTGTCGATGTTGTCTGCCGGGTCTACATTCCCGATGGCAACATTGTAGCCACCCTCAGCCATGGAGGTGTGAGCCTTACCGAGAAGCTCCTTACTTAGCATCACAACGTCTAGGTTGTTCTTGGCTGCCTCTATTGCAGCACGACAACCTGCCCCGCCGGCGCCAACAACCAGAACATCGCAGACAATTGTCTTGTAGTCCAAGCACAGTCCTCCTGAAGAGAGGTTTCCTCGCCTTGCGCCGGGTCGCTCGTTGGGCTCCGTTTATACCTTGCTGTTCAGTGACTTGGTGTCCTCTGCCTCCCACCATTGCGGAGAACATCGTGGTTTTAGCCGTTTGGCGCCAAACTCTCGTGAGAAAATTACAGACACCTTACCTCTAAATGGCTTCGAAGAAAAGCAAAAACAGAATTTGGGGTGCTCAACCATGGACACCGAGGATGTCCTCATGGTCATAGCGCTACTCGTCTTGATCATCGTCACGGTTTATGGCATAACCGTGCCAATCATAGGTGCGCTACGGACCTGAGTCACTAGTCTGAGATGGGGTTTGAGAGGGCTTCTGCGTCTTGCAGAGGGAATGAGGGCGACCCAGTTAGTTACCGTGAACTGTAGGCAGAGTCAGCCTAGGGCTTGACGCCGATTTTCGCATAGACCTCGGCCTTCCTCGCCTCGACCTTCTTTGAAACCACATCGTGCAGGCTGTTGCCATGTGAGTCCATTGTCACAAGGAGCGGACCGAAATCCTGAGCAGTTATCACCCAGAGAGCCTCGGGCATCCCTAGGTCCTGCCACTCGTAAGCTCTGACCTCCTTTAGACCCTTGGCTGCAAGTGCCCCACAACCACCTGTGTAGCTGCAGTATACAGCGCCGACCTCTTTCAGCGCCGCAAGCGTCTTCGGACCCATTCCACCCTTGCCAACTATTATCCTAGCCTTGTACCCGCGCAGGAACTCGTCCTCAAACAGCTCCATCCGGGTGCTTGTCGTTGGACCTGCCGACACGATCTGCCACTTGCCTGCCTTCTTCCATGCGACCGGGCCTACATGATATACAACGCTTCCATTGAAGTCAACAGGCGGCTTCTCGCCTTTCTTCAGAAGTTCCAAGGCGCGCTCGTGTGCCGCGTCACGGGCAGTGTAGACGTGCTCACCTGAGACGTATACGATGTCGCCGACCTTCAGTTTTCTGGCGTCCGCCTCTGAGATGGGTGTGGTGAGATGATACTCGGCCATTTCACTTGCCTCCTGGGTGTGTCAGATACTCAATCTTCAAGTCTTTTGAGATGACCGCTGTGCTCCTTCGCGCAGCCCAACATTGAACTGCAATTCCAACAGGGAGGCTTGCGGGGTGACGCATTGCATATCCAATCTTCACGCCGAGCACAGTTGTCTTGCCTCCTAGGCCCATAGGCCCAATCCCCGTCATATTGAGAGCTTCCATCAGATCCTTCTCAAGCTTAGCGACTGCGGGCTCGGGATGAGTGTCATCTAAAGGCCTGAGGAGCTGCTGCTTGGCAATCTTGATAGCTATATCGGCACCCCCACCTATTCCTACACCGATTATGTTTGGCGAGCAGGCCTCACCCATGTACTTCATCGCATTGTCCACTATCAGCTTCTTCACTCCAGACAGGCCAACTCCAGGTTTGAGCATCCCCACGATTGACACGTTCTCACTGCCACCACCCTTCGGAAACACAGTAATCTCAACAGAGTCGCCGGGCACAACCTCCCAGTTGATCCAAGGAATCTTCTCACCTGTATTGTCGCCCGAATTGGTGCCGGTGATTGGATGGACCGCATTTGGCCGCAAAGGTATCTCTTCCGTGGCCTTTCTTGTGGCTCTCACGAGCGCGTCTTGAATCATTCCTGAGTAGGGAAACTTGTCCCCAACCTTGACATAGTAGATGATGACACCAGTGTCTTGACACATTGGTACGCCAGTTCCAGCAATCTCCAGATTCGATAGGATTGCCGAGAGCTGAGTCTTTGCCGTCGGGTCATCCTCATTTTTCTCAGCAGTTCTCAGAGCCGCTTCAACATCCTTTGGGAGCTTGGTCACTGCCATCTTGAGCAGTCGTACAGCGCAGTCATGGATCACTTGGAATGGGTCTTTCATGATGATCAGATCCGTTCTGTCGGTCTGCGAGGACTCAGGGTGCCATGTCCCCACACGAGGTCTGTCGCGTTCAATACCCACCTAATCTGTGTTGCTGTCTGCCGTTCCAAGACTGACAAGCGCAAGACTTGTAGTTAGGGGATGATTATATTGGCAAGACCTGTATGTGAAGACAAACAAGGAGATCTCAGCAAAACATGGTGCTCGACCTGTCAATTGGATCGCTGGTCGTGTTCCTCACGATGATGCTTCTTCTTGTGTTCTGCAGTATAATGGACATCCGTAGCCGGAGAGTCACAAACCGGATCGTTGTGATGTGCTGCATAACCGGTCTGGCAGTGGCGCTGCTCGCAGGCCGACTCCTAATTGAGCCCGTACTGCACCTGTCTGCTGTACTCTTTGCTGCCTCGCTATCGTATGTCCTCTTTAGACTCGGGGCACTGGGAGGAGCGGATGTGAAGCTCCTGTGCGCAGTGGCGCTCATCAGTCCGGGCACAGAACTCTCAGTCATCGGGAGCCCCTTGTACGAGGCTGTGTTGTCAGCAGGCTTTCAGATGTCAGTCATGTTGTTGGGAGGGTATCTCTGCTCGCAGCGCTCCAAAAACCAAGAAAAGAATGGAAAAGCCACCGGCAGCAGACCGCCTTTGATCCCGTTCCTGCTTGTGGGATACTCGGCAGCTCAGTTGCTTGCAGTCCTATGAGCTCTGGGGTTCTTTCGCTCCGATCTGCTAACATCTATTTCAATGCCCTTGTCTGTGATGACTAACGGGTGCTTCTTCATGCTATGAATGGTCTGCCGCATCTTCCATATCAGAAGATCTCTCTGCAGGATCCCTTCCACCTCAGACAGACTGAGGACAATCAGACCTTGGAAAACGAATTGCTCAACCCCCGCCCTGCTGAGGGTGGAGGGGTCATTCACTTCCCCTATGAACAGAGATGTGACATTGAGTTCTCCAAACAGCGCTCCAATCCTGAACAGCTCATTCCTGACCTCTGAAGGCTCGCTGAACCGGATGCCAAGTCCTGACAGACTGTCAATCACCAGCCGCCGTGCCTTTATCTCTTCTACAGCACGGTATACCTCCTCTGCAAGGCTGCTCATGTCGAACCCGCGCCGCAAAGTGTACTTCTCCGAGGTTGGCAGCCCGGCCTTGCTTGATGCAGCATCGATTATGACGACCTTCTTCTGATCCTCAAGATCCTGAAGGTCCCAGCCAAACTGGAGTGCCTCGGTTCTCAGCTCCCTTGCGCGAGTTTCAAGTGTAACGAAGATACCCGGCTCCCCAAAACGTTTCGCCCCGCAGTACAGGAACTGAAGGCCAAAGATTGTCTTGCCCGTGCCCGTGCAGCCGGACAGAAGGATTGTACTCCCCTCGACAAATCCGCCACCTATGAGATCATCCAGCCCCGGGATGCCTGTCTTTGTCCTCGTCATGTTCTACTCTCCGCCAACGGGCTTCCGGTGACCTCCCAGCCCTTCACTACCTTATCGAGGCGGGTCACTGTGACCTTGACTACATCTGGTGATTTCCTGAGCGCATTCGCCCGCTTCTCAATGTCCTCATCGTTGGCGCCCATGACGACAGCGTGTATCGTCATCGGCCCCTCGTCAACCGCTATGAGAAGGTATGACTCATCTTCAGCTATCTCTCTGGCAAATGTGGAGGTCCTTTCCTTGCTTATCTCAGGGAGAATGTGTCCGCCAATCTCAATCCTGAACAGACCGGCACAGCCATAGCCAAAGGCCTCCGGTTTCACAAGTGCGCTGAACCTCGATACGATTCCTTCTTTGATCAGTTTGCGCATTCTGAAATGGACCGTGGTGTCTGGCTTCTTCAGCTCCTTCGCTATGCTAGTGAAGGACAAACGAGAGTCCTTCTGCAACAGCCGAATGAGTTCCCGGTCAAGCTGGTCCATGGCTAGGGGTCACCCCTTATTGCGATTTGATGAGGTTCCAACCGTTCTCCTGCTTGTGAGGCTCGCAATGAAGATGAAACTTGTTGTGACAACCACCAGTGAAATGAAATGACCTTGAAGAGTGGCCCACTCTTCATCAATCATACAAGGCTTTTCCGCTGGGGCGGTGATACTCTCACAACAAATCACTCATGCCAGCGAACTGACAGGACACAGGCCCTAAAGAAGACCGACTGGAACCACAAATGCATAGAACAGAGTCCACAGAACCACCCATAGCAGCAAGTACGACGGAAGAGCATTGGTAATCAACTTCGTCCGCCCACCAATTGAGTCGGGATCCACATCCAGCAAGTAGACGATGACAAAGAGCGTCAAGACATACGCCAGAAGGCCAAACATCAGCCCTCTCACGCCAGCAAATGCCTGTCCCCCTGCCGTGCAGACCAGAGCGCTTACGATGGCAAAGAAAACCTTCACATAGAAGACCTGATCCTGTGGGCTCTTGTCCCATCGACCAAACATGCGCTGGAAGATGTTCTTTAGAGGAATCTTGAGAAAACTCATGTTTGACCACCGGCCGGGCAAATGCCACGGCAATCGACCAAGTTATAATCGTATCGTTCAAAACCTGCAATACTGTGCATAGATGACCTCAGCTCGTTTCGGCTTGGTGCCTGAGATGAGTTACGAAAATCGGAGCATGACTGAAAGCCCCAGTGTGCAGGTGAAAGTCTCATGAAAGATGCGATGAGCAACACAGATATCATGTTGGTACTTCCAGAAGTGCGAAAAGCGTCTGAAGGGGCCTTCATCAAGAACATCTACAGCCATGGTCAGGTATTCGTGTTGAAGCTCTACCAGCCCTCTGTTGGGAACAGCCAACTACTCATTGAACCAGGCCGCCGGATTCATCTCACGGAGTTTCAGAGAGTGGCCCCGAAGACCCCTTCGAAGTTCGTGACTGTCCTCCGGAAGTACTTACGTGACAAGAGAGTCATCAGTCTGAAGCAGCATGACCTCGACAGGATCGTGGTGCTGGAAGTGGGAGACGATTCCGGGGCACACAAGCTCGTAGCCGAGCTCTTTGGTGATGGCAATCTGATACTGCTAGACCCCGACGACAGGATCTTTGTAGCACAGCACTACAAGAGAATGCGAGACCGTGATCTCGTCCCAAAGGCAAAGTATGATCTCCCACCACCCCGAGGGCTTGATGTGCTCGCCTTGGACAACTACTCCCTCCAAGATGTCATGTCTGATTCAAAGGCGAACGTGGTCCGCACGCTCGCCAGCAGGCTCAACTTGGACGCTCTCAGCTGCGAAGAGATCTGCGCTTTGGCAGGTGTGTCCTCGAAAGCAATGGCCTCTGACCTCGATCAGAAAATGCTCGCGGATCTAAGAACGGGGCTTCAACAGTATGCCGACAGACTGAAAGCAGGTGTGAAAGGGCCCTGTTTGGTCTTGGAAGGGCCCGATGAAGAAGAAACGGAGCCAAGCCCCATAGCCTTCCTCCCTTTCGAATTCCAGTTCTACCGGGGGCAGCCAGTCAGAGGGTTCGATACGTTCAGCCAAGCTATTGACAGATTCTTCGGTGTCACAGAGTCGGAGAAACCGGAGGAGGAAACCAGTGGTGCTCTGGCGAAGGAGAAAGAACGATTACAGACGATAATTGACAAGCAGCAGGAGAGCGTTTCGACTCTCAGGACGAAGGCGGAGGAACTGAGAGTGTCTGGCGAACTCATCTATGCTCATCTTCAGACAGTCCAAGAGGTGCTCGAAACCATCACAAGGGCTCGTGCAGGTGGAATCTCATGGGAAGAGATAGTCCAGAGAATCGAGAAGGGAAAGAAGAAGAACCTCAAGTCAGCGACCATGATTGAGAAGGTAATACCCTCGGAGGCTCAGATTCTCATGGACCTAGGTGGCACGAGCGTGACACTCGATTTGCGACTGAGTGCTCAGGACAATGCTGCAGCCGCCTATGAGCAGGCAAAGAGAGCAGAAGCGAAAGTAGAGGGAGCTGAGAGCCAGATTGAGAAGACACAGGCCCAGCTTGCAGAGATGCAGGAACCTGTGGAGAAGGCTCCAGAAGCGAAGGGCCCACTCAGGATCAGAAAACAGAGATGGTACGAGAGGTTTCGTTGGTTCTTCTCGTCAGAGGGCTTTCTTGTACTTGGGGGCCGCGACGCAAAGAACAATGAACAGTTGGCCAAGCGGCAAATGGCTGCAAATGATGTCTTTCTTCACGCATCATTACACGGGGCCCCGTATGTTGTCATCAAGGTCCCAGACCAACCACCGGGACAGCAGACCTTGTTGGAGGCCGCTCAGTTTGCAGTGGCTTTTTCAAGTGCTTGGAATGACGGCTTGTCTACTGGTGACGCCTACTGGGTGAACCCTGAGCAGGTGAGCTTCACTCCACCCACGGGTGAGTACTTGCCCCAAGGAGCCGTCATGATCTATGGGACGAAGAACTACGTCAGGGGCGTTCCTGTTGAGATCGCGGTTGGAGTCGTGTTCGAGGAGGACTACGTGGTGCCTGTTTCAGGTCCGACTTCTGCCGTGTCTGTTTCCACTCCATATCATGTCAGAGTAGTCCCAGGAAGAACGAGCAAGGGACAGCTGGTCAAGGAGATCTTGAGCCGCGTTGGGCGAATGTTGGACGAAGACCAGACCCACCTCATTTCACGAATGCCTGAAGAGGACTTGATGCGCATGCTTCCTCCCGGAGATGGCGACCTACTATCATGAAACAGGCAAGACTGCGAGTGCTGAGTGGTGTTGAAGGCTCAGCCCTGTTGCAGGTCATTTATACAGACAGATTTAATAAGTTGGGCCGGAGGGTAGCTCAGAGAAGCTCTCTGACCCAGAGTGTCGGACCAACTTCCTGATGAACTGAGGTCGCTTCTATGGCTGGATCCTCGCACGATATGTCCGTGAGGGACATCATGACTTCTCAAGTAGTCACGATAGCACCTGACGCGACTGCCCTTGATGTTGCCAAGGCAATGAACAAGGCAGATATCAGCTCAGTCATTGTGGTGAGCAGGGAACGACCAGTAGGCATCATTACTGAAGAAGATCTTGTGCGCAGGGTGATAGCAAGGGAGCTGGACCCCCGAACGACTAAGTCGAGTCAGATCATGAGTTCGCCACTCATTCATGTCACAATGGACACTTCTCTGACCGAGGCCATGCGTGTCATGGCAAGAAGCGGGATTCGCCGAGTCGCTGTACTCAAGAACGACTCCCTCGTAGGCATTGTGACTTCGCGAGACATCCTCCGGTGGTCACCAGAGCTGATTGACATCCTAGTTGAGTCGCTCAGAATGAAGGCAGACGGCATGCAAAGACCGTTCGATGAAGAGGAGGACGAACTGGTGGCCTATGGAGGCATGTGCGACAACTGTGGCGAGTACTCAACGGACTTGGTCATGGAGGATGGTCGATACCTCTGCGAAGCATGCCGTAGCTGAGTTGGTTTAACAGTGCCACGTAACGTGCGCACCCAAGCATTACGTAGGAGGCCCATGTAGTGGAAGTATCTCAGATAATGACTGAACCAGTGACTATTGCAAAAGACCAGAGACTGTCTAATGCCCTCGATCTCCTTGAGAAGAAACGCGTTGACAGGTTGATTGTGACTGAAGGCAACGAACTGAGGGGGATTCTCACCTATGCAGACATTGCCGATCGACTCGGAGTGAGCAAGGTCGTAGCTGTTTCCATCGGAAGACTCCATGTGTCAAGCGCAATGACTGAAACTGTGATCACTGTATCGCCGACAGACGATATCACAGATGTGGCGCAACTGATGGTAGATAGGGGCATGAGTGGATGTCCAGTGATTGACAAGGAGGGCAAGCTGGTCGGTGTGATAACAAAGGCTGAGATTTCTGCACTTGTCAAGAAGATTGAGAATGTGAAGGTCAAGGAGCTCATGACAAAGGAGGGGCTTTTGACTGTCGGACCAGTGGAACGACTCATAAGAGCTCGCTCGGACATGCTTACAGCTGGCTATTCTGGGATGCCTGTCACAGAGAAGGACCGTGTCCTTGGTCTCCTCACTGAGAAGACAGTGGCACAGGCGCTGGCCAGATTCAGTGTGGAAGTGCCAGACAAATACCGTGCGAACCAAGTCAGAATGATTCGAGTGGTAGATGCTATGATGCAGCAGCCGCCCGTGGCAGACCCTGAGGAGCCAATTGGCAAAGCGGCCACGAGGATGCTTGAGGCTTACCTGAACACGCTGCCAGTCGTCACTAAGGGCAACAAGCTCGTCGGTATAGTCGGTGCGACGGATTTCACGCGGTTTGTGGCGAACAAGTTCAAAGTCCCGGCGCCGCCGAAGCGGACTTAACGTGGTTCATTCCGTACAATACAGGGGTGGCGTCCACCGCAGATGTCTGTAGACCTTCTCCTGAAAAATGGGACTGTCATAGTTGACGGAAAGGAAACGACACGTTCGCTTGGCGTCAAGGCAGGCAAAATCGACGGGCTATATGTGGTCGGCAGTGAGCCCGACGCTCATGAGACAGTCGACTGCAGCGGTCTATACGTCCTCCCCGGAGCAATCGACATCCACGTGCATCTACGTGACTTGGGGCAGTCCAATAAGGAGGACTATATGACTGGGACTAGGGCCGCCGCTGCAGGCGGCGTAACGACTGTCGTCGACATGCCAAACTCTGATCCACCAGTCCTCACATTGAGAGTGCTTGAGGAGAAAATCACTAGCGCACAAGAGAAACGCTTTGTCAATGTCGGCTTCTATGCAGGTGTGCCAAAGAAGGCTGCGGACTTCGATGCGTCCATTACCCCAAACATACTCGGTGTAAAGGAATACCCTCATTCCCCACTCGTACAGGGAACGCGAACTGGCCACCAGCGAGCCCTCGACTGTATGAGAATCTGCTTCGAACTGGATTTACCACTGCTATTCCATCCTGACTCCTCCAAGCCTGGTGCTGCATCCGAAGACCTGAATGACTTTCTCGCCCTTCACAGTTGCGATAGTGAGGTCAAGTCAATAAAGCAGTTCCTAAGTGCTCATTCTGAGATTGGAGGACGTCTGCATGTCTGTCACGTTAGCTGTGAAAGCTCGGCCCGACTGATAGGAGAGCACAGGGCTGAGAAGAGCTTGACAGCGGAGGTGACCCCCCACCATCTGCTCTTGGCGGGTAGTGACTTCATAGATTCAGACGGCACTGCGAAAGTGCTCCCCCCACTTCGTACACGTCAGGACAATGAGTGGCTTAGACATGCTCTCTGTGGTCAATGCTCGATTGACTGTGTAGTGTCCGACCATGCGCCCCACACCGAGCAGGAGAAGCTTGCACCGTTTCTGAAGGCTGCCTCAGGCATACCAGGGCTGGAAACACTCGTGCCACTCATGTTGACAGAGGTGTTTGATGGTCGGTTGTCTTGGGTGGACTACTTGAGATGCTGTTGCTCTGCTCCTGCATGGGTACTACGAATCGGTAACAAGGGAGTGCTCACAAAGGACTATGACGCCGACATTACGGTAGTCCAGAGAGAGGATACTGTCATTCGCGGTGCAGACTTCCAGTCAAAGGCCAAGATCACCCCATTCGAAGGACGACGGGTGCTGGCCCGCCCTGTCATGACCTTCGTGGGTGGCGAACTCGTGTATAGCTACGGGAAATTCATGGTGGGTCAAGGGACGGCTGGAAGAGTCCCCGTCAAAGCTACGAGATGAGAATGCGAAAAGGATAACGGCATACCAAGCTACCAGTGACACATCGAGTTGATGCCACATGTCACACGTGTACTCGGACGCTGACGGGGTATTCCTTGTCAAGCTCGCCAGACAGGCTGTTGAAGACTACGTGCGGCTTCGAAAGAAGGTTGATATGCCTGCTGACACCCCAAGTCACCTAAGGAAGGAATCGGGTGTCTTTGTGACTCTGAATGCGACTCGGGGCGACAGTGTAACGCTGAGAGGATGCATCGGCCGCCCGTACCCATCTCAACCACTTGTCGAGGCCACGATTGATTCGGCGGTGGATGCTGCGTCCAATGACTTCCGCTTCAGTCCGGTTTCTGTGAAAGAGTTCAACTCAATACTGGTCGAACTGAGCATCCTGACCCCTCCACAGAAGATGAAGTACTCAGACCCAACAGGCCTCCTAGATCTTGTTGAAATCGGCCGTGACGGTCTCATAGTGAGCAGAGGAGGAAGAAAAGGGCTGCTCCTACCTCAAGTGCCAGTGGAGTGGGGATGGGGCGTCAAGGAGTTCCTAGAGCAGACGTGCAACAAGGCAGGTCTTCCCGCCAACATGTGGTTGGACCCCAAGACTGAATTCATGTCGTTCCAAGCTGAGATCTTCGGAGAAGAAAAGCCGCGTGGCAATGTGGTGAGGAATCCGCAGCACCCAAGAGTATGACAATGGAGGACTAAGAATGAAAGGACTTCCTCCTGCCATCATTGAGAAGCTGAAGACGTTCTTGGAGGAGGACATCAGGTCCGGGGACATAACCACTGAAGCATTGGGGCCTTTGAGTGCGACAGGCATCGCTACAATCATCGCCAAGAGCAGGACTATTCTTGCTGGTGTCGAAGAGGCTGCTGCAATCGCAGACCTATACGGAATCACCTGTGAAGTCTTGGCCTTCGAGGGAAACTGGGTTGGACCAAGGGAACCTGTGATTCGTTTCAAAGGACCTGCAAAGACCTTGTTGGCCGTGGAGAGAGTAGTGCTCAACATAGTCATGCGTATGAGCGGCATTGCCACAGCAACGTACAACATGGTACAGTCTGCAAGGAAGGAGAATCCAAAGATCATTGTGGCAGCAACTCGAAAGACCACGCCGGGCTTCAGGTACTTCGAGAAGCGTGCCGTTGAAGTGGGAGGCGGAGACCCACACCGCTACGCGCTCGACGATATGGTAATCATCAAGAACAACCATGTCGCGGTTGTAGGGGGTGTCGCCCAAGCGGTACGTGCAGCAAGAGAACGCGTGTCATTCACGAAGAAGATTTCCTGCGAAGTCAGGAACCTACAAGAGGCGATTCAAGCCGTTGAAACAGGTGCGGACATAGTCCTTCTTGACAATTTCACTCCTAAGGACATTGAGAACGTACACAGTGTCCTCACTCAGAGAGGACTACGCACGAGAGTGATTCTGGAGGCGTCCGGAGGAATCGATGAAAGCAACGCAAGAACGTTTGCGAAGAGCGGAGCCGACGTGATATCATCAGGTGCGCTAACGCACTCATATACATCGTCCGACTTCAGTATGAGTCTGACACTTGCTTGATACAGAGCACCACGTCGTTTCCCAGAAGACATTGGTGCCCCGGCCGGGAATCTCAGGAGAGATGGAGAATCATAACCTCTTTTGAACCCGGGTTTGCGGATCGAAAGTCCGCGATGCTGGACCGGACTACACCACCGGGGCCCAGACGCACCGGACTTCTTGAAGCGGTTATTAAGGTTATGCAGAAATGACAGCAGTACCACTCAGTGGCGGAGCGTAGGCTCTGGCGGCTCCTGCTCTTCGGACTCTTCGAGAATTGTAGTTTCTGCTAGACTTCCGTGTTGGTCTGCGGCCGGCGTGCGTCTTGGCTTCGGTATCTTGCGAGCGTTGCCAGCCTTCGAAGAGGGCTTCACCTGTTGCAGATGAATCACTGGAATCAAGACAGATCCCACCTCTTCGTCTTCATCGTAGAAATGACTGCCAATGGCAGCTTGGAGAAGAAACGACCTCAGTTCGTTCGGACACGGTATACCTGAAAGCACACTAGAGCCCGCTACAAGCGTGGGCACCATCACAACACCATAGACCTCTGCAATGTGATGGTGCTTCTCCACGTTCACCTCGTATATAGTGGTGCCATCGCACAGAGTACCCTTCTCTTCTTCCAGCATGTCTTTGACCATGTCACACATGGTGCAATGTTCGGAGGTGAATAGGAGAATCATTCGAGTTACCAGAGTCGGCTTTTCTCATAGTGTTGACTCATTCATATAAAGTCGGAACAAGACAGGCGGAGTTCGCGCCAGAGATTATGCAATCCTCATTGCGTATGGCCTGCACCGCACGCAAGACACGGCACAGGGCAGACTGAAGCAGCATCCAGACCGGTCAGCCAGGCGCCCACTTTCGTAACGTTAATATCACGATTGCAGCGGCAATTGTCTGCCGAACCGCTAGCGACAGGGGCCCGTAGCTCAGCTTGGTAGAGTTCACTCGCCTTTGAGCGAGCGCCGTAAGCAGCAGGCTCATAACCTGCCCGCCGAGGGTTCAAGTCCCCCCGGGCCCACCACAACCCACTATGACAGTTGGACAACTGTCTTATACTCCTTGACGGTTTGCAGCGACGAGCGGAGAACAGCCATGCAGTTCTTGTCCGATGTGATATCAAATGGCTTCCTAGGCAGCCTTCTCGCAGGTGCGGCGACAGGATTAGGTGCCATCCCCATTCTGCTTGGCAGGAGTTTCAGCAGAAGGACACTTGATCTCATGCTGGGACTCGCAGCAGGGGTTATGCTCGCCGCTTCATCGTTCAGTCTTCTCATTCCAGCAATGGACACCGGGGGAGTCTACGTTGCTGCAACAGGTTTCTTGCTGGGAGGACTGTTCGTGCACTTGGCCGATATGTACGTCCCGCATGAACACCCGAACAGACGACTTGAGGGGCCTTCCTCAACCATGTCTCGTACATGGCTGCTAGTTCTTGCAATAACTATCCACAATTTCCCAGAGGGGCTTGCTGTCGGTGTGGCCTTCGGCTCACAGAACATTGGGACTGCCATGTCACTCGCGACTGCTATCGGTCTGCAAAACGTGCCTGAGGGTCTTGCAGTAGCCATGCCACTCGTGAGAGAGGGGTACTCCAAGTGGAGAGCAGCGACCTATGCACTGCTTACGGGCCTTGTCGAGCCCATTGGAGGCTTGATTGGAGTGTCAGTTGTCACACTCTCTGCATTTCTGCTCCCGTACGGACTGGCGTTTGCGGCTGGAGCAATGGTCTTTGTCGTGAGTGATGAGATGATTCCTGAGAGTCACGCTGGAGGCTTTGAGAGAGCCGCCACTGTGGGTCTGATGATCGGCTTTGTCGTGATGATGCTGCTCGATAACCTGTTCGCTTGAGTTCACGCAGAGGAGTAACCGGTTGCCAGCTCAAAGCTGGACCCAGCCTATCGAACTAGACAGCAATCTTAATATTGTGTGACCGTGGTCAGGACCTCGCAAGAAGGCCGCCGTGGCTCAGTCGGCAGAGCGACAGCCTGTTACCGTTCTGCTAATCAAAGCGAACGCCAGACAGTTGTTGGTCAGAGGTTCGAGCCCTCTCGGCGGCGCCACTATTCTCTCTTCTCTCTGTCCAAGAGAACACTTACCTTCGCCGAGGATGCTCACGACCTCCTTTGTCATGGTTTCCTTTCTCATGTTCATCGGTGCCAGTTGAGTATCCACATGATTAGAAAAGATTCAGCTAACGCAAACTGATTCATGCACCAAGGAACTACGCTCATGAACAGAAAGGAGCAACGTACGCCAAAGACTCATAATGCTCGACCATACCGAACATCCCTATGGCCCCCGAACCTAATCGCGACTCCGCTCCGGTATGGTGTCCGTTGATACCATTCGAGGACCTCCAGAAGCTTACTGGATACAGAAACCAGCTTGAGAGAATAAGTCAGGCATACGATGACTGGCGCGCATCCATGAGGGGACACACGAACACAGCCCCTGATTCGGGTGTCTTTCTTGACAGAATACGAATGCTCCTGATTGCCATTGGTATAGCCTGCGGTAGGGACCGGACGTTTGCGGAAAGGATACAGACCATCGTAGGGGAACAACTGAAACACGGGGCATTGAACCTAGTATCGAAGCTTGGAGATGAGTCCTTGACAGGGTCAGCGGTCAAACAGACCCTCATGTACTTCTTCAAGCGGCTCAGATTCAGCCGTGACGTTTCCCCAGTGGAGGAGATAGAGCAGGCGGCCAAGTCACTAAGTCCAGTGACAAAGACTGCCGGTTCCTCCTCACGTGCACGATATGACGCGCCTCTTACACAGAACTTGGGTTCCGGAACAGCTGAAACAGGTGTGCTCAATGAAAAAGTCATTAGTGCAGCACTGGCTGAGAGTGTGAACGTGCTCAAACGGCTATTCACGGGTCTGTTGAGTCCTGATCCTTGGGGATTGAATACCGAGAAGAGCGATGAAGAGTAGCCGAGTTTCATTCATGCCTTGGATACTCCTTTGCTGGTCTTGAGATAGGCAGTTTCCGATTCTCTAGTTTCGATCCAGTCTGTGTGATAGAGAGTAACCCCCATGTGACCGGGTGATACGACAAGCTCCATGAAACTCGCATCTACTCGTCCCGCCCAGCCGCCTGTAGAGCCTGAGATCGTTCCCGGATTCAGGAACAGCCTTCCCTCAAGCAGGTCTATCGCTTCTTCATGTGTATGACCGTGGACAGTAACATCGGCATTGCCCTCACGAGCAATCTCCCCAAGCTGGGCAAGATCCCCGCGTGGGTCTACTTCAGTGCCGTGGAGCAGAAGAATGCGGAAGTCGTCAATCTGGACCAATTCCTGCAGATTGTATTTCATTTCTAGGTCCATGTTGCCACGAACTATGACGCAGTGGGGCAACAGAGGCATCGCCTTTCTCATGTCACTCTCCCGCACGAGATCACCTGTGATGAGGGCCAAGTCGTAATTGCTCGTACGAATGTGTTCAAAGAAAGCTGGGGGTATGGAGTCCCGGCGCTTCGGAATATGAGTGTCACCGAACACCAAGACATGCTTCAATGTATATCCTCCCTGCTAGGTAAAGATGAGCATACGCCACAGAAACACTATGAATGTGCTCTACCCAGTTTGTCGAGAATCTTCAGGTAGACGTCCTTCCTCTCACCCTTGGAGAGCTTGGCAAGTCGTTCGACAATCAGCTCGGGTGTGCTCCGCGCAATCACACCGAACCGGGGAGTTCTGTCCACTATCAGTTCGAGGCTCTCATCGAGACCTCGGGCCTCTATGCCGTCTATCCTCACTGGCACATTGGTGACCTCTTTTATCTCACGGGCCAAATGGCTGCAGATAACAGTGCAACTCTTGGGGTCCCGCTGCAGGATCTCAATCAGCCCGGCTATCACATTCGCCGCGCTGCCGGGCTCTGTGATTGCTTCGATTTCATCAAACAGAGCCAGCTTAGACTTGTCAGAAACCACAATGTCTGCAAACTGCTTCAAAGTGGTTTCAAACGCACCTGCACTGACCACACCTCGGCTCTTGTAGAAGAAGTATATCTCTTCGAACACCTTGACGTATGCCTTCCTCGCAGGAACAGGCAGACCTGTCTGTGCCAAAGTCGCTACTTGAGCAAGAGTCTGTATTGTCGTTGTCTTTCCACCACTATTGGCTCCGGAGAGAACAGCGCAGTTCTCGCCGTTGGTGCCTTTTGGTCTAAACGGGGTTTCTCCAATGGCATAGTCAATCGGCTGGACTGGTCCATGTCTTCCCTTCAACATGTTTTCGACAAGGAAGAGATTGCGCGCGCCCTGAACTCCCACTCCATTGTAGTCCCCGGATATGTCAGGGGTCTGAAGCTCGTAGTCACATGCAAACAACCCGACAGCAAGAAAAAGGTCGAACTCCAGAAGGGTCTGAACTGCGTCAGTCACGACGGTCTTCAGCTTGTCAAGCTGACCAGCGAACTTCTTCATCAGCTTGAACTTGCGCTCGGCCAGAATCCGTCTCAACCTGTCCTCGAGTTCGTTTATGCTGACCGTCACCATTTTGACAGGCAGAGTTATCTCCTCACCGATTACCCCTGTCACCCAGTCTGCTTCCTTCGGGTTCAAGCCTAGCGTCTGAACCAGCTTGTCCTCGGCCTCTTGGACAGTGTGAGTGAATGTTTCGACTATCTCAGCGGGCAGCATGTTTCTGAGTACACTGGCATCAGCTCCTTCGACATCTGCAGACTGCAGGATGCTTATTATCTGCTGACCCCCGAGAGTGACTTGGCTCTTCGAGATTCTCGAAGTGATTTCTTCATTGAGCCAAGATTCGATCTCTGCTATTGCAGTCGGGAACGCCTTGACAGCCTTCCTGTATCTGTCAAGCTCGGGATCCACGCCCTCTGCGACATCACCCTCCTCGTCCAAGCATTTCAGTACCTCGCCTGCTTGTTCTAGCTTCTGAAAATCTAGCCCCTTCAAGAAGGTCCTGACCGAGTCATTAGATGGGAATGAGCCAAACTCCTTCGCTAGCTTGCATGCGGCGTCAATCACTCTGTAGTTCTTGCCATAGAAGCCTACAGTCCTCTCGGGAAGAACGTCATCAGCTGTCCATCCCTTGCCCAAAATCTCCACATTGTCAAGCGCGTCAATGGACTCGTCATAGGTGCCTGTGGGTGAGATGAACATCACGAGATCATAGCCCTGAGCATAGTCAGCACCACTCTCTCCCTGAGAGAGGACATACACAGGACACCACTTGTCAACACCATCCTTGACAAGTGTGTCAAACACCTTGTCGTCGTCTGTGATTATTACCCGTCCTTCCAACCTTCGTTGCTGGACCTTCTTGTGAAGTCCACGGACTTGCCCAAGCAGACTCCTCAGGGTTTCGCGTTGCTCAGGACTCAGTTTCCGGGCCATGTCTGCGGCATCACTGAAGTACCTCTGCCGCTCGAGTATCACATCAAGTTTCTCCGGAGGCAGAGGGAAGTAAAGGAGAAGCTTGTCCTTGGCATAGCCCGTGTTGGCATAGCTTCGGATTATGTCCATAGTTGAATCGAAAATCTTTCTCAGGTCTGGGCTCCGAAGAATCATGTTGGCACTTGCCCCGAACTGAGCTTCGAAAGCGGCCTTCACGATGTTGACTGCTTGCTTGTCCCCAATGCCTGGTACGGCTGAAACCAAGTCTACACGAGAGTCCAGTATCACCTTCAGAGCAACTGCTTCACTCCCGAAGTGGTCTATCAGTGCCTTCTTGATCTTGTCGCCAACGCCTGGAATGTCCGAGATGTTTGAAACGCTCACTCTCGATACCCCTGAGCCAAGACTGTCTTCTCCCCTCAGAAGGGTCCTCCTTAAAGCCTTACTCCAAGTCACAGCAACTCTGCAGAGAGAAACAACACTCAGTATGAGCGTGCCACATAGACAAACTCCTGTGCGACCTTGCCGCAAACGACGCAGACACCTGTGGGTTTCTCCTCGACGTCGATTCTTGTGCCACGGACCTCGCCACCAGTCTTGTTCTTGATTTCCTCGCCACAGCTCATCCCATCAATCTGGCTCGTACAGAATGGGACTCGTGCAATCTTTCCCTTGTCTAGGGCGTCCTCAACTTGGCCTAGCGACTCTGCGTCGACTACTAGACCCTCGAACCTCGCCTCAGCCTCGGATCTAAGCGCACGATCTATCTCGGAGCCAAGGGCCGTCACTCTCTTTGTCAGCCCTTCAAGACCGACTGTTTCCCTACTCATTCTGTCTCTGCGAAAGACTGCGACCTTCCGCTGCTTTACTTCACGCTGTCCGGCCTCAACTCTGATTGGGACTCCTTTCATCTCCCAGTAGTTGTACTTCCAACCGGGCGTGGAGTCGCGGTCATCGAGATAGACCCTGATACCAGCATCTCTGAACGAGGACTCAATACCGCGGCAGTATTGCAGCACCTCGTCAATGTTCTTGCCCTTGAATATTGGCACGATTACCACTTGATATGGCGCCAGTTTGAAGGGCAACCTGAGACCGTTATCATCCCCGTGGACTGATATCATACCGCCGTAGATTCGGGAGATGGCAGGACCGTAGCAGGTCTGAAACGCGTATACTGTTTCATTGTCTTTGTTCACGTACTTCACATCAAACGACCTGGCGAAGTTGTCCCCCAGATCGTGCGTGGAAGGCAGCTGCAGCACCTTTCCATCTGGCATGAGTGTATCTGCGGCGTATGTGTTCACCCCTCCTGGGAACTTGTCCCATTGAGTGCGCTTGAACACCATCACCGGGATGCCGTACTCCTCCGTGATGACCTCCTTAGTGGTTTCAAGGTCTTCCCTGACTTGTGCCAGAGCCTCTTCGTGCGTAGCAAATACATTATGACTCTCAATCCACAGGAACTCACGGCCCCTGAGGAATGGCCTAGTACTCTTGACCTCCGACCTGAACACTGTACACCGCTGGTATCTCTTGAGAGGCAGGTCACGCCAGCTCCGAATCCACAAGGAGTACATAGGGTATATCGCGGTCTCGCTTGTCGGTCTCAGAGCAAGCCGCTCTTCCAGCTTCACACCCTCACCGAACTCGCTTATCCAGAACACTTGCGGAGTGAAGCCCTGCACATGCTCGGTTTCTTTTGTCAGACTGCTCTCTGGAATGACACTCGGAAACAACATTGGCAGGTGCCCCTTGCGTTGCAGGACCCTCTCAAGAATGTCGAACATGACCTCCATGGTCATGACGCTCCATGGCAGGAACGGAGTGAAGCCCTTCACACCATACCTTATGTCAGCCAATTCTGCAACTCTGCATATTTCTCCATACCAGTCTGGAAACCGGTTCTTCTTGCTGATGTGGAATATTACCTCAGCCTCAGCCCCACGGGTTTCACTGTCGCTCATTTTGGTATCCTCTGATTTGACTGAAGTGCGAGAAACTGGCTAGGACTCAGAAGCGCTCTATTGATAGTGCGGAACGCGCTCACCTAGCATTGCTCGTTCACCAATGGAGAGTCCTCTGCTTTCAGTATTTAAGTCATACTGATTGTGGCCTTCATCGCGTGATTGTGGCCTCACCAATCTCCCTGACACGCTCGTCAAGCTGGAGCCGCTTGATTATCTCTACTACTCCCTCAGGTACGAGGGGTTCCCATTCGCCGCCCCATCTCATCAGATCCCGGATGTGCCTGCCACTGTACGTTCCTCGCTCAAGAAGCCCGGTTTCGGCCACTTCGAACCCAGCATCTTTCAGAAGCCTCCTGACAAGGGGGTTGTGACTGTATGCCATGTCGAAATGCGGTACTAATGACCGGAGGTGCGAAACCCACAGTGGATGGATACCGATGTCAGGCACTGGTACAATGTCAATACGCTCAAGCGGGAGGCCTTCATCTATGATGGCGCGTTTCCAGAACATCAGCCTCTCACCTCCTGTGAAGGGGTTGTCAGGAGTATGGGAGTACTGAGCACTGCCTATGGCAATGACTAGGTCTTCGCCCCTGTCGATTATCTGTTTGACAGTGTATATGTGACCCTTGTGTAACGGCTGAAAACGCCCTACAAACAGTGACCGCATCTCAATCCGTTCGACTTGTGACTCAAATGGCAAATAAGCGTTGGGACCTCGTGCACAAGTCAGCGAACGTCAAACAACTCTACTTCTCGTTTGCTGCAGTTTCAGCACCAAAGGCCTTAACCACCGACACATCCTTTCGCCTACAAGTGAGCCAGTATGATTGACATTGATGGTTCCCATGGTGAGGGTGGTGGGCAAATACTGCGCACAGCAGTTTCGCTGTCAGCACTTGCTATGCAACCGGTGAGAATATTCAACATACGCGCAAACAGGCCCGATCCCGGCCTGAAGAGCCAGCATATCGCAGGGGTAGAACTGGCTGCAAGAATCGTTAAGGCAAGAGTCAGCGGTCTGAAAGTGGGTAGCACTGAAGTCCGGTTTGAACCCGTCCGGAGAGGCGGCGGCGATTTCACCTTCGATGTTGGAACTGCAGGGTCAATATCGCTTGTTCTTCAGGCGATTCTGCCGCCTGCAATCCTGTCTGGCGAACCTATCAGCTTTCACTTAGTCGGCGGCACTGATGTCGCCTGGAGCCCTCCTGTCGATTATCTACGTGAAGTGTTCCTGTACACGCTTCGCCGTATGGGGCCGGTCGTGAACTTGGTGCAGGAACAGCGTGGTCACTATCCTGCAGGAGGAGGCAGGGTTTCGTGTACGACAAGCTCAGTCAGTGAGGTTTCGCCACTTGACCTGATTGAGTTCGGAAGCCTTAGGGAGATAGGCGGAGTGTCGCACTGTGTGAAACTTCCGTCCCATGTGGCCGAGAGACAGGCTGCATCTGCAGAACAGGTGCTACGCGATCATAGCATTCAGAGAGTCCATATCTCACGAGAAGCATATCCCAAGGCCAAGGATCCGCATCTCGGGCCGGGTAGTGGTATTGTGCTCTGGGCAGAGTCAGAGAACGGTGTCAGGCTAGGTTCTGATAACTTGGGAGAGAGAGGCAAGACTGCTGAGAACGTTGGTTCGGAAGCAGCTCATCAGCTCATTCATGAGCTCTCCACAGGAAAGGCTGTTGATTCACACCTAAGTGACATGTTGGTGCCATACATGGCTGTGGCATCAGGAGATAGTCGGATTGGGGTGACCGAAGTCACGTCGCACCTAGAAACGAACGTCTGGGTCGCTCATCTTATTCTCGGTGTGAAGGCCGAGATCGAAGGAGAGGTTGGAGGGCCGGGAGTGTTACGCATCCGAGGAATGGGATTCACCCTTGGGCAGCGCTGAAAGGTACGCATCTATGACTTCCTGCAGTGACGACAAATCTACGGCTTCAATAACCTCTTTCATGAGTTCTTGGAGGCCTGTCCCTTGTGAAGCCACAATCTCGCGGGCCCCTGGAATCCTCGCCCTTGCTGCCTCAAGACGATCCTGAGGGGTTATGTCCACCTTGTTGAATACAACGATGACGGGGTTCACTGGAAACATTCTACGTACCTCGTCGTGCAGATGAATCTGTTCGTCGAAACTCCACCCACAGGCCTCTGATGGGTCCATCATGAATATGATGACATTCGCCAGATACTTCAGGGCGGCAATGGCCTGCCTCTCAATCTGATTTCTCTGACTCATCGGCCGGTCTAGGATGCCCGGTGTGTCGACCACCTGAATGACTTGGTTGTCCACAGTCATATGCCCAATTATCACCTCACGAGTTGTGAATGGATAGTAGGCAATCTCAGGCTCAGCCGTCGAAACCGCCTTTACGAGAGTAGACTTTCCTACATTAGGAAAACCTGCACACACGATTGTGGGTGAACCCGGATTCACTCCCGGCAGGCCACTCAAGACCTTTTTTGCCTGAATGACCGTGTCGAGGTTCTTGGCTGTTTGACGTACGATTGAGGAGATGCGTCCTTTTGTAGCACTCCGCAACGTCTTGATCTGACCAAGTACGTCTGCACGCTTCATGGCTGCAATCTGCGAGTCTGCTATCCTGTCTATCGGACCGATACAGTTGAAGATGGCTCCTAGTGCCTGTTTCAGCTTGTCCACGCCGATGAGTATCTCGGTCAACTCCATATAGAACGGATGAAGTCGGTCCAGAGACGGAAAGGCCTCAACGGTCGCCTTCAGCTTGGTCCTCACTTGTCTGGTGAACTCCTGGGTCCTAGCTATCTCCCTTATGCGAGTCTTCTCAATTTTCGACATCCGTACGGGACTTTTTGCACTCTTTCTGACTGACCTGTTGTGCGCATACTCGATTATCTCCTCCGAGGTCATCAATACTGGAATGTCTGTGAATGGATTCAGAGATGGCACTTGAGAGACTACTCCTACGGCATATCTGGTGATGATAGGGACAGTTCAAAAGCGTTTTAAAAGGACCGCAACTGACCATAGCTGTACCAGAGTTCTTCGGACGGAGGCATCTTGACCATGTCAATACCAACAGGCGCGACCGTTGTCGGCATCAAGTGTAGCGATGGAGCAATAGTGGCAACAGATTCATTGGTGAGCTGGGGTACATTCGTCTTGAGCGAGAAAGGCATCAAGGCATTCAAGCTGACAGACACTATTGTCTTGGCTTCCGCCGGGCTGACCTCTGACTATCAGATGCTTGTCAACCGTCTTCATGTTCAAATCAAACTGTACGAACTCAGTGAGAAGAAGCCAATCACAGTGAAGACGCTCTCCAAGATTGTGGCAAACACGCTCTACGCGAGAAGAGTCGACCCGCTCTACGTCCAAACAGTGATTGTGGGTGTCGACAAGAATGGTCCTGCACTGTATACTCTAGACATGGGTGGCTCATTGATTCCTGACGAGTACACTGCCGCAGGATCAGGAATGCAGATGGCCTACGGTGTTCTCGAGAGAGAGTTCAAACAGGGGCTCACAGTGAAAGAGGCAGAGGATGTCGCAGTGAAGGCAGTCAAGGCAGGAATTGCGCGTGATGTCCAGTCCGGTGGTGACATCCGTGTCATGTCTGTCACCAAAGAGGGAGTACAGGAGAAAGTACTCAATTAGTGCGCGTGCGACACGTGATTGACCACACATTGATCTTCCGCTTCTACCAGCAATCGCGCTATAGTGTAGCGGCCCTGCTCGGGGCAATCGAATCGGAGCCGAAACTGAGCAGTCTGAGAGTCCTTGCACCTTCCAGATCTCCAAATGAAGCCATCACGGAGTATCTCAGACAAGGGCATGTCACAGTCGCATACTCAGTCATGTCGACACAGGTGAATCGAGTATCTGATGAGGTCAGGAGAGTCCGTGGTCAGTTTGGGGATACCGTGACGCTGCTTGCGGGGGGACCACATGCGAGTGCAAGACCTTGGGAGTTGTTGGATGCCGGATTCGATTATGTCTTGGTCGGTGAGGGCGAAAAGGCTTTTCCAGAGATGGTATGGCGATTAATGAGTGGAGGGGACGTGGGAGGGGTGGAGGGTGTTGTGTCTGAGCATATGGAAACATACCCAAAGCCCCGCGATCTACCGAGAGTGACTCTCGATGACTATCCACCATTCGCACTGGATCTGAACATTGTCGGTCCCATCGAGGTCACCCGTGGCTGTCCTTTTGCATGTAAGTTCTGTTGCACTCCCTTCCTCACGGGAGGAGCAGTGAGACACAGGTCAGTGGAGTCCATAGTTAGTTGGCTTCGTCTTGCAGTACAGAAGAGGAACTTCAAGCGAACCTGGTTCCTGTCTCCGAACGCCCTCTGTTTCGGGGGTTCAGGTAGACGCGTGGCACCGGAGAAACTGGAACAACTCCTAAGCGAAACGACCTCGATAGAAGGGCTTGAGGAAGTGTTCTTCGGTTCCTTCCCGTCAGAAGTGAGACCTGACTTTGTAACCCGCGACACTCTGGGCATACTGCGACAATATGTTTCCAACGAAACCCTCCAGATAGGGCTACAGTCAGGCAGTGACCGTATTCTAGAAGCCATCAACAGAAAGCATACTGTCGAAGATGGAATGATGGCTGTCAGGACAACTCTGGACAGCGGTTTCGTGCCTCAGGTAGATATGATCTTCGGTCTACCTGGCGAGAATGACGATGATGTGAGGACCAATATAGAAACATGCCTGACTCTGATAGAGATGGGCGCAAAGATTCACGCTCATGTGTTCTTGCCATTACCCGGAAGTGCTTACGAGAACATGCCGCCGGGCCATCTCAATGAAGAAACAAGAAAGACATTGGGTAGACTTGCGAAACGTGGGAACCTCACTGGGTCATGGACTACACAGGAGCACTTGGCCGAGAAGCTGTCCTCTCGGTGCACATGAGTGCGACTTGGCTTGTGTCTTAACACAGACTTGTTCGTCGGTGACTATTGCCAAACGCTCATAAGACGTCGTCCTCTCTCAAGCCAAGAGAGCCGAACTTGAACGCAGAGATGCCGACCCAGCTCAGGGAGAAGCTTGAGCATCAGGGGTATGACATTCTTGGGGAGAGAGGAGCATTCAAGGCCTGTCAATGGCAGAGAAAGAGCCTCCTTTTTGGTGATGTCTGCTACAAGCAGCGATTCTATGGGATTGAGTCACATAGATGCATCCAGATGACTCCACTGGTGGACAAGTGTACTCAGCAATGTGGATTCTGTTGGCGCGTGACGCCATCTGACATCAGCATCGACTGGAATCAGACAGACGTGTCGGAAGAAGATGTACTACCTCCACGAGATCTCTTGGACGCCGCATTGATGGCAAATCAGCGGGCACTAGGAGGCTACAATCCAGAAGCGGGAGCGAGGGTTCCGGAGGAGAAGTATCGGGAGGCACGCGACCCGAAACATGTGGCTATTTCACTGTCCGGAGAACCTACCCTGTATCCTATGATTGGGCCATTGATTGATGAGATCCGTCATCGAAAGATGACATCATTCCTTGTCACTAATGGCACGCGTCCCGAAGTCCTAAGAGAGATCTCACTCCCAACTCAGTTGTATGTCACGCTTGCCGCACCCGATGAACAGACTTACAGGCTTCTATGCCGACCAGCATATCTCCACTCATGGGAGCTGATTAACGAAACGCAGGAATTGCTCAGGTCACTCAACTGCAGGTGCGTCAATAGGCTCACAATGGTTTCAGGCCGCAACATGCATAATGCAAGGGCCTATGGCAACATGATTCTGAAGGGAGAACCAGACTTCGTGGAGGTGAAGGGGTATATGCCCTTGGGCTCGTCAAGAGGAAGACTGGGCCTCCAGAATGTTCCCTCTCACCGGGACATACGTGCATTTGCAGAGAGGATATCGGCAATCACTGGATATACCCCTCTTGATGAACAAGTTGAAAGCCGTGTTGTGCTTCTATCTCGAGAGCGGCACCCAGAGAGTATACAGACACTATGAAGGTGGACTATGTGGAGCTTGAAAGAATCCTAGAGCCCCTCAAAACGGAGATTGAGAACGACGACAGCATTCGTGAGAAAGTCCTACCTCTGGCAAGAGAGGCTGTAAGAAAATGTGCAGAGTCAGTGAAGTGTGCACACAGGAGAGAGTATGCTGATGCGTCTGGACTGATCTACGAAGCCCAAGACATCCTGACCGAGGCGAGCCGAGAGATTTCACAGAGCGAGTTCATGCTTTCCTCCAGGCTGTTGGATAACGCGTACCAAGAGATAGCTGAGGCGGCCAATGTGGTTTCTCTGCTTAGTGAAGGCACGTTTACTCCACCTCAGCAGCATGGCATACCTTCTAGGCCGTTCCTTACAGGCCTCGCAGATGCGGTTGGAGAACTCAGAAGAGCAGTACTCGACTCTCTACGTGCAGACGATGTCGAGCGGGCTGAGCAACTCTTGGGACTCATGGAAGAAACACTGGATGGACTATTATCATTCGATTTCCCAAATGCCTTGGTCCCGGACCTTCGCAGGAAGTGTGATGTCGCTAGGTCGCTCGTGGAGCGGACCCGCGGAGACCTCACCGCAGGGGTACAGCAGTCCAAGCTCATAGGAGAGCTCAGGGGCTTCGAGGAGCGCACCAGAGATGACCGCAAATGCTGAGCTCATTCAGGCAGTAGCACAGGCTGAAACTCAGCAGATGGAACTCGCGAATAGAGTCATCGTCCGCGACGAGCCACCGTTCGATGGCCTACTTGTCACTGGCATAGACGTTGCTTACACAGATACTGATGCATTGGGCTGTGCTGTAGTGATGGACCTCCACAGTCAGATTGTGGTGCAGATTAGGAAGAGAACATGTGAGTGTAGGACACCCTACCTGCCGGGATTCTTTCAGTTGCGTGAGGGCCCAGTAGTTGCTGCGATTCTCGGTGAATTGGAGCCAACTGGGCCCATCTTGATCAATGGCAACGGCGTTCTTCATCCCCGCAGACTTGGTCTCGCCTCATACTTGGGAGTTACAATGGATAAGCAGACCATTGGCATTACTAAGACTCTTCTACAGGGGAAGATTCAGACTCGTTCTGGTGACACAGCTGGAATCGTGGACGCCGGGCAGGCCGTCGGCTCGGCACTGTGGCTCAATGATAGGAAAAGGCCGGTCTACGTGTCAGTTGGACATAGAATCAGTCTTGAAACCGCCCTTGAGGTCGTCAGGGCGACTTCCGTTCATGGCTTCCCCGAGCCACTCCGCAGAGCTCATAGCATCGCGAAGTCGATGGCGGAAACACTTCATGGAGGCGGCGCGTGTTGATTGAACCCGAAACGTGGTTCACCCTCTACTCATTGGCCCAACTGGGAGCAGTACATGGACGGGTGACCTTGACCACTCGTCAACTCGGCAATCTCATGGGAGTGAGCCAGCAGACCGCATCACGTCGCATGACTTATTGTGTTGAAAATGGATACATAAGCCGCACACACACGGCCAATGGTATGGGGGTCGAACTTACGGAGATGGGCCACAACGAGTTGGTGCAGGTTCTCGGTGGCCTAGAAACCGCCTTGGCGCCGGCTGGAAACGAGATTCTGATTCGCGGCCGTATTGTGGACGGTCTTGGTGAAGGAGCATACTATGTGGACGCCTACTCCTCGCGATTCAAGAACGCACTTGGTTTCACTCCTTTCTCTGGTACTCTGAATGTGAAAGTCGCTGACGAGGAGTCGCAGAGAGCAGTCAGCAGGATGAAACATACCCCACCACTGGTTGTCACTGGCTTCACAAGGGAAGGAAGAACATTCGGTGACGTGATTTGCTACAGAGTGAGAGTCAACGACAAGATTGAGGGCGCAGTCGTCATTGCTCAGAGAACACATCACAGTCAGGACATTCTCGAGGTGATTGCGCCTGTGAACCTGAGGAAGAAGCTTGGTCTAGGGGTCGATGAAGCCCTAACCCTCAGGGTGGTGCCACTTCACCTTGTTATGTGAGCTCAGTGTCCATACTCACCTGTGAGAGGCACAAATGCGACACCACCCCAGTTCTTTGTGCTGATTCTGCCTTTTGAGTCCTTTCTCAGGACCAGCAGTTCTTGGAAGAAACCACGCCCACCTACTGGTATCAGCATTGTGCCTCCAGGAACAAGCTGGTCGACTAGGGGTGGAGGCACAGATGGAGCAGCCGCTGTGACAATTACTCTGTCGAAAGGCGCGTACTGGGGAAGACCTTTGCCGCCGTCACCATGAATCAACGTCACCCTACTGCCATAAGCGGTCCGCTCGAGATTCCTTCGTGCGAAGTCGATGAGCCCATCCATGATCTCGATTGTATATACATGGCCAAGCTTTTGCGCGTTCGCAGGTGCAATCATCTCAGCACAGAGTGCAGCGTGATATCCAGATCCTGCACCCACCTCCAACACCTTGAGCCCTTCCCTGAGCTCCAGCACCTCACACATGATTACACACATATGGGGCGCAGATATCGTCTGTCCACAACATATCGGGAGGGGCGTGTCGCGATATGCCTCGCTCCGAAGCTCAGGCAATACGAACTCTTCGCGTGGTACTCTTCTGAATGCTCGTTCCACTTGTTCGCTTGCGAGATAACCGCTGGCCTTCAACCGCTGAACCAGTCCCTCCTTTTCAGTTTCCAAGCGGCTCTCAGGCATACCAATCGTAAAGCGGAGATACGTGCAATGATAAAAGCCTTGAGAGCACTCAGTAGGACATGCGTAGCGTCCGGTTTCGGGCAGCAGGCCACAGCGAGATAGTGGGCAGACATGATACCACGCTTGAGATAACAACAGAGAGGAATGTCACAAGGCGTGGCACCTGCATTGTTGGCGTGTGCGCCAACCAGACTCTGCGAAACTTGGATGACGAGATAAAGGCCATGGCCAGAAACAGGAACACCAAGATAGTCCTCAGAATGGCGGTAGACGACATGGCCGAGGAAGTGGTGGGCCGAGGCAGTATAGGTCTCACGTATACTGATACCACAAGCATGGTGGCACGGACCGGTTCATTTGAGTGCGGACGAACTGTGCTCATACAAGCAAACAAGGCGGCATCGGGCTTGGACCGTGGTTTTGTAGATAGGCTCAAGCAGCCTGATGCTGTACTAGATTGTGAACTCATCTACATCAGCGGATGATCAAGTCTGCAACCATCTGATATTCATAAGGAGCACTTTCGCGGACACGCTTCAGTTCTGTTATCTCAACAAGATCCCGGCCGCTGTTCTTAATCAGTTGGGTGACCTTCTCAATCATCTCTTCGTCTGGATTGTCTGCTCCTGTAAACGTGTGGTAGTGAATTGTCCCATTGTCTTTGATGGCATGACAAGCCTCTGGAACAAATTCCAGAGCCCCTGAGGGATGATTCATTATGATGCGATCGGCATTCCTGAAGAAGTTGGTCCGGACATAGACTCCTGAGTCCGCCACTACCGGGACTATCTCACCTCTGAGCCGGTTCATGCCCATGCTTTCTTCCAGCAAGCGGATTGCGCCTGGATTGATGTCTATAGCCACCACGCGCGAATTGTGTGCTTTTGTGATATGAAGAGGGAAGCAACCGACGCCGGTGAACATGTCTATGATGAGTTCGCCATCCTTCACCTTCTTGGCAATCCTGCTGTGCTCTTCAAGCAATCTGGGGCTGAAGTAGGCCTTTGCCAAGTCCACGACTATCCTGCAACCGTATTCTATGTGAACAGTCTTTGTCTTGTCTTGGCCTGCAAGGAACTCGTACTGTCGTGTTCTGGAGATACCTGACACGGCACCTCTCTTAGCTAGGACCGTCGAGAAACTGTTGTGGACTGCCAAGAAGGCCTCGCCAATCTGTTTTCCATGCGATGCTATCTCGTCTGGCAGTTCGAGCACCGCGATGTCACCAACCATATCATACGCTCTGGGGAGCAACTCCATATGCTCGGCGCTCATCCTGCCAGCTAATGCATCTCTGAGTGTTCTTGGGGGCTTGGAGAGTGGATTGAAGCGCTTCAAACCGGTTTCGAAGGCTACAGCTCCAATGATCTCTCGAATCTTCTCATGTTCTATCTCATGCTTCAGAGGAATGAACAGCACACCATCTCTAGATTCAATCCTGAATGCCTTGTCAAGCAGATTCGCAGCCAAGAGAGCTTTCTTTACCCAGTTTCCTTCACCTGCAGGTATTCTGAGAAAGGGTCTGGGAGAGTACATCGACTGGCGCTACGATTCAGTGCCTAAGACACTTCCGATGAACCTGTATTGTCCGATTCATGCAAGCACTAGACGCTGGCCTTCATCACACGAATGAACTCCCGTCCGTAACCATTCTTCGTACCCACCATAATCTGATAGAACTCATTCCCGTCATCTGCTTCTGAGCCAGATCTGACCCTCTGAAGAGTTCCCACCATTTCGACACGGTCACCAGTACGCAGTAGTCCTCTGAACACACCATCGTAGACCATTATGCGACTGACCCGGGCACCACGTATTGCGTCTACCGGCTCCGATATGCCCTCGTACACTGCAGGCATGAAGATACCGTATCTCACATCACTGATGTCCATTGTGATACTCACGGGGTCATCAGTCATTGAAACGTAGTGTTCGCTACCATGTCGTATCGGCACCTCGCTCGACAAGAGCACAGGCATGACCCCAATGCACCTACCGTCGATGCACAGTTCACTACGTCGAAGGAACAAATTCTCGACTACACCAGCTGGCATCTGAGGAAAGCGCTCCGTCATTCGGGAGAGAGTAGAGCCCCAGTCCGAGTAGCTTCTCAGAGTCACATGTCTGTTCTGCTCTATGAGTTCTTCGTAACCGTATTGAAGACGCCACGCCTCTCCAAAACCATAGATGTTCATGTTGATGTCTGAATGTGCTGGATCATGTGCCTTCCAACAAATGCTCCCTGTGACTCCAATGCGTTCCAGAGGGATACCAAGCGCATCATGAAGCACCTCAGCCAGATGCTTGGCAGCTGACTCGAGTTCATCACTTGGGCCTTCGCGAAGGATTTCACCTAGTCGCAGCTCGGGGCTGAAGTACTTGGAGATGATATCTCTCGGCGGCTCCAATAGGCTGGTACCAAAGTGAGCATCATCCACTACATAGTCAGGGGGCACCATAGCCATGCCCTTCGTGACGGAGTCTACCCCACCCCAGAACACACGTCGGTACCTGTTGTTGCCGCTGCGCCATTCGCCCCCCGGGTCTGGGATGTATTTGAGATAGGATAGTATGCGGTCACTTGGTTGAATATGGCCGAGAGCAACAAAGACACGTCCATCCCTGTCATGGACTATGTCGCGGTCCCTGACATACTTGGGTAGACCGATATGAGCACTTGGTGTCAAGCCATGCGCCCTCTTGGTGATTCAAACATGCTGAGAGCTAGACAGATTAAGCTGATGTCTGGAAATCGAACCAAAGGAGCCTGCCAGATGAGGATCCTCCACGTCTGTGACAGCCTCAACCCTTCGGGCGTTGGAGGCTACGAGTCCTACCTGCACTATCTCTCAAGAGCGCTTGCATCGGAGGAGCACGAGTCGTTCGTTGTGACTCAATCACCAAGTATGGACTCCCCGGAGTCGGTGAAGCGGCCGTCCTACACGCTCTTCCACCTTCCAGGGAATCTCTTGGAAGCTCGGAAGTGGGGCTTTCTCTCGCTACTCGAAGAAGAGCGGGTGGCAGCAGCTGTACGCATGTTCAGGCAGGATGATGTTGCCGCTGACGTTGAGATACTCGCGGGTCAGCTCGGCAACCTAGTCCATAATGTTTCCCCTGATATAATCCACGCACACAGCACGTACGTGGTCTTCAATAGGGTGATTGAGAGGCTGCGTAAGAACGGACTTATCAATGTGCCAGTCCTTGCGACCATCCACGGTCTCCCAAAGGCTCTAATCCTTCCCAACGGAGAGGCGACCACCGACTACAGGCAGCTCGTAGAATCGTGCCCATTTGACAGAATCATTGCAGTGAGCAGAGCTGTGGGGGTTGCACTACAAGCTCATCTCCCGAAACGCCTGAGGATGAGAGTAGATGTGCTCTACCTCGGAGTGGATCTCTCCGCATTCCAGCCACAGACAGGGCTCAGGAGAAAGTGGGACCTAGGGTTCTTTGGCAGACTGGAACGAATGAAGGCAGTGGACCTCTTTCCCGAGATGCTGTCAGCTCTGAAGCCCCACTTCCCGGGGATTCGTCTTGTGATTACTGGCGATGGCTCATCTCGTAGGAAGGTCTTTGATGAGTTCGAGAGAATGAACGTGATGGAGCAAGTAGACTACTTGGGTGTTGTACCAATCGACAAGATTCCGAGTCTTATGAACAGCATCCGAATCTTCCTCTATCCATCCAGAGAGGAGCCATTCGGGCTTTCTGTGATTGAAGCAATGGCCTGTGGAATCCCCGTCATCACCTCGAACGTTCAGGGCCCCAGCGAGATAGTCACCGATGGCTATGACGGTTTCACTGTATCGCCTGGAGATGTCGATGAACTCGCGAAGGCGGTCCGTCAGATTATGTCAGACACCGCACTGCAGGTGAGGCTAGGAAAAAACGCTCGCAAGACTGTCGAGAAGCGCTTTGACCTACAAGAACACTCAAGGTCACTGCTTCGGCTGTATCAAGATCTGCGGGCCGTGGTTTCATCCTCTGACCGAAACTGACTCCCAACTTAGGTGAGAAGTAGATGGCGGGCCAGGGGGGACAGTCGATCGCCCCATGGAATATGGGGGGTTTTCGAACCCCCGACCAACAGGTATCTCCATCTCCCAGCGGCGTCGCTGAGAAACGTAAGAGCCTGTCGCTATACCTGGCTTAGCCACTGGCCCACAAAACGCCCGGAGCCTAGTTTCAGTTTATAGAGATTGCGGTACTATGCCAATCTGTGTTGACGCAAGTCATATAACGAAGAGTGGCTCTCCGACTTCAGGACCACCACTCCAGACTGGAAGTGCAGGAATTGAGTGAGCACAAAAAACTGTATGATAAGGTGTTCAGTCTCATAGAGCAACACGATAACTGGATGACCAAGACCATCAATCTGATCGCATCGGAGAATGTGTCTTCACCTGCTGTAAGATCAGCAATAGTGTGTGACTTCAGAGACCGCTATGCAGAAGGATGGCCGGGTGAACGCGTGTATGCTGGATGTGTCTACATCGACCAAGTTGAGTTGATCTGCATCGACTTGGCGAAAAAGCTGTTTAGAGCCGAGTTTGCTGATGTGCGTCCAGTGTCGGGGGTGGTCGCCAACCTGATGATGTACACTGCAATGATGGAGCCGGGCGCGAGGATGTTCGCCCTGTCGATTGCGCATGGTGGCCATATCTCACATGCCAGGGGAGACCTCGGCGGTACCGCAGGAGCGGTAAGAGGACACAAGGTTCGCAACTACGCCTTTGACGAGAAGGAGTTCAACATAGACGTCGATGCCAGCATCAAGGAGATCAGAAGCCTAGAAGCCGAGGGAAAGCACACGGAGTTGCTGCTCTTCGGAGGAAGTGTCTTCCCGTTTCCTCATCCAGTGAAAGAGTTCCGTGAGGTTGCAGATGAGTATGGCATGCACATCGGTTACGACTCTGCACATGTTTCTGGTCTCATCGCAGCAGGGCGGTTCCAAGACCCCCTGAGAGAGGGTGCAGACATTGTGACTGCATCAACCCACAAGACAATGCCGGGGCCACAGCATGGCTTGGTCCTCTCAAAGGCCGAATACGCTGAGAAGATCAAGCAGGCCGCATTCCCTGCCATGATGAGCAACCACCATCTGCATAATGTGGCCGGACTTGCCGTTGCACTAGCCGAGATGATGGAGTTCGGAGAACAGTATGCAGACCAGATCATAAAGAATGCAAAGGCGCTTGCACAGGCACTCTACGACAAGGGGTGGAAGGTCGCGGCAGCCCACAAGGGCTTCACAGAGTCGCATACGATACTCATCGATGTGTCAGACACTCCAATGAAGAATGGGCGGACTGTTGAAGAAGAACTTGAAAAAGCGAACATAATCATCAATCGCAACCTCCTGCCTTGGGACAAGAAGATGGGACGCGACTACAAGAAACCGGGTGGGATTCGGCTGGGCACCAGTGAGATGACTAGGCTAGGCATGAAGGAACCCGAAATGGACGCCATTTCAGAATTCATGCACCGTGTCGTTGTGAAGGGTGAGAATGTCAAGAAGATAGCTGCCGAGGTTGAAACCTTCAGAAAGAGCTACCAGAAGGTCCACTTTGCCTTCGACACTGAAACCCCTGCTTATGCCCATCTGAGATTCAAGTAGCACACATTGACTCCCGAGTGGGATTTCGATGGAGATTAGAGAAGCACAAGAACTAATGCGCCTTATCTACTACCAGAGGGATAAAGCGAGAGGAGTCGACAGAACCCTGTTGAGGGCAATGCAGGAACTTGCCGAGCTCAGTGACGCGGTTCTGAAACACAAAGATCGGAGCGAGATTTCTGACGAGATGGCAGACGTCTTGGCTTGGCTGTGTTCACTGGCCAATCTTCTTGATATCGACCTCGCAACTGCCCTACGCAAGAAGTACAATGGCGTCTGCTCTCGGTGCCATAAGGCTCCTTGTGAATGTGCGCAAGAGCCGTAGCGGCTCCGGCCCACACGTTCTACCTTGATGCGTCAAAAGAATTAAAAGGTCAGGACCAGCTGGACCCTCAACCGAGGAGGCAAAAGGATGCCGAAGACCGCCAAGAAGCGCAAGAGCAAGAAGGGCGAGGGACCGATGCCCTCTGGTGGTGCAGGGCTGATCAGGTTCTTTGAAGACGAAACACCAGGTGTGAAGATAGGCCCGACTGTCGTCGTCGTATTCGCATCCATCCTTGTGGTTGCTACCATCTTAGCTCATATTCTGTAGTCGCGCCGCTCAGAGCCGGGCGCGACGTGCCCCAATGGTTATAAACAACTCATGGCCGTTTCCGACGGCCCAACGCCGGTGATTCTGAGATGAACATCAAGGGGTCGATGAACAAATACTGTCCCAAATGCCACAAGTACACAGAACACACCATATCTGCCTACAAGAAAGGACAGGACCGTTCGAGGGCGCAGGGCAAGCGAAGACTGGACAGAAAGACGAAAGGCTACGGTTCTTTCCCAAAGCCAATCCAACACAAGTTTGCCAAGACAACCAAGAAGACTGCACTCAATTACAAGTGCAAGGTCTGTGGATTCATCTTCATGACCAAGGGAATGAGACTGAAGAAACTTGAGGTTGTTCGTGCGTAGCCCGGCCAACAGCAAAATCTCATTGCGATGTACGCTCCGCTCGGCGGACGCTCATGTCCTCTTGAAGCCAAAGCTCGACGTTATGTCGATAGAGTTATAATGATGGCTCGACCCGGCCGTAGCAAGTCCCAAAGTGGGGCATCGTTTTCCCAACTGCGGCGACAATTATGTTTGAACTACAGCGGTGATAGTATTGGCCAGACGAGAGATTGTTCAGCAACCCAAGTCACGGTTCCTGAAAGTGAAGTGTCTGGACTGCGAGAACGAGCAGATCATCTTCGCGTATGCAACGACCGAAGTCAAGTGCCTGAAGTGTGGAAAAGTCTTGACTAGGCCAAGCGGCGGAAAAGCCAGACTTGAAACTAACGCTAGGGAAGTCGAGTCCCTTCAGTAGATGCCATTACGTCATGACTTGATTGGGAGGGCAGTGATACATGGTCAAGAAGCGTGCTGAGTGGCCGCAGCCTGATGACTACGCAGTGGCTGTTGCCACAAAGGTGGCATCTTATGGGGCCTATGTGACACTGCCAGAGTATGGTGACAAGGAGGGTTTCATCCATATCTCTGAGATCAGCAGCACGTGGGTGCGAAACATTCGAAACCACATACATGAGAACATGAGGACTGTCGTAAAGGTGCTTCAGGTAGACACACAGAAGAAACACATCGACTGCTCTCTCAGAAGAGTGTCTGCAGAGGCAAAGAGAGCAAAGAACAACGAATGGAAACGTGCCCAGAAAGCTGAGAAACTCCTCGAGAGCGTGGCCAACGAGAACGGGATGACACTTGACCAGATCTATGAGCAGCTGGGATGGCCTCTTGAGGACACATACGGAGAGATCTACAAAGGACTTGAACGCGCGGCAGAGGGCGGCGCGGAAGCCTTGGAAGAAGTGACGGCCGACAAGAAGCTGAAGAAACAGATAGCGGACCTGGCAAAGGTGCGCATCGAGATACCTTCAGTAGACATAGACGGCGAGTTGTCTGTTGTTGTGCCCGGGCCAGCAGGAATAGAAGTGATAAGGAAAGCTCTGTCGGATGCGCTTGAACAGGGAAAGGACGACAAGAGACTCTCAGTTGAGATCTATGCCTTGGGCGCCCCTCGCTACAAACTCCATATCGTTGGCCCGACATACAAGGATGCAGAAGATCTGCTTCAGAACATCATGAATGTCGTCAAGAAGAGCGTCGAGAACAACGGGGGATCGGTGAGCCTCAGCCGGAAGTAGGAGCTCTTCCGACATGACCCATCTCTTCAAGTGTATTGTGTGCGGCAGATACACTCTTCATGACAAAACCTGTCCGAGCTGCGGAGGACGAGTCAAGGACCCTCAGCCTGCGAGGTTCTCTATCGAAGACAAATATGGGGACTATCGTCGAAGAGCGAAGAGAAGCTCGCGTAGAGTGACAACTGAGGCAGGTATAGAAACCAGAGAGTCCTGAACGTGGACGACTGATTGTTCGACCGACTACCGCATGCATGCCTTTCAGTACAAGCTCACCGGTACCCAGATGGTCTGCCACTCGGTCACAAGTGTTGGTTCCCCTGAATCAACGTTGTCCCAGAACAGCAATCGTATCTGATAGTTCATTCCCGGTTTCAGGTCCAAATCCTGAGAATCGAGAGAGTTGAGCGGAAATATCAGCTCTGTGACATTCTCCGCTGTTCCAAACAACGTTGCATTAGCTCCGCTTGAGTCGAAGGTCCAATCACCGTTGTAGTCAATGTGACCGTCATAGAACTGATGGCCTGCGTAGTTCACTATGCGGAGGTCTGATGTCGTGACCGGGCCGAGTGGCGCAATCTGTATGCCAAAGGCGTCACTGCCGACTTGGTAATCGTCCATCTCAAGACCAAAGTACATGTGTGTGGAGTTGGCTTGTACATAGACTTTGGCATCATAGCCGCCTCCAAGAATACCATCGAAGCTCTGGAAGGCCTTCTCACTGGCAGAGAGATTGCCGTTAGCTTTGACACCTGTCAAGGAGCCCACCTTGGGGGCCCACTGAGATGCGGTCCTATTGAGGTACTGCTCATACATGGTGTAGTCAATTTCGTAGATCTTGACCAAACCATAATCTGAGCTGTAGTAGGGACCCTTGAATGCCCCATGTAGGTCGGTGGGCATATGAGAAGTCCATGCCGTGTCACCCGCATAACTGATTGGATAAGAGTATCCTGAAGGCGTGTAGAAGTCAATCCCTTTCCTTAAACTAGGTAGACCCAACTCGTCAGCTTCGGTTTCGGTCAGTGGCTCACCATATGATAACAGTTTGTACAGGGTCGAGGAATAGAAACCAGCCAGGGTGTAATCGGTTTCGATTGTTGTCGTGGTCGTGGGATTGTCCCCCAGATATGTGGCGTCGTCTATGACTGACGATCCGAGATAGTCTTCAGCTATGCGGACCATCCAAGGCCACTTCCCCTCGTCCCCGCCAAATGACGAAATCTCGTGCCCCCAGTAGACCAGCACATGTGTTGCATTCCACAGCCTGAAGGTTCTGAGCGACTCAGTGAGATTGAGAGCCATCAGGGCATAGCCCACAAGAGCTATTTGTGTGGCATTGAAGGTAGCATTGTCCACAACCGACCGTCCCCCTCCGGCACACGTTATCCAGTATCCATAGTCCCACCAGCTGGCTATTGTTGCCGACTTAGGAACAACATTGCGGACGTATGTCATTGCGGTCTGCCAGTCAAGGAACTGCGTCGTGTCGGTGAGCTTTGAGGGCGCGAACTCGGGAGCACCTACGCTGACGGCGTACTGGACACCCAGATAGACATTGACCGAGAGCAGCAGTCCTATGAATGCGAACACAGCAATTGTGTGTTCTGAAGTAAGGGACGAGCTGATTCGAAACCTGCGACGTTCGAAGACCGACTTCTGAGAAACAACCTTTGCGAATGGTGTCAGGACACCATTCACGGCGACAGCAGCAAGCAGTGCAACTGCTGGTGCCAGAATCAGACCCAGTCGAATCATGCTGCCCGTGAAGTATACAGCAGTGGCTCCGAACAGGACGACCAACCAGTCTTCATCGCGACCCCTCTTGAACAGGAAGTACATACCTACCGGGAAGAAGAATATCAGCACAATCAGTGTCTGATAGAAACTCGCCCAAGGAGCAGGGAGATGTTCAGCAACGGATGCAAAGATACGCTGGTCAAGTCGGTAGAAGGGATTGATGACAGCAAGGAATTTGCCGCCAACGAAAGTTATGGGGTTAGAACTCGTTGTTATGATTTGCAGGCCTTGACTGGCTGCATACACGAAGTAGGCAGTCACGCCAACGACTGGAGCAATCATCCCAAGCAAGATTGGCTTCATGTGAGGAGCCAGTGCACCTGCTGTCGCCTCGCGATACTTTGAAACTCGCAGCCAGACCTCATAAGCTGCAAGCAAGACACCCATCCCTACCGGAGCAAGGAATGTGAGAGAAGTGAGCGCTCCTGAGCTTAGGAGACTGTTACGAGGAAGCAGATTAGCAATGAAGAAGCCGAGACTCACTGTGATCAGGTAGCTTGAAAGAAGACGACGGCTATAACGACCTGCGACTAACATGAAGAGCGCATAGAGAGCAAGCAGGTCCGTAAGAAAGTCTGCTGCTCCCCAAGACAGTTGTAAATAGCCCAAGGATAAGCCTGCAGCGACTGCAGAAGGCAGAGAACCGGTCTTTAGAGAACGCATGAAAAACAAGAGAGCAAGCACAATGGCAAAGACACCTACAGACTCGTTGTCAAAAAAGCCGGCTGTTGTCCTCTGGATATATGCAGGCATGAATGCCACGAAGAGAGCACTCAGGAGTCCAACTGTCTTGTTCGACAACTCCTTGCCCAAGAAGAATGTGGCCAGTGTCGCGAAGCCGCCCATGAACCCAGCCATCATGATGCAGACAACAAGCAAATCTACACTGATACCTATTCCATTAAGAAGGAAGTAGAATGTGGCGGCTGTGAACGGCACACCAATGTAGGTTGAGAGTGCTATGTCACGACCGAAGGGCACCCAACTCATGTGGTCATACCAGCTGAAGAATGCAGCATAACCATTTGCAGCAACATACTGAGTCACTCTTAGCTGATACCACGAGTCAAACTCATGGACAATCGGTTGTGAGTCGAGCAGCGGCTCTAGACGAACCGCTATAGCAGCAATAACTGTGATACAAAGAGCAACGACCAGAAGGACCGACCCTCGAGATATCTTTGCTTTTGGTTTGTGAAAGACTTGACGAAGAAACCTGCTAGCGGATCTCTTGAAGTGACTCAGGCTCGGCATAGAGTGATGTCTCCGATTAAGGTCGCATCCGGCCGAGCGATTCTTGGATGCGCTAAAAAGGTTGCTGTTCGTAAATCGATTGTACCGTCTTGGTCACGTGCACAACAACTTGGAAACGACTGTAAGACTCTTCACTCAACACTCAAAAATCCAATGAGCCACCGAGTCTTGAACCTCGGAAAGCAGACTCTCTCCGCTGATGCCGCGCCAACTTCCACATCAGGTTTCACTTGGAGGCGGCAAAGGAGGCATAGGTCTTGCTGTCCATGAGCTTCTTCAAATCCACCTTGAGATTCGAGGGGCGTATTTTGTACATCCAACCCTTTCCGTACGGGTCCTCGTTCACAGTTTCGGGGGCATCTTCTAGCGATGTGTTGACCTCAACTATCTGACCAGAAACTGGCGAGAAGACATCGGATGAAGCCTTCATCGACTCGACGAGACCACATTCCTCACCGGCCTTCAGAGTCGTGCCGGACTGCATGATCTCAACAAAGGTGATCTCGTGAAGAGCGTGCTGAGCATAGTCGGTGATTCCAACGACTACTAGGTCGCCCTCAACCTTAGCCCATTCGTGTTCCTTCGTGTAGTATAGACCATCGACAACTTTGGTACCCTTGGAAGTGCCTTTCGACATCTACGCACACCTTCTGTTTCTGCTGTGGGAACGAGGCCCCTTTAAATCAATTTGTGTATCAACGGGTCCTGTTCTCGCCGTACTCGTCAGGATTGTAGAACGGCCAGCCAGTCACTCGGGCCTTTCGTAGTCGTCCCTTTATGTCCACTTCAACGGTGTCACCTTCCTTCACGGCATCGGGTTTGACGTAGGCCAATGCGATGCCACAGTCGAGCACGGGCGACATACCGCCACTTGTCACGGCCCCTATCTGCCGGTTGCCAAGCATGACGGGGTATTGCTCGCGGGGGACACCTTTGTCTATCATCAACAGTCCAATGCGTGCCCTAGTGACACCTTCCTGCTTCTGTTTCAGCAGTGCATCATAGCCTATGTAATGCGGTTCGACCTTGAACTTGACTGCATACGAAATCCGAGCCTCAAGTGGAGTAGTTTCCTCATTTAGCTCGTGCCCGTATAGTACGAATCCAGCCTCAAGTCTTGTCGAGTCTCTAGCACCGAGCCCACAAGGCTTTACATCTAGGTCCTTCCCCTGTTTGAGTATCTCGTCCCAGAAGGAGATGGCCTTCTTCTTTCCAGCCTCGTTGAACGGCGTATCTAGTAGTAGGATTTCTCCGCCTTCTTCTCCGGTGTAACCCGTACGACATAGGTAGCAGTCGCGCCCTGCAAACTTCACAGGATTGCAGCTGAACCGGGCGAACTTCCTGAGGCCTTCGCCAGCCATCTTTGACAGCAAAGCCAAGGCCTTTGGTCCCTGTACTGCTATCATGACAATGTCCTTTGACTTATCCTCAACGCTAACCTTGAACCGCTTAGCATGTGTTGTAAGGTGAGCCTTGATTTTGGGACCATTGGAGGCATTAGTTATCCAGATGTACTTCTGCTCACCAATTCTGTAAATCATGAGATCGTCATGAATCCCGGCCTTATCATTGAGACACGTTGAGTAATGCCCTTCATTGATTTCCAGTTTGGAAACGCTGTTTGTAGTGAGTGTCTGCAGGAATTCAGCTGCTTGAGGACCGCTTATGAGAAAGCGAAACATGTGTGTAGTATCGAATATCCCAACCGCCCTTCTCACAGCCATATGCTCCTCACGGATGTCCGTGTATCGAACGGGCATCTCCCAACCTGCGAAGGGGATAACATCACCGTGCAACTTGTGCCATTCGTAGAGGTGTGTTCTACCTAGACTTTCGCTCATCACCGTTCACCGCGTCAGGTGTTCGGGTTGTCGCATCCTCTAGGTTTTATCTTCTTCCATACTATCGGCTAGCCGAGGAAAGCCAGTCATGGGCCTTTACGAAACCGACATCCGTGGACTCAGGGTCGGACGCGACAATCCAACCAGAGTCATGGGTGTGATTAATCTCTCTCCTGAGTCGTTCTATGGCGGATCCGTGGCGACCACAAGGGATGATGTGATAAAGTTAGTCCAAAAGATGGAACGAGAAGGCGCAGACATCATCGACGTGGGTGGCGCTTCCACGGCGCCAAAGAGCATCTATGGTACGACCAAGGTCGATGCAAATCAGGAGCTGACAAGAGTTTCGGAAGCATTCGCAACTGTCGTCGAAAACACACATCTTCCGGTATCCATCGATACCACATCTGCTGCTGTTGCACGTACGGCACTGAATCTTGGCGCTTCCCTCGTCAATGATGTTTCGGGACTTCGTATGGACAGCAAAATGGGAAAGCTGATTGCAGACGCAGATGTGCCAATCATATTGATGGCGGACTGTGGACAACCGTGCTCAGATCTGAATGCGACAATGGATGCGCTCAGAACGAGCATGAAGACTGCAATCGATGTGGGTGTTGGGCAAGAGCAGATTGTCGTAGACCCAGGTATTGGCTTCGGAAAGCCTGCTGCTGTGGACCTGTCGATTGTCAGAAACCTCAGACGATTCACATTGTTGGGACGTCCACTCCTTGTGGGAATATCGAGAAAGGCGTTCATAGGTCAGCTGCTTGACCAGCCCGATCCGTCCATGCGTATCACTGGCACGATTGCTGCCACATCGGTGGCAGTCGTAAACGGTGCAGACATAATCCGTGCACACGATGTGCAGGAGGCTCGTATGGCAGCGATAGTTGGACAGGCCCTGAAACACCCCCCTGTGGTGACAAAGGACAATGTTGAGCTGGTGAGTCTGTCCAACGAGAGAGAGGCCGCACTCGTGATCGAGCAATTGGGTGCAGGTGCTGAGATCATCCAACCGTTGGCCGGGAAAGCAGTGATGCTCAACTTCCGAATCAGAGAAGTTTCGACCCCTGCAGCACTCATAATCAAGCAGGAGATGCTTGCAGTCGGAGGAGATGCGGCCTATCATCACGATGTTATAGATCATCGCATTGATAGCACAGACGTCCTAATAATGGGGACACCTCTTCAGCTTGGAAGAATGACAAAGAGGCTCTCTACGATGCAGTACTTCGGGCTCATAGACATCGGCAATGCAATACAGTCGCTAATGGCCGACCGCAATCTCCAAGTCGGGTGATTCGTCATGGAGTGGCATGTTTGGCAGCCAGTCTATCTTGACATAGTCAGAAGGCTGGCGCTGAATGTTGAAGCTGACAGAAATGCAACTGCCCTGCTCACGTCATTACTCAGAAACATAGACCCCGCTCCGATTCTATCACGGCTCAGAAGCCGAATCCATGACCACGCAGTTGTTGTGTGTGGGGCGGGGCCCTCTCTCGAACGACATCTTAGAGAAACCATGCGGATGCCAGAGCTCCAGGATGCCGTCTATGTCGCTGCTGATGGTGCAGCCACTGCATTCTTGGAACAGGACCAGAACTGTGATGTGCTTGTGACAGACCTCGACGGAAACAGTGGGGATCTGAAACGTATCGTGGAGAACGGAGCATTGCCAATAGTACACGCCCACGGCGACAACATGGACAGAGTCAAGCAGTTCGTTCCCACGCTGAGGGAAGCACTCGGGAGCACTCAAGTAGAGCCTACTGACAGAGCGTTTCTATGGGGTGGGTTCACTGACGGAGATAGGGCATGCCACATCGCATTGCACTACGTGCCAAGACGCATTGTCCTGGCCGGAATGGACTTCGGAACCATGGTTGGACGCTGGTCAAAACCAGACAAGGCGTTTCATTATCAGGCTGACGAAAGAAAGAGAATCAAACTTGAGATAGCCAGAGAACTCGTTTCGGCTCTGCTTGCAGCAACTGATGTACCCTATGCCCAGCTCAGATGAGTGACTTGGGAGGGGTAATTCCTCTTGTTCATTGTATTATGTCAGACCGGAGCACCGATGGCACGTTCTACAAACAAGTCTTGTGCCCTATGTCTTAAGACCATAGAGGTAGCTTATGACTAAGAATGCGCCACCTGCAAGTATTGCACCGAGAACCATCAGGCGTGTTGCATAGCCAGGCTGGAAGACATACTTTGAGGACAGATAGACGAGACCAATACCAATGGTTCCAATGAAAATGACAACCGAGGCCACAATTCCTTCTAGTCCAAGCTGAATATCAATGCCTGGTGCAATAAGGATTGGGTTTCCTGATGAGTCACCAGCAATCGCAGGCGGAGTCTTGACTAACGTGTATATGTTGCCACCCATAATAAACAGGATGGCCAGCAACAGTCCTCCAAAGAGGACTATGTCAGGAGGACGCGCGGGCATTCCAAACCGGGGCCTCGTGAGTCGTACTTGGGGCTTAATTATGAATCGCGGCCACCATACAGGCAAAAGGCAAACCTCAACGAGCGAGGTCGGGAGGTCCGCTTTTAAAAATATCGTGAGATGGAGGCCTGTACTATGGCGTAGTCTTGGCATGGAGTCATTGTTAAAAACATACGAACACCGATGGCAATGAGAGAACCAGAGGCGAACAGAACTGTCCCGGGTCCTTGTGATCTCGGAAAAACCAAGTGCGGCTAAGAGAATAGCCGAGGCTCTCGATGATCAGGATGGTTTCCATGAAGTCAAGAGTGGAAGAGCCTCATACTACGAGTGCAAATGCCAAGGCGATTCTCTCACCGTTGTCTATGCTCTTGGACACCTGTATGAGCTTCGGCAGACAGAGAAAGGATGGACATACCCACGACTCGATACGGAATGGGCACCCAAATACGAGGTTGAAAAGAGCGCGGGAGGTACCAAACCAGTCATTGAACTGATTAGGCGTCTCTCTGTGAATGCGGACAGGTTTGTCGTGGCCACGGACTATGATATCGAGGGAAGTCTGATTGGCTATTTGATTGTCAAACACGTCTGTGGCATCGACCCCTCAAGAGCACGGAGGATGGTTTTTTCGTCTTTGACTAAACCAGAATTGCAGAAAGCCTATGGGACCCTGATGCCAACTCTCGACTTTCCTATGGTCGAGTCAGGCTGTGTTAGGCATGAAGTGGACTGGCTGTATGGAATCAATCTCACACGCGCCCTGACGCTCGCCATGAAGAACACGACAGGACTGTTCAGAATAGTTTCAACAGGAAGGGTCCAAGGTCCCGCTCTGGCATATGTGGCGGAACGTGATCAGCAAATCAATCTCTTTGTACCGATACCGTTCTGGACCTTGTCTACTACCGGAGTTGTAGATGGCCAGCAAGTGAGCTTGGAGTACAGTGATAGAAGGATTGAAACAAAGGCACAGGCAGATGCCTTGGTGAAGGATCTCCTTGGTAGAACTGCTCGCGTGAGCTCAATCAGTAGCAGAATCTCCTCACAGAGGCCTCCGCCCCCCTTCAATCTTAGTGACCTCCAAACAGAAGCATACAGGCATTTCGAACTCAGACCAAGCCGAACCCTGCAGATTGCACAGGGACTGTATCTTGATGCACTCATCACATATCCTAGAACTGACAGCCAGAAAGTGCCGCCGAGTCTGGACGTTAGACAAACACTCGAAGGCATCGGAAAGATGAGCAAATACGCCCCCCTCGTTAGGCGCCTTCTTCAGCACAAGAGCTTAGTACCCATGCAGGGCGAGAAAGAAGACAAAGCCCATCCTGCGATACTCCCAACGGGAAATCGGCCAACAAAGAAGCTGGCAGCGAACGAGGAAAGGGTGTATGACTTGGTGGTGCGCAGGTTCTTGGCTTTGTTCGGGGAGCCTGCAGTGAAGCAAGTTGTGATAGCCGACATCAGATGTGGTGAACACCTCTTCTATCTGAGAGGTTTGACAGTCCTTGAGGCAGGATGGACCAGCCTCTACAGTCCCTATGCCACTATGAATGAGAAAGCAATGCCTCCACTTAGCGAGGGAAACATGATCGACCTAACATCAGTGCGTGCTGATGAGAAGTACACACCGCCGCCGCCTCGTTTCAATCCATCCAGTCTACTGAAACTGCTGGAGAAGGAGAACTTAGGTACAAAAGCCACCCGTGCTGGAATCATCGACTCCATCAACTCTAGGGGGTATACGCTCGGCAGTCACTTCGAACTGTCTGCATTGGGCTATGCGGCCTTCGAGGCTCTCCAAATACACGTGCCCGATATGTTGTCCGCTGACATGACACGCAGACTCGAGCTGAAGATGGAGGAAATCCAACAAGGCATTGGACAAAGAAGGGCAGTCCTCTTGGATGCAAAGAACGAACTTGTGAAACTACTAGAGAACTTCAGATTGCAGGAGCAAAGCATAGGCCAAGCCCTGGCGAAGGGGCTGCGAAGGTATTGGAGGGAAGAGCAGGAGATAGGACCGTGTCCCAGTTGTGCCGACGGAGTCCTAGTTGTAATCTACTCACCCAAGACAGGAAAGAGGTTTGTAGGGTGTTCAAACCATCAGAAGGGAACCTGTGATATCGCGTTTCCTTTACCGCAGAAAGGCAAGCTCGTACCGCTGGGTAGGACCTGTCCTCATTGTGGTCACCATATGATTAAGATCCTGTCAGGAAAGAGAGGATGGGAAACCTGTCTGAACTGGACAAAATGCCCAGGCCGCCAACAAGACATTGAGTTGCTTGAGAAGAGGAGGACGAGGAGAAGAACCAAGAACCAGCCCAATGGAGGTGAGGACGTCTGACAGACTGCCCGCTCTGCGGTCGTGAATCAGCAAATGGCAGTGAGCTATGTAGATATCACCGAAAAGCCCTTGACGGACTATATTCTGCATTTGACAAGTGGAAGAAAGCGCTTGAAATCGATTGGGCCGACTACCTCGCCTCACTACGCCGTGTCGAAGGACTCGGGACGTGGGTTCAAGATGTGATTGACTATGTCACTTCGGGACATGCTCCCTCAGAGTCCTAGTGATGTCCATCATGAGTGTACGGTTTAGCTCCTTGACTGCGGCTACCACCATGCACATTTGGCCTGTACGTTTTGCAACAGTCTCAGCTAGGATGCGCACCTGTACTACGTCTTCTCCGACGGACAAGAACCCTGTGGAACTAGGTTCCTGTCGACCGGACCCTGCCGGAATTGCCACAGCCGAGAGACCCAAGCGAAACCTCTCTGAGTCTGAGATCAGAATGAGGAGCCCATTCTCAAGACGCATGACGCGTAATCTCAATCGAACTCGCTCTGTTTCGCTCTCAAAGTCCTGAATCTCACCTGATTCCATTCGTAGTCCCGACTAGATGGACGGCCTGTCAACGATAAATCAATGCCGAATGGCTCCCAATACAGCTCCTCTGCCGGGCTTCTGGCAACAGCAAAACAACATCATTATCAGTCGTCGGCCAATCACTGGAACCCGATTCCCATGAGCGACAGGCTCTCCCACACGAGTTTCTTTCCATACCCAGAGAAACGGAGAGGACAGGAGGAGATGATGCAGGTGATAGAGAGCTCTGTCAGCGCTGGAAAGAACATATGCTGCGAAGCGCCCAATGGCTTCGGAAAAACATGTGTGACACTATGTGGCGTTCTGCCTTGGGTCAAAGAGAACAGGGCCAAAGTGCTGTACTGTGCTCGTACACACAGGCAACTAGACCGGGTGATGGAAGAGCTCGATGTAATATCCGGTCGCCAAGATGTGACCGGTATCTCCTTCAGAGGACGACAGCACATGTGCCTGAACCAGTTTGTGCTTGAGAATGCGGACTTCGTGGCACCGTTGAGCGAAATCTGCGGGCAGCTCAAAGCGACTGGGAAGTGCTCCTATCACGAACACATGAAGAAACTGGTTGCGTCAGACGACCCCTTCGAGGACATGCCCAAGAGGATTCTCACAGCATCCGATGTAATTGGGATCGCAAAGGGATGGTCAGTCTGCCCATACGAAATGGCCAAGTCACTTGCAAAGGGCGCCGATGTCGTGGCCCTGTCATATCTCTATGTCTTTGATCCATTCATATTTGAGTCGTTCATGCCTGATCTTGGGGTGCCGATGTCGAAAGTTGTCTTGGTTGAAGATGAAGCGCACAATGTGCCTTTCACGGCACTCGACTCGGCAAGTGACTCACTTCCTGTCGGTACAGCAAGACAGGCAATGAAGGAGGCCGAAACGTACAGCGACTCTGTTTCAAGAGTTTTCTGTCGCGGGCTGGCAAAGGTCATTCTTGAGATATCCAGCGGGATGGAAGAGAACGAGGAGAGAATCATCAAACCTCTAGACATCTACAGTGCCGCAGTAGAGGCATCGGAGCTGACTGGTGAAACTCAAATCATCTCTCATATGGCTGAAACCGGATTGAAGATCAAGAAGGGGCTGTTGAGAGCCGGGAAGCTCCCTCGTTCAGCAATTCACCGGGTGGCAGAGTTCCTCGGCAAATGGGTGCGGTATGCTGAACGTGACGACTATGCCTTCATAATGGCTTCAGAACGGGGCACAGGGGATAGCAGGAGAGTTTCGCTTGACCTCTTGGCTCTTGACCCAACCAGTGTCACTACTCCTATACTGAAGCTTGTTCATAGCTCTGTTGCGGTTTCAGGCACATTGTCGCCCCTCGATGCATACACTGACATGCTAGGTCTTGGACCCGAAACTGTAAAGGTCGCTTTTCAAAGCCCCTTTGGAGCCGAGAGTAGGATTGGAATCATTGTCGAGGGGCTGGACACCTCCTATGAAGGCAGGAATGAAACACTGTTTGAGCACATGGTAGAGCATTGTGTAGCCGTCGTAAATGCTACACCAGGCAACACGGGGGTTTTTGCATCGAGCTACTCCGTGGCCGAGTCACTGCTCAAAGCGGGTCTTGAGAAGAAGCTGAAGAGAAGACTGTTTGTTGAGAAGCAGGGAATGAAGACTAGTGAGAACGACACAATGATTGAGGATTTCAAGAGCAGAGGTGACAAAGGGGGAGCTGTCCTTCTCGGTGTACAGGGTGGCCGCAACTCTGAAGGGGGGGATTTCCCCGGTCCTGCCATGGAGAGTGTCGTGGTTGTTGGAGTCCCCTATGCAAAACCGACGCCCCGCACTGAAGCACTGATAGAGTACTTTGACAGACGCTTCAACGGCAGAGGGAGACAGTACGCTTACGTCCTGCCCTCAATGACAAGGGCTATCCAAGCGGCCGGTAGACCTGTTCGAAGACCGTCTGACCGAGGTGCGATTGTGTTCTTGGACAAGCGCTTTGCGACACCCTACCTTCGCAGGTTCATGCCGTCATGGTTGGACGAAGTGACAAGAACAATGCCGGACGACCCCTCTGCGGTAGGGGAGCAAGTGGCAGCCTTCTTCTCAAACTAGGCGACTCCGTTTATGATGCTCTCAAGTGACGACGTCCCGACAAGGACAGACTGCGCCTCTTCTGTTGTCAATGACCGTCTGCCATCAGTGATTCGGGCGACAAGCCGCTTCAAGGACCTCACATGACCATCCTTTGGCTCAAGCGTGACATCCGATTCACTGGGAGTACGTCCGTGACGAGCTGCAATCATGGATGCAGAAGACTGGTCGGAATGTAGCGAACCAGCGAATGTCGTGTGTTGTTCATTCACGAGTTCCACCATAGCCACGTTGCCTCTACTGAAGATTCCGCGCAGATAGAGTGCAGAGTAGAGAGGAGAGCCAGTTCCGACCCTGACTATGATCACACTGTCGTGGTATAGTCGCTTCACATGGTCAATCCAGCTCAGAGTGCGTTGAACAGCATCGATTGGTGAGGAGGAGCTTCTCGTGTGTACGGACTTCCCGTCAATCACTAATGCCAGTCCGAATCGCATACCAGGATCGACACCGATGACGATACATGCGGGATTATAGATTTCGAGAAGCCGGACCATGATATCGATTGTCACTGAGTCCGGGTCTGGATCAGTCCCAACAAGAACAGTCCGCTCATCTTTGTTCTGTGGTTCCTCAGCCTCGGTTGTTATGAGGACTCTTGCGATATCGCACTCGAAGTCATTAGGAGCGCATACTGTGAAGCCAATCTTGAGCCCCCTGAGTATCTTCACAGCGTGATAGAGGGCCCTTGGGTCACGAGTCGCGATGGCAATCTCATTCTGAGCCATTGGTCAGCCATTCCCCCGTTATGCTTATGACTCATCTGGTGCGAAACAATAGTAGTGAAACGCGGACTTACTATTCCTTCAGGCGTTTTGTCCCTCGACCGAGTCCTAGACGGCGGCCTGCATACAGGAACGATTACACATGTATATGGTGAGGCCGCCTCTGGCAAGACCACTCTAGGCCTTCAGTTTGTGAACTCCGCATGCAGAATTGGCGTTCGGACCGTGTATGTCAACTCAGAGAGTTCTTCGCCAATAGAGAGACTTGAACAGATTGCTGACAAGGAGTTCCGCCAGATTGAGGACATGCTCAGGATTCTCATACCAAAGAACTTTGATGAACAAGGCGCGATAATAGATGATCTTGAGCTCTATGCAAGAGAGGGAACCAGACTCGTGGTAGTTGACACCATCACTCGATTGTATAGGGCTGTGCTAGAGGACAAGGCCACCAACTATGTCGCTCATCGGGAATTGAATAGACAGACAGGCTTTTTGAAGGGACTTGCAAGACTGGGTGACATGGCAGTCTTGGTTCTCAACCAAGTACGGGGTGTGCCAGGTGACTACAGTACCTTCGAGCCTGTGGCTAAGAACATCTTGGACTACTGGGCGGACTATGTAGTGCAGATGAACATAGGACAATCTCGGGCGCAGAGAGTGATTGAAAGGACAAGACCTGAAGGTGATAGAAGAACGGCTGTGCTGTACCTTACTCGAAGAGGTTTCTCTTCAACTCCCGAGCCTGTAGAAACAGGTAAATGGGCTGAGGAGAGGGCGGAGGAAGGAAACACCCCAGATGTATGAAGCACTGGCTCTTCTCGAACTCGCTGTATGGTTGGGCCTACCTGCTTGGGTGGCGAACTCCACACCTGTCATCCTTGGTGGAGGTATGCCAATAGACCGGGGGCTTGTCCTACGAGATGGGCACAGGCTCTTTGGCAATAGCAAGACCGTTAGAGGTTTTGTACTAGGTGTCATCTGTGGCACTCTGGTGGGTGCGGCTCAGACCCTTGTCGCACCATACTTGCGCCCCTTGCTCAGTATGTTTGTGACGGTCACGCCGGATATGGAAGTCGTGTTGTTCATGACATTGCCTTCGGCATTCCTGCTGTCCTTGGGCGCACTGACTGGTGATCTTCTTGGATCGTTCTTCAAGAGACGAGCTGGTATAAAGAGTGGAAATCCGTCGCCTGTACTCGACCAACTGGGCTTCATAATACTGGCCCTGATTGCAGCATCGCCATTCCTGCACCCGGCTTCACAATATGCCATTGTGTTGATACTGACGACCCTCTTTGTGCACTGGCTGAGTAATGCTCTTGGCTATCTTCTTGGCCTCAAGGATCATCCTTGGTAGCACGGGTATCAACCGGGTATGACATACACAGAAGCATGATGCAAGTCATCAGATTGTTACGCCCTCCAAAAGATAGACATAAAAGGTAACACCGGGCCTTAGTCTTGTTCCGGTCCAGATGCCACTACAAGAGTCTGTGTGGCATGTGTGCAAGGAACCAGCAGCCTTCTATTCCATACCGGAGTTGCTCCAACAATGAAGGTATCTGAATTCATGCAATCAGACGTGCGGTACGTTACAGTGCCGGGTACGAGAGAAGATGTGCTACAGCTGATGGCTGAAACCCAGATTAGTGGTTTTCCCGTCTGCAAGAAGGGTACAAAGACCCTAGTAGGGATGATTACGAGGCACGACCTGCTTCGGAAACCAGACGAGAATCAGCTGGCCTTGTTGATGGTCAGAGACCCTGTCACGGTCACGCCCGAAACTGATGCTAAGAAAGTCGTCGATCTCATGCTCGATAGGGGCTTTAGAAGAGTGCCTGTCGTGAAGAGCGGTGACTTGGTTGGCATCGTGTCGGTTCCAGACATTCTTGGAGCAGTACTGGAGGAGGACAAGCATTTCCAGTCCGCGAGTATCGCGGACCATGTGAATAGAAGTGTGACTGCGATCTGGGAAGAAACCCCGCTGCCCCTCACATATATGATCATGGAGATGGCGCACAAGACTGCCGTGGTGATTGTCAACGAAATAGGCGGGGTGACAGGGATGATGTCTGTCAGCGACTACATCCGCCTCTCAGAAGAAACGCATGAAGACAACGTGTCTAAGACTTATAGTGGCACCGAAGCCTCGGTGGAGTGGGGCTGGACTTCTAAGGACTTCCTACTCGTGACCAAGAAACTCCTGAAGCTTCCAAACATGCCGGTCAGTCAAGTGATGACCAAGAACCTGATCAGTGTGAGTGAAGTCGCCACTGTTTCAGACTGCGTAAAGACGCTTAGGAAGAGTGAGATCGATCAGGCACCCGTTCTGTCTGCTGCAGGTGCTCTCGTCGGTATGATTGAAGACCAAGACCTGCTCAAACTGGCTGCGAAACGTCTTGCTCCTAGTCCAAGAGCAGAGAAGTGAGAGGAAAGGACTCTGCAATCGGGTGGTTTCAGTCGGCAAAGTCTGCCAGAGAAGTCTGCTCAGACTGAAAGAGGGAATCCATAGCGGAGTTGATTAACCTCAGCCCGTCCTTCAGGTACTGGCCGAGACCATGCTCGTCAATCACTCTCTGAGCTATGGCAAGATACTTTGAGATGTTCTTGCGTCTGACAGTCAGCGAGAGCTTGGAGCCACAATCACACTTGCCAGAGAGCGGGACTCTGCGATAGATTCTGTGGCATCTTATACACTGGATCTTTTGAGTAGAGTAGGCCCTCAGGTTTCCTCTTATGTCCCGGATGAAATGATGTGATATGACACGTTCGGCAACGTCTTTTGCGTCTACTGCATCGATTAGGCCAGCCAGTCGAAGTTGAGCATCCAGCTTCTCCTCCATGCTGCCCAAGGTCTTGTACCTTGAATTACGCGGACCTGCGTCAATCAGAGAAGTGCCATGAGTGAAACCGAATCCTTCATACTGGTTCTCAGTGTTCAACCTCGATGCTACAATGTCAACTAGACGTTCGACTTCCTTGGGGTGACGAGCCTCAGCAGCCATCTCAAAGAATTGTGCAGGATAGCGTCTGCACACATCCATGTTGTGCGCTTCGGCGTCTACCTCAGACGGGTTGAGAATAACCGACAGGACAAGTGGCGCATCCATGAAGCCCCCTCTGCCTGCAGGGAGGTAGGCTCTTGAGAAGTTGAGAAGAGCTTCCAAGACAAGCATTACTGCATCTTCGTCGCCATCGCAGTTTCTCCTCTTGGCGGCATGCCAGTATGGATGGGCGTAGCAGACACTCGCATCTGTGAAACCGATAATCCTGCCGATTATCCCTGCGGACGTGTGAGGTGCGAGACCTATGACGAGCTGTCCCAAGATGTCGTCCTGCGTTTCGAACTTGTAAAACGGCTCCAGTCTATACACTTTCTCAAGGCAGTCATCAACAAAACACCCCACTCTGAACAGATACTCAGCACAGTTCTCGGACACAACTAGGTCTTGCACCTTGAGTTCCACAATCTGGTCGTCTGAAACGAGAAGATTGCCATTATAGTCAGTGCGATAGCCCAGTTCACGTAGACGTTCGACTGAAACTCCTATCTCACGGGGGGTGAAGTGAGTCAGGGGAGCGTCCGTCGAGTCAAAGCGCGCAGTACCATCTCGATAGCAGTATACATCGTGCTTGGCGCGGAGCATGCCCTTCCCGGCGTATTCAGGAATCTTGAGCTCGTTCGTCAATCCAAGTACACCTCGTGGATTGTAGGCCTGGGATTCACCAATCTCGGTCTTTACGCGGTCAAGAAGCGTTTGAATGTCAACTACATACTTCCTTGTGGCTCGAATCATGTTCACGTCGTGACTTAGAGGACACATCCCTGTGCTCGGGTCTATTGGACGACCACAACCGTCTTGGGAACACCATCGACTCACTTCGGTGTGTAGCAGACACTTCGGGCAACGTGACTCGAATGTCAGGGTTTGGCATTTAGGACATACACGCGACACCATCTCAATCTCTGGTCCATATGTTTCAGCATAGCTTGACTGCCCGTCCCCCAGATCATCAAAAGATGATAAAGTGGAAACGGCTTGTGTGCTCGTAGCAACTCTCTCCAGTCTCCTCTCACTAGCGGTGGTCCGGCCCACGGGAAAGAGCACTTGGACAGGGGGGTGCATCTTCCGCGCCTCAGCCTTCTCGGGTCGGCCCATTCTTGCCCCTATGAAAAACCCCGCCTTGTCTCTAAGCAGCATGCTGCTGACAGAGTTCAGCATCTGAAGAGGATCCTTACCACTGAGAGGCTTGTTTCTGGAGCCCAGCTGCACGAGAACAGTTTCGGGGCTGTCAGTAAGACAGATGTCCGCCTTGTCGCGGCTCACGATATGAGGGACGCCAAGACGTTCGAGGAGGCCCTTGTAATGCGGATCATTTGGTAGGGTAAGAGTTTCGCCCTCAGGAGGGTGTTCTATCCTATGCTTAGACAGAAGCCATTCTCTTAGTTCGGAAACCTCCCCTGTATTCAGAACTGACCATCGGTACAGGTATCTCGGGTGCAACGGCACGTGAAACTGCTCCGAAAGGCGCAGAGCTTGGGTTGGAGTGGGAATCTTGGTAAGTGGAAACTCGATGAAGCCCTTCAAGTCATCGTGCGTAACTCCAGTGTCAGAAAGATGCTTGTCAACGTGCTTTGCACTCAGATGAGAGTAAGCCTTCTCAAGGTCATGTGACCACCACTCCTCGCAGTACCCGGAGGGCACCAGCGGGTGATTGTTCTCTAGGAACTCACCCAGCGCGATCAAGATATCGCCTAGAAAGAGGATACGTTCTACCTTTCCTTCGAGGCTTTGAGCATCCTCAGCAGTGTTGACCTGTTTCACCGAGCCATCCCTGAGCAGGACTATTGGTCCCTCGATAGTGTCTACGGGAGCCACAATTGCCCCCTTGCCCGGTCGCTCGGTACGAATGTGAGTCCCGGGGGCAAGGAACTCGTCGACTAGGAACATGGTGGCAGGACTGATACCGGCACCCGCCAGTCCGGTGTTGCGCGACCGACCGTACCTGAGTCTGAAGCCGCCAATACGAGAGGGGTGAGAGAACACCGGTCTTCCGCCTATCACATCGGCTAGATACTCAGGCTTCGGTGCGAGCTTCTTGAGAACAGACTCATCTGCCTCTGAAGACTTGGCCTTCGATGTCTTGGCCGCAATCTCGCTAAGCCACTCCCACCCAGGCACCTTGATCTTGTTGACCATCTTTGCAAGCTTCGCGGACCGGCCAACAACCCCGTCACTTAAGACGAGAACAAAACCACTCCTGACCCTATTGGTTTCGATGCGCTCAAGGTCTCGGCCACCTGAGACTTCGTACTCTTCGGTTGGCTCACCAGTCAGCATTATGGGCAGTCGCGCTGCTGCGAACCTGATTAGGTCTGGATACACCGGGTACTGTAAGTGCGACGCACGAGAGTACAGCTCGACCTCCTCAACTGCTCGTTCCACTTCGTCGTCGGTTGTCTTGAAGGCAGGGATATGCAATACTTGGCGTACTTGATCTGTGACAAGCACGGTCATTGCGGCGTCCGTGCCTCCAGCAGCACGAATTGGGCCAGCAAGGTAGAGTGCCAGATACTCGCCCTCACCTGAACCACGTATCCGAACTTTGGCAATGCCTTCCAAAGGTGCTGCAGTGATGCTCTCAGTCATTACTGCCAACGCGACACGTACTGCCTTGTCTGCGGCTTTCTCACGGTCTGAGATCCCTCCAAGATCTCCAATCGCTATTTCCCTTGCCACTGCAAAGGCCACTTCCTCCCTAGACAAGGTCTGCTGAAGTTCACGGATTCGTTTGGCCACTCCAACGGGGCCGTCAAGAGTCGCCTCCACCCTTGCGGCCACATCATGTGCCGGGGGTATCTCAACCCTAGTCACCGGGTCGAAGCCCTCAGCCCTCGCGCGTTCAGCAACTCCATAGATTCGCTCTACCTCTCTCTTGAGAGATGAGAAGTACTCTCCATAGCTCACACTGTGTTTTGGCAGACTCGGCTCGGAATCACTCACTGGATATCATCGATTGCCACCGAGCGTTGGCTTTTTGTGTTTTCGCTAAGCTCCTGCGATGCCAGCTATCAGAGGAACCTCACATTCTGAGAAGAGCCCTTTAAAGGCGTGCAAAAAGACTATTCTGCATCTGGCGCTCAATATCAGGATGGAATTGACTGTGCTTACACTCGAAGAAACCATTGAGCTGATTCTGAAGCATTCATCGGAATACGACCGCAAGGGCATTCTGAGGCTCATTGACGAGAAGCGTCAGGAACTTGGCCCAGAGGTCGTCAACGAGGAGTCAGCTGCAATGATTGTCGCCCGAGAGCTTGGGATTGACCTGCAGCAGGTTTCACCTAATGCGCGAATGAGGGTAGAGGACATAACCGAGAGCAGTAGAAGCGTAACGCTCACTGCTAAGGTTGTCAATGTTGGAGCCTTGCGAACCTTCTCGAAGCCTAGCGGGGGTGAAGGAAAAGTGGCGAGCATCATCGTGGCCGACGAAACTGGCCAGATTAGAGTCGCCCTCTGGGATGAAATGGCAGATGCTATTGAGGAGGGCCCGATAACTTTGGGGGCCGTGGTCCAAATCAGAGGAGCATATGTGAAGAAGGGACTAAGAGATGCTCTTGAGTTGAACTTAGGCAGAATGGGAGGAATTAGGGTACTAGACGAATACGAGGCAGAGGACCTAGACATCAAGACTGCTGAGTCAAAGAGCGCCCAGATAGCGGACCTTCAGGACAAAATGTTTGATGTGACCCTGACTGTGCGACTAGACGCGCTCTATGGTATATCTACATTCACTCGGAAGTCTGACGGTGCAGAGGGGAAGGTTGCAAGTGCTACAATGACCGATGATACAGGTAGCGTCAGGGTTGTCTTCTGGGATCAGTATGCGGAACAGATGAAAGACGCAAAGCCAGGAGAAGTCATAAGACTCAGTGGGGCCTATACGAAGACAGGGCGGAACGGCGAGGTTGAGGTCCATGCCGGGAGAAGTACCAAGATAGAGAGAGGCGTAAAGCAGAAGATATCTGCTGCAAGAGCTCCTGCAAAGGCGGCGGGAGCCAAGTCCGTGGTTGAGGCTCTGGGTAGAAAGAGCATTGTGGACCTGTCTGTGGAGATGAGAGACGTCGACATAGAGGGCAAAGTTGCCAAAGTCTTCCCGCCCACATCTTTTGAGAGAGAAGGAAAACAAGGCAAGGTTCAGAACATAGTGATTGGTGACGAGTCAGGAACAGTCCGTGTCACGTTCTGGAATGAGGATGTTGAGAAGGTAAAAGACCTGCAAGAGGGAGATGTCATCCGGATACAGCACGGCTACGTGAAGGAGGGTTTCCGCGGCGGAGTTGAGTATCATGCTGGACGTCGGTCAGACATGAAGATCAATCCAAGTGACACGCACCTTGATCAGCTTGACCTTTCCGAGATAGCAGTAAGACCTGCCATCCAAGCAGGGAGAGTCATGATAAGTGAGATCGATGATGCTGCGGAGGGGAAGACCGTTGAGGTCTGTGGTATCATTGTTGTGCCTTCCCGTACAAGTCCAGTCTATGCCTCATGTCCGAAGTGTAGGAAGAAAACTGAGGAGAAAGAGGGAAAGTACTTCTGTGTGAACTGCGGCAAAGTTGAGAAACCTGAGTACCGTATGTTGTACAAAGTGACTATTGATGATGGATCGGGGTCGATACAAGTAACACTTTTCGGAAAGACCGGAGAGGACCTTCTCCAGATGACAGCCCAAGAGGCTCAAGAACTGATAGCCAAGTCCGGTAACAAGACACTGCCAATTGAAAAGAACTCCGACAAAGTGCTTGGGAGGTATGTTGCAGTGCGTGGGCGTGTGGCGAAATTCAGAGAAACATTACAGATATCGGCCAACGAGTTGATTCTCGTGGACCCGATAGAAGAGGTCAAGCGCCTAAGAGAGAGTGTCACCAAACTTGTGGGCTGAATGCAGCCAACGAGCAAAAGGCCCCACACCAGCTCACGCTCAAGTCTCGCGTTCTCAGTGAGTTTCTTTCCCTGAACTTGTAACAATGAGTGCATGAAGACCTTCTAGGAGTCTACCGATTTCTGCTTCGTTGTTATAGATGTATATTGAAGCCCGTGCAGTCCCCCTCGCGGGTGGGATTCCCAGCTGGTAGTGAAAAGGTCCTGCACAATGGACCCCGCTCCTTATCATCACTCCATACTCGTCGCTCAAGAAAGATGCGATGTCGTGTGCTGATGTGACTGTGTCCACAAAGAATGCTGCGAGTCCACTCCGAAGGTTGACGTCTTCAGGCCCAAGCACATGGACATGCCCCAGTTCCTTCAGGCCCTTGAGCATAATTGCCAAGAGCTCCCGCTCTCGCTTCTCGACCTCAATCATGCCAATCGATTGTAGGTATTCTGCAGCCGCGCCGGCGCCGATAGCACCTGCATAGTTCTGCAGTCCAGCCTCAAACTTTGCTGGTGGCGGCAGATAGTGAGGCAGTATACGACCATTCTCAAACCTCACATCGCTGACGGTATCGCCGCCGACTAGGAACATGCTCATTGACTCTAGCAGTTCCATTCTCCCATAGAGAACGCCCATTCCTGTTGGGCCACACATTTTGTGTACTGAGATAGCTGAGAAGTCAACATCGAGGTCCTGCACATCAAGTGGGTGATGCGGAGCATACTGGGCGTCGTCTGACACAACCAACGCACCTCGATCGTGTGCAATCTCGACTATGTCCCTGAGTGGAGTGATAGTACCTGTGACGTTTGAAGAGTGCGCAATAGAAACAATTCTCGTATTGCTGTCAATAGCCTTCTTCCAGTCTTCAATGTCGAAAGTCCCGTCATCGTGCGCCCTGACAACCTCGATCCTCATACGGCTTCTTCTTGCCCTTTCTACAAACGGAAGAGAGCTACTGTGGTGTTCTAGGCTCGTCGTCACAATCTTGGAGCCCCTAGGAATCTTGAGACCACTCGCAACTATGTTGAGCGACTCTGTTGCATTTCGCGTCCAGATACACTCGCTTGGCTCGCTGGCGTTGATGAATCGAGCGATCTTCTCCCTAGCTCTTGAATAGGCGCCTGAGGCCTCTTGTCCCAACTTGTGGATGCTGCGGCCCGCACAGGCAGGATATTGCTCATAATACTCGTTCATTGCGTCGATGACCTGACGGGGTTTCAGTGCCATGCACGCACTATCTAGGTAGACTAGTGGATGACCATTGACCGTGCGTTTGAGAACAGGGAAGTCATCCCTGATCCGCGCCCAGTACTCCGTGTCCGTTTTCTCATCCCCTCACGATTCGCCAGTGGTATCCGCCTTTACCCAGCTTCTTGGTGATAAGCCCCTGTTCAACAAGCTGGTTGGCTGCGGCAACAAAGGTGTCGCCGCCTGCGCAGTCCTTACACATCTCAGCGTACTCGGCTCTCCGTGCCATCTCAAGTATCTCGGATGTTGTCAGGGTATCTGCAGACTGTAGTATCTGCAGTACACACTCGGCATTCCTTGACAATGCAGACATCGGTCATGTCGCATGGCAACTGCGATAAGAAGCCTTCGAACCAGAACTCATCAAGACTCAACGCAACGCTTAAATGAATCTCAGCAGAGGCCGGACTCGCTCTGTTTCTCCGTGCCTAGTAGCTCGGTCTGTGTGAAATAGGCAAAGGTGAGGAATCATGGGAAGAAGAAGAAGGCAGAAGATTCGACGACGACCGCAGAAGCGAATCCCTGATGTCTATCAATGTCCAGACTGTGGTAATGCGGCAATCAAGATAGAGCTGCTCAGGGAGAAAAAAGTGGCAACGGTCAAGTGTGGCTCCTGCGGACTTGAGATGACTATCGACGAAGTCAATTCGCTCACCGAGCCTGTGGACGTCTATGGCAGTTTCATCGACCGGTTCTATGAAGGCAGCAAGACAGAGGAGTAGTCTTAGTACAGAGCCCTTCAGTCAGCAATGATTATAAGTGACATTCAGACGGGGTCGTCAGATACCTATGCAGACAAGCATAATCCCAGTCATCGACATCGTCTTGTATGTGTTGGGAATTGTGGCCCTTCTCCTTGTATTGGGCTACGTCGCATACGGTGAGGAAGAGGAAGAGTAGGGCACGTCTGAAACAACCTCATGATGAACTTAGAGGCATTAATCCAACAGGCATTTGAGAGGTCTGCACCACACATATCGAACCTAGATGTGATGCAGTCATTGGTCGAGAGAATAATGAAGCAAGCCTCCTCTCCAAATGAGGCCATAGAACTGCTTGAAGACAGAGCGCGTGAGGCAGATGTCACGCTTAGAACTGACATCCGCATCCTAGTGAACGAGATTCGTCACACACTTCGACAAAGGAAGCCCTTTGGATGAATGTCTTTGATTCTCTAGGTCCGGAGATCTCTGGATTCCTGTCAACCCGGGGCATCCAGACGCCCACGCCGATCCAAGAGAGAGCAATTCCCACAATACTGGCTGAGCGGAGCAATATGCTCTTGCTTGCCCCCACTGGCAGCGGCAAGACTGAAGCGGCCCTCTTACCGCTATTGAAACTCCTTGAGGAGAAACGGCTGAAACAGGACCTGTTTGGGATTCACATCCTGTACATAACGCCGCTGAGAGCGCTCAACCGTGATGTGTTCGGACGGATAGAAGCCCTCTGTGACCACTTGGGTTTCACAGTAGCTGTCCGACATGGTGATACAACACAGTATGTGCGAAGGCAGCAGGCAATCACTCCACCCCACCTGTTGATAACTACACCTGAGTCGCTTCAGGCAATCCTCCCGGCGCAGAGGCTCAGATATCACCTTAAGACTGTGTTTGCCGTGGTTGTCGATGAAATACACGAACTGGCCGACAGTAAGAGGGGAACCCAGCTCAGTCTAGGCCTCGAACGACTGGACCAAGTCGTGGGGTCGCGAGTACAACGAATAGGGCTTTCTGCGACCGTCGGAAACCCAAGGACCGTTGTAGCCCTTCTGAGCGGGGTATTGGGTCAAACAAGGATTCTGTGGGAGGGGTATGGACTACGAAAAATGAACCTGAGGGTGGAGATGCCACAACCCACGACTGAAGACATTGTAACTTCCAAGCGGATTTCCTATCCCGTGAACTCCACAGCGAGGCTTCGAAGAATCGTTGACCTAGTGCAATCACATAACTCGACGATAGTGTTCACTAACACTAGGTCGTTCGCGGAGGCTCTTGGCGCCAAGATGCATGCTCTCAAACCTCCATTTGAGTTCGACGTCCACCATGGGTCACTATCAAAGGACACTCGAATGGCTGCTGAAACTCGTTTGAAGCAGGGGCTCTCAAGGGCCATCATCGCTACATCAAGTCTGGAACTTGGCATAGATATTGGGCAGGCAGACTTGGTTGTCCAGTATTCGTCCCCTCGAGAAGTGGCCCGCGCCTTACAGCGTACTGGGCGCGCCGGGCATGGGCTCGACAGAATCGCGGAGGGGGTGTTCTTGGCAACTGTAAATCTCGATGACGTGACTGAGTCGGCAGTGATACTCAGACGTGCCCTGTCGAACAAGGTCGAGGATGCAAGCATACACGAGAAGGCTTGGGATGTCCTATGTCATCAGATAGCCGGGATTGTTGTCGACATGCGTCAGATAGACCGCAAGGACCTCACAGCATTGATACGCGGAGCGTACCCGTTCGTCGGGGTGACGGACGAGGAACTCGGCTCAGTGTTGAACTTCATGGCGGAGAGAGGAATTGTACGCGTGGAGAGCTCCAAGGTTTCGGCTAGCAGGAGGACACGGGTCTTCTACTACGAACACCTGAGCACAATTCCAGATGTCAGACAATTGAACGCCCTCGACATGACTACAAGGACATCCATAGGTGTATTAGACGAGGACTACGTCACGGAGAATCTGCAAGGCGGCTCGCTGCTTGTCATAAGGGGTAAGTCGTGGACTGTTGTGAGTGTGGATGAGGATGAAGTCCTCTGTTCACCAGCAAGCAGTATTGATACTGAAGCACCACATTGGATTGGTGAGATGATTCCGGTCCCGTATGAAGTTGCATCTGAGGTTGCCAAGCTCTGGGACTCCATAATGAGGAGGCCGGGTGCAGACGCCCGGACTTGGCTGCAGACTCATTACGGGATAGATGAAACAACACAAGACTACGTGATTCGAACCTTGGCGGAAAGCCATGAGTCATTGGGTAGGCTGCCGTCCGTGGACACTGTCTTGGTCGAGGACTTCGGGGCGGGTTTGGTCATTCATACCCCGTTCGGTACTAAGGCGAATGAAGCCCTCGGTATTGTTGTGGCGGCTCTACTGACAACGAGCATTGGGGTGGATGTAGGTGTTGAGAGAGACCCTTATCGAATTCTCTTGACTTCGACGGCACGGCTTGACTCGACCCGCGTTGTTGATACACTCAAGGGATACACAGGCAATCAGGTTTCGACAATACTTCGACTAGCAGTGAAACACACCCAGACATTCGCTTCCCGATTCATTCATGTCGCTCGTAGAATGGGTGTGATCAGAAGAGACGTAAGGGTCAAGGACATCCCTGTCAGACGACTGATAGATGCCTTTCAGGACGGGCCTGTCTATGAAGAAACGATGAGAGAGGTCCTACATGACAAACTGGACGAGAGTATGGTTGTCGATTTGTTCGACCGAATCTCATCTGGAGCTGTGGAGGTCTATACTGTAGTGACCGATAGACCCTCGCCACTTGCACGCTTGATAATTGAGGAGAAGAGTCGCTTCGAGGTGCTGGGTGAAATCACTGATGAGAACGAGATTCTACGGCTTATGGAGGCCAGACTTCTCACGAAGCAGTTCAGGCTTGTGTGTATGGCCAATGGAGATTGGAACTCTGTTCGGACGATATCCACTTTGGACGAGACTGTGTCCTGTCCGAGCTGTGGATCAAGGATGATTGCAGCAGTTTCTCCAGATGACTCAGAGCTCCCGGGAATAATGAAGCTGGTCAAAGCCGGTGGAGCTGTACCTAATGATAAGAGAAAGCTCTATGCGGCCGGGGTCCTGACAGCGGAACTTGTGGCAACGTATGGCAGGATTGCCCTACTAGCACTAGCCGGACGCGGAATTGGGCCGATGACAGCATCTCGTATATTGCGTCCGGGAATGACAGACAGAGTCAGTCTGCTCAGGCAGATTGCAGAGGCGGAGCGGAACTATGCTAGAACAAGACCATTCTGGGAGTGAGAAGCAGAAACCCATGGTCGTATTCGCTGGGCGAAGCAACGTGGGCAAGAGCAGTGTAATGAGAGCACTCACAGGCAGAAAGCTCAAGGTGGGCAAGCGTCCGGGGACCACACGATGGGAGAAGAGCATTGATCTCGGAGCCGTGCTCTTTGTGGACACTCCGGGCTTTGGCCACATGGCTGGACAGGGGAAGAAGGCCATTGAGCGAGCAAAGACTGCACTCGTGCAGAAGCTTGAAGCTTGGAGCAGTCGCCTAGTCTTGGCGGTACTCATCATAGACATCTCGCTGTTCCGAGAGCTGGTCGAGAGGTGGGAGAACAAGGGAGAAATCCCGATTGATGTGGAATTCTATACCTTCCTTTCTGAGATATCTCAACACGTCATAGTAGTCGCTAACAAGATTGACAAGCTGCCGAGTGGCAACAGAGCAGTGGAGATTGAGTATCTCCATGACAAGCTTCCGCAGAGGAAACCTGCCCCGGTGATTGTCCCTCTCTCAGCTAAGCAGCGGACGAACATCGATGAGCTCAGAGGAGAGATAGAGAGGGTTCTACAGGCGGAGGGCTTACAGATACCCACTTGGTGAGCGTCTTCCGCATTCTACCTCTTCTTGGCTAGATACAGGACAACACCGATTACAAGGATCGCGGACGAGATCAACAGCATCGGCACGACAGCTGTTTCGGCTTCTACGAAGTCCTCGGAAAGCCAGCTCAGCATGTTCATAAAGAGCCGGGAATTGTCTGCCGCATAGAACCATTTGAGCTCGGCATTATACATATCAAGAAGACGCCCTGTGAACATGATTGTGGAGCCCGATATCACAATCCTGCTGTTGTTGTACTCAAAGGCTGAGAGCCACGGTGGGAGTGTGCCGTTGATTGCTGAATAAGAGAGTGGGCGTTCGTCAAACTCGGTCAGGCTCATGTTTGGGAAGGATATGTTAGCGAACGTGTTAGGACCCTTTCTAAACTGAGCAAATGAGGTCTTCGCACCTCGTGCAATCGAACTCACTAGGGACACTGGCTTTAGGGTAGCGGTCATCAGAATCAGTTCGTTGATGTCTTTGAAGATAGGATGACTTGAGTCCCATGTCGTGGGATCAAGCCGCATCACCCAAGGATATGTGTTGTTCAAGGCGCGGTCATAGTCAAACATTGTGTCGGCCCAGAAGTTGTCCCCGCCGGTCGCGTTGATACTGAACCTAACACCAGTGATGTTTAGCAGGTCCAAGAGGCGGTTGACTGCAATGTTGTCTCCCAAGTCTTGGAAGGGCTGCTCACCAGCCCAATACGTGGAGTTCGAGTCTATGTTGGGATCACCAAGTATCATCAATGAACTGCCGTTGTTCAGCATCTCTACGACCGACATAGCTTCCGATTTGGCGAACTCATAAGTCCGGTCGGGAGACGCAAGGATTAGGACGTCTACATCCTTCAGTATGGTGTCATTGATAGGAGAAGCCTCGTTAACGCGGACTACGTATCTTGTTGATGCATTGACCATGTCAAGCATCAGCTTGAGCCCCTTGTCGGCGTCATCCGCTGCAAACTGTGGTCCGTGAGAGGCATCGTATAGGATAACGACTGGATCAAGGGGGGCCTGAGCGCTTGCGGTTGATTCTAGACACGAAAAGACAACCATGAGCGTAATCACGGCCGTACAGATTTTGAACATGTTATCAAGCCGCAGCATTGCTCAGTTCGACCTAGGTGCTTAGATGGCCAGCGTCATCAGAGGGCGTTTTTTAAAGTTATCCTCAGGGGGCGTGCCTGTAGGACCGTCTAGTCAGTCCTTCTCCATACAATATGCATCTTCCTTCTTTCACCATCTGTCGAATCGATTGTTTCGTAGGACCCCTTGACTTCTGCAATCTTCTGTGCAAGTATGTGGTAACAAGTGTCAACCTCCCTTGCAATAACGACCGACTGGTAGAAGCTTCTACAGCTGCAGTAGTTCTCTGGAATCACGAGGTACTCGCGTTTGACACCTCGAACGACCCATGCAGTGAGTCCACTTGGCTTGAAAAGATACTTGACGACGCGTCCTTCTTCGACTGCTCGCAATGCCCTCATGAACCGCATACCATACTTACCTCTGAAGTACTGGATGTCGGCCTGCGTCAACTCCTCTCGAGCAAGGAGTCCAACCTCGTGAGCACTCAGGACCATCTCTAATCACGGGCCTCTTTACATGACGATGTTAAAATGCTCCGGAATCCACACAGCACATCGATGGAAACAGTCTTTGATAATGGCTGCTTGGTAGTGCACACTGATACACTCACTGCACTCCTAGTGTCCGATATACATTTGGGTTTCCATGACGAACTGTCCAAGCTCAGTGGTGTGTCATTCCCGTCGGAACACCTGTCAATGCTCAAGAAACTCAAAACCATGATCAAGAAGCACTCGGTTTCTGCACTCTATATCATAGGTGATTTGAAACACACAATCTCCCCTGACAGCACCTTCAACTGGCAGACTATCCCGGACTTCATGACACAACTATCAGAGAACACTGATGTGATTCTGATTCCTGGCAATCATGATGGTGCGATTGAGAGCTTGCTGCCTAGGAATATCATAGTGGCAGATGTGAGAGGAGTTGTACTTTGTGAAACTGACGATTGCTCCATTGGACTAGTCCATGGTCATGCATGGCCGTCAGCAGAGGTCTTACATTCGCGGTTAATTGTGATTGGGCACAGTCACCCTAGCCTGACACGAACAAGAGTAGTGTCAGCGCGGTTGCCCGGCAGACAGACTCGAAGAAGATATGCTGGACCACTGCCAGTCATACTCCGTTCGAGATTGAACAAGGACTGCCTTCGAGAGAACATCGGCATTCCTCAGGATCATGAAGATTCCGAAGGGGTCCTGATAACTCTCCCAAGCTTCAACACACTAATCACAGGACTTCCACTCAACCAACAGGGTGCCAAGTTGCAGGGACCTCTGTTTGAAAGTGGATGTGTCGACCTTCCTAGGTCCGAGGTCTATAGTATTGATGGGGTTTTCCTTGGCTCGGTTGAGTTTCTGCAGGCACAGTCGAACGAAACCATTAAATGACTCCCACCATGAGTCCACCTTGGCATGGGTCGGTAGTCTAGCTTGGCTATGATTCTTGGTTCGGGACTCGGTGGCCTTGCGGCCCACGAGCGCAAAACCAAGAGGCCGCCGGTTCGCAGGAGTTGATTCCCAGCTCTTGGCCGAGAAATCCGGCCCGGCCCACCACGACCTTTTTCTGCATGGTGGGGTGCGTCCCACTCTTACGGGCACAATGAAACCGATAACCTAGTATCATACTCACACTCCGCTTCTTGAAATCAATCGTTCAATGTCGCATGGCATAATGCCGAAGAATAAGTTCAAAAGTAGCGAAAGGCAAGCGCCGAAACTAAACCGCAGGATGAGAGAGAATTGGGTCAGGGTTCCGGCAAGGGAAAGGTCATTCTGTTTGGCGAGCACTTTGTAGTGTATGGGCTCCCTGCAGTCGCAGCAGGCATTGCCGCGGAAACCACTGCGGAAGTAACAAGGACAGACACGCCAGGTTGGTCTATTGAAGACCTGAGACCAGAAACGCCAGGCTACAAGGTGGAAAAGGCAGAGGAACAGAAAGTTTCGACTGACAAGGTCATCCGCTATCTGGATCTGGATCTCTCCAAGAGAGGAGTCCGCATCAAACTCGGAGGAAACTTGGTAGCTGCATCTGGCATTGGAGCTAGTGCTGCCAACTGTGTTGCCCTAGCCCGGGCACTGAACGCAGAATTCCAGCTGGGTTTGACTGCGGACCAGATCAACGAAGCCGCCTACGAGGGTGAGAAAGGCTATCATGGAACACCCTCAGGAATAGACAATACCGCATCAACCTTCGGAGGGCTAATCTGGTACGTGAGAGATCCTGCGGGTGGTGCGCCCGTGTTTGAGAAGCTGAAGCTCAAGAAGCAGGTTGGATTGGTCATTGGGTCTACGGGACTGACTGCAAGTACCAAGAAAGTCGTCGATGATGTGGCAGCAAAGAAGAATGCCGATCCAAAATGGTTTGACTCCATCGTGGAGGAGTACAAGGCTCTCGTAAGAGAAGCCCGTGAGGCTCTGCTTCGTATTGACCTGAAGAAGACAGGCCAGCTCATGAACAAGAATCAGGAGATGCTGCGTTTGCTGACTGTGTCCTGCCCGGAACTTGAAACCTTGATACAAGAAGCACTGCGGAATGGTGCATTGGGTGCGAAGCTGACCGGGACCGGGAGAGGAGGATTGATGATATCTCTTGCCCCTGACAAGCGCACCACTGATCAAGTCGCAGAGGCGCTACAAAAGACAGGAGCCACTGCGGTCTGGAAGACAACCTTCGGACAGTGAATGGAGTTGCACTGACATGATTCTGGAAGACTACATCAAGAAGCTAGCTACACAAGGCATACTCAAGACGATACGCAAGCCCATCTCGAAGAGATTAGAGATAGCTGGGCTTCTGAAGGCTCTAGAACCTACACCCGTGCTGTTTGAGAGCGTGAAAGAGGCTGCGTATCGCGTCGCCGGCAATCTGTTCTGTACCAAGACACAGATTGCAGACTATTTTGGCATCAGACCTGACCAGATGATACCCATTCTGGCTAATGCAATAGAACATCGAAGCCCTCCGGAGAAGGCAAAGACGGCACCATGTCAGGAGGTTGTTGAGAGTGTTGTGGACTTGGATCGACTGCCCATACTCTTGCACAACGTGATTGATGGGGGGCCCTACGTTTCTTCTGCCGTTGTCGTTTCTGTTGACCCCGAGTATGGACAGAACCTAGATTTCCACAGAGCGATGCAAATCGACAAGAATCACATGGCAGTGAGAGTTGTCACCGGACGCGACTTTCACAAGTTCCTTGAGAAGAATGGAGAAGTCGATGTCGCGTTTTGTATTGGTAACACACCAGAAGTTCTCGTCGCTGCAGCGACATCAGTGGAAACGGGTGTCGATGAGTTGTATATAGCCAATGCTCTGAAGCCAATCAAGGTCACAAAGGCAAAGACGGTGAACTTGACGATACCTGCGGACTGTGAGTTTGTGCTCGAAGGCAGGGTGTTTCAGAAGGAAAGACATTCCGAGGGGCCATTCATAGACCTGACTGAGACAGTGGATGTGGTACGACAAGAGCCAGTCTTCGAAGTGAAAAAGGTCACCCACAGGAAGACAGCTATCTGGCAGGCGTTGCTTCCAGGACGTCTGGAACATAAGATACTCATGGGGATGCCCCGAGAACCTACGGTCTACAGGAAGGTCAAGGAACGTGGGGTGGAAGTCCTTGACACCAGCATTACCCCGGGCGGTGCAAGCTGGCTTCATGTCGCTGTGAAGATAAGGAAGAAGAATGCAGACGACGGCCTGAAGGCGATTGAGGGAGCATTTGCAGGGCATACAAGTGCGAAACATGTCTGGGTCTACGATGAAGACATTGACATCTACAACGAGCAAGAGAGAGAGTGGGCGATGGCGACCCGCTTCCAAGGCGACAAGAGTATGCATGTAAAGGCACGGGAGCCGGGAAGCTCGCTCGATCCTAGTGCCGAACCTGGCACAAAGATGACGACCAAGATTGGCTTTGATTGTACGAAGGCTCTAGAAACAAAAGGAAAGGGGTTCGAGAAAGCAGAGTTCCCCAAGGTGGACTTGAAGCGCTTCTTGGAGGACTGACAAGATGCTTGAGCTGAAGCCGGAAGAAAGAGCGATGCTTGATGGAAAACGTGGCAAGGCAACCCGTAAGGCAATGGAGATAATCACATTGCTTGGTGAGATATATGGAGCAAAGCGACTGATACCTATATCGAGTGTTCAGATTGCCGGCGTTTCATATGACAACCTCGGCGAGCCAGGTCTCGAGTTTCTGTCGGATATGGCGGCGGATGGGCGAGTCAGAGTACTGACGACGCTCAATCCTGCAGGTATGGACCTTGAGGACTGGGAAAAGCACGGTATCAGTTCCGACTTCGCAAAGAACCAAGAAAGAGTCGTGGATGCCTTTGCTAAGATGGGAGTGATGACCACCTGCACATGCACGCCATATTTGGTCGGCAACCTCCCGCATTATGGTGAGCATATCGCATGGGCCGAGTCCTCTGCTGTGTGCTTCGCCAATTCGGTCATCGGTGCAAGGACTAACAGAGAGGGGGGACCGAGTGCCCTTGCTGCTGCACTCACGGGCCTGACGGCTGAGTATGGGTTTCATCTCGACGAGAACAGGGTGGCAGAGGTCAAGTATGAAGTCAGAGCAAACCTCAGAGGAACTGACGACTTTGGACTACTGGGCCAAGTGATTGGTGAGCGAACGAACAAGGCGATACCATTCATCACTGGAATCTCAAAAGCGACAACTGAAGACCTGAAGTCCTTCTGTGCGTCAGCGGCGACCTATGGAGGTGTTGCCATGTTTCACATGGAGGGAATCACTCCCAGCAGGACAGCAATACCTGAGAAGACAGAGGTCGTGGTTCAGGAAGATCTAGAGAAGGCTCGTGAGAAGCTGGATGATGAGGGTGCAGAAATCGACTTCATCAGCATTGGATGTCCGCATGCGAGCATAGGAGAGATAGCCCAGATAGCGACAATGCTGGATGGGAAGACTGTGAAGAATGGGAAGACCGTGTGGATAACGACAGCCCGGCCTACGAAAGACTTGGCAGTCAAGATGGGTTACTATGACAAGATTGAGAGGTCGGGTGCGTTTCTCGTAAGCGACGCCTGCTGTGCAGTTGCGCCATTGAAGGGACGCTTCAAGGGTTTGATGACCGATTCCGCAAAGGCATGCTTCTATGCGCGCGGAAAGAACAAGTTCAAGACCGAGATAAGGACGGTCGAACAGTGCATCAGGGAAGCGGTCGTATGAAGCTCTCCGGGAGAAAGGTATTCAGGGGCAAGGTTTCAGGAGAGGCTTTAGTGACCACCCAAGATGTTTCGTTCTATGGCGGCTGTGATCCTGAAACTGGTGTAATCGTTGAGAAAGGGCATCAACTCGAGGGAAAGTCCGTTTCCGGCAAAGTCCTGGTCTTTCCGACGGGTAAGGGTTCCACAGTTGGCTCGTATGTGCTCTATGCCCTGAAGAAGACAGGCAGGGCACCCGCCGCAATCATCAACAAGACGGTTGATCCTGTCGTTGCTGTTGGCTGTATCATCTCAGAGATTCCAGCAGTTGACCAGATAGAGATTGAAAGACTGCATACAGGCCAACGGGTAGATGTGGATGCGGATCGTGGCATCGTTTCTACGCGGGACTGATAGACCATAGGTCTAAATCCGCTGTACCTGAGGCTCAAAGTCGTCCGGTGTAAAGGAGGGCTCAGCATCACCGGTCAGATCACCGCGCTCTCTAAGCACTTGCTTTGTGATTAGATAGTAGACGAGTGCCAATGCCTTTCGCCCACGGTTGTTGGACGGAATAACGAGGTCAATATTGGCAGTCACATTGTCTGTATCGCAGAGCGCGATTACTGGGATGCCAATTCTGGCTGCTTCAGACAACGCTTGCTGGTCAGTACGAGGGTCGGTCAGGACCAAGAGTTCCGGTTCCACGTATGTTCGGGGACCTGAGATGTTCGGATTGGTCAGTGTGCCCGGAACAAAGCGCTCAGTGAAAGCGTGTGCTCCGATGTAGTTGGCAAATGATTCGACTGGCCTCTTACCATAGACACGTCCCGAAACAGCGACAACTCGGTCAGCATTGAATCGATTGATGAACTTGCCAGCGACCCGGATTCGCTCGTCGGTCTTCCTGACATCCAAGACGTATAGACCGATTGGTCTCTGCCTGTAAACAAACGGCTCCATGTCCTGCGTCTTGACCTGTGTTCCTATATGGCAACCTGCAGCAAGGTACTTGTCCATAGGTGTCAGCAGCTCAATCTCAGCTACATTTCCTTCACTCATGACTACTTGGCCTCCGTTGATTCAGCTGTTGAGAATGCCATGAAGCTGTCAATTATGTCAACATGGGACAGGAGCATCCTCCTGCAGCAATAGCGATGAAGGCCGAGCCTGTCCAGTACAACCGCCGGGTCCTCGCCTTGTCGGACTTCTCGCTTGAACTGTTCGTACTTGTCGGCCACAACCTTTCCACATGTGAAGCATCTTACTGGGATTATCATCTTGTGAACACATCACCTGTATGACTTCTGGAAACGAGATCTCGCCGAGGGCCCACCAAACTTCTTTGGTTCAGTGCGGCGAGGATCGCCAACGAGCATTGTCCTGTCGTGCTCGACCATTCTCGAGCGGGCCTCAAAGTCTTGACTCATCTCTATTAGACACGTGGCTATGGACATTCGGACCGCATCTGCCTGACTCATGAAACCACCGCCACGAACACTGACCCGGATGTCGTACTTTTTCCAGCCCTCACCGAACAGGATCAGCGGTTCCTGTATCCTTAGCCGTGCAATCTCGGGCTCGACTATCTCAAGCGGTCCTCCGTTCACCCTAATTCGGCCACTGCCACTCTTTATGGTGGCCTTTGCCAATGATGTCTTTCTCTTACCAGCGGTTACGACAATACGCACTTCATGCCACCTCCAGACCAGTCCAGCCTAGCTCATGACTCAAATCTCCTATCGTCACGTGCTTCCGCCTAGGGCTCTTGTACCGTGAGTCTTCGAGAACCGTCTTCTCCTTTCCTGTGAACTCCTCTGGAACGCCAATGAAGACATGGACTCGCTTGTATGCAGCCCTAGCACGTGGTGTGGACCACGGCAGCATGCCTCGTACCATTCTGCGAAACATCTTGTCAGGGCGTTTTTCATGAAACGGACCCTTAGTCGGGTTTGCTGAGTTCCTAATCTTTCTCTTCGTCTTGTAAGCGTCGATTACTGTCTTCCTGTCTCCCGTTATGATGGCCTTCTCGATATTCACAACCACAACATGATTTCCTAGGAGGATGGCCTTCGCCACTATTGCCCCCAGGCGTCCTGCAATCATGCCGTCCGCATCAAAGACTGTTACAGTTTGTTCACTCATCAAAGCCACCTTCATGTAATGATTGTGATTCCAGTCCCCTTGGGAATCTTGTCGAGAAGCTCATCAATTGATATCAATGAACCACCTGCACCAACTATGACTGACCTAGCAGAAGCGGAGGAGTTCAGTGCAGCAACAGTGACCTTGTGCGATATACTGCCGGAACCCAGCACTTTTCCAGGTATGACAACAACATCGCCATCCTGCGTATAACGTCCAATCTTACCTACATTGACTGCTGCACGCTGCCTCGTGGGGCGAGAGAGCAGTTCGGCAACCCGCCTCCATATCCTAGCGTCGTGCTTGGTCGAGATCTTCTTCAGCGCGTTGATCAGGGCGCGCGTATTGGGGTCTGTCGGTCCAGATCTAACCATTCTTAACCACCTCACAGTGAGTTCGCAAAGTCAAGGGCCACACGAATCCGTTCTTTCAGAAGGTCAGCTGCTCTCTCGACAATCTCATCTGGCGGCAGTGCTCCTGAGGACTCCACCTTGAACAGGAAGCTGTCCTTCTTTGAATCGATTGTGATAGCGCCAGATTCACACTCCTGGACACAGGACTCACACATACTGCAGTCCAACGTGTTCTGCGTAGAAACCTTGTCGCCATCCAGTTTCAGAATCTTCTTCGGGCAGACCTCAACGCATGCACCACACCGGTCGCATTTTGCCTTATCCACGCTCACAACTGGTACGTACTTGTAAGCCACAGTGGCAACTGGCTGAAACTTGGCGTTCTCAGTACCAGTCCCAAGACGAGCGTACGCTTCAACAATCAACCTCTGGTGCGGCGCCAACTTCACCAACGGAATTTCTCCTGAAGCCGGGACTATCTTCGGGTCCTGAGACTGCAGGTCTTTCGAGTACACCACTATCTCTTGGTCAGCGGCCTCCTTCTCAAGGGTGAGAGTACACTGGCAAAGACTGCAGCCCTTCCCCTCACAATCGCACTCCTGAGGAAGGTTATAGTCGTCGAGTTTGGTCACCAAGGGAACCAGTCCAAGCCGGTGTGCCAGAATCTCGTCGTACATCACGCTTGTGTTCTCAAGTACGAGCACCTCGTCTATGGCCATTGCTGGCAGCCGCGTGAGCATGGTCCGTCGAAGAGCGTTGGCGAACGCAACATCTGCACCCTCTACTAGGAAGTGAATTGTGTCACTTTCTCTGTGGATGATTGTGATCTCCATCTTCTCACCTGAACGCGGAGGTGTTCGGCCTACCCAAAAGATACTCGTGCCCGGACGGACTCGCCAAAAGACCAGATGGCCCTTGAGCTCACTCGCCCGTGCCCTGGGTGGTTGAGCGGGGATGTGTCATCCATAAAAGTGTTGCTCTAAGACTCTCAGGCTCGTGACTATGCGGCCACATGACACATCTGTCTGAGCCCATTGACTATCACTCTGTAGCCGTTGACCCTCTGCTTCGGGTCAATCGCAACCATGCCGTACGTTGGGACTCCAAGCAGGTCTTGTACGGACTCCGGTCTCATCGCACCAGATACGTCCTGTTTGTTGGCTATCGCAATGACTTGAAGACCCACTAGCTGTTCCCTGTACTTCTCAAGAAGCTGACGTGTCTTTAGCACTGCTTTGGGTGTGCTCTCGGTGACCACGACGACCATCTTACTGCCCTTCAATAGATCAGGCCACAAGAACTCGAAGTGAGACTGGCCACCCATCTCAACAAGCGACACTTTGGTGGTACTATCTAGAGTAATGGTGCCACAGTCCATTCCTGCAGTGGGCACATAGTTGGAGTCTAGTCTTGCTGCCCTGTCTGTGAGCAGCTTGATCAAAGTGGACTTGCCGGCGTATCCAGAGCCCATAAGGGCGACCTTGACATACTCGGTCATGCGACGTGACTCCAATTCGTCTTGGGTTCCAAGCAGCCGGCGGACATATCAGACGTCGTGTTACTCAAGTAACACTTGGACGGCGAAACGGACCGGCCAGACTCTTAAAGCGAGTGGAAGGACCCCTTCCGTGACGAGCGTGCTGAACAGAAGCGCTTAACAGCATGAAAGGGAACCGTTGGGGGGAGCTGACAGGATGGCATCCATTTGTCCCGCCACAGTCATAGTTGCCAAGAACGCACTGGACAGGCTGGACAGCATCCTAGATCCATATCGGCATGTGGTTTGTGTTTCAGACGAGATAATCCGTGGGGAATACGGCGCTCGGTTAGAGGGAGTCGTCAAGTGCGGTCTGACATGGCTGATGGCATCAGACTACCAAGACGGGGCGTTTGCTCAAGATGAAGGCGACGTAATCCTTGGGTTCGGAGGAGGACGAAGCCTTGACATAGCCAAGTTGCTGGCTGTTGAGCTACGATGCGACTGGGTGTCAATCCCGACCGCCGCATCTCATGATGGCATCGCCAGCGATGTCGCATCAGTGAGTCAGGACGGCTACAAGTACTCAAGAAAGTGCAAGAGACCAATTGCAGTCGTCGCCGACCTGTCTATCATGTCAAGGGCTCCCCCCAGACTCAAACTGGCTGGCACCGGCGACGTCCTTTGCAAATCATCGAGCTTGGCAGAGTGGAGGCTTGGCAAAGAGAATAACGGTGAGTATTTTGATGAGTCCGCCTACCGTGTTGTTGAGTCCGCACTTGCATCTGTCATGAGAAATGATAGTCTGGAGGTCTTGGTCAAGGCAGAGATAGATGCAGGCAGGGCAATGTGCATGGTCGGCAGCTCAAGACCGTGCTCAGGGACAGAACATGCAATCTCCCATGCGATGGACAGGCACAGTCAGGAGCTACATGGACTTCAGGTCGCCTTTGCGACACCATTATGTCTCTATTATCTGGACCAAGCGGGCCATACGAAACACAGGGCTGACGATCTTCTCCGCATAATGCGAAAAAGGGGGTTGCCGGCCTCGTTGACGGAAATGAAACTTGCCGCTGATGTGTTTATTGATGATATTCATCATGCCTTAGAAATCATGGAGAAGAGGAAGAGATACTCGGTTCTCAGAGGCATCGACGATAGTCGGCTCTCTGAAACCATTGCCACTCTATACTAGATACTCCGGGCGTTGAACTGCTTCGACAGTTTTAAAAGAGGTCGTCACGAGGGCGACGAGAATATCCCGGCAAACGGGCGACCCATTGCCCGTATGCATTACCAATGAAGTGCGAACAGAGGTATGATGAATGCCAAAACCCAGTTTTGTCGAGTGGGAAGCTACCGAGGAACTTCAGAAGAAGGCCCTAGAGGCCGTAGAAATGGCGAAGGACACAGGCCGAATCAAGAAGGGTATCAATGAGGCCACCAAGTCGATTGAACGCGGCATAGCGCGTCTGGTGCTGGTAGCCGAAGATGTTGAACCACCCGAGGTGATAATGTACCTGCCCGGTCTCTGCGATGACAAGAAGGCGCCCTATATTTTTGTGAAGAGCAAGAAAGACCTCGGGAATGCTGCAGGTATAGAGCGACCCACTGCGGCTGTGGCGATTGTTGTTGAGGGAAAGGCAAAGGACCTAATCACAGACATAGTGGACAAGATCACAGCTCTGCGAAAGTAGGACCCCAGGTGATGTTTCCGTATGAGCAAAGAAGAAGAAGCTCTTGCGATTCCGGCTGAAGTGATTCAGTTGTTGGGTAGGACTGGTGTCACCGGTGAGATAACCCAAGTCCGTGTGAAGATAACGGAAGGCCGGGACAAGGGACGAGTCCTCACAAGGAATGTTAAGGGTCCGGTGAGGATGGGGGACGTACTCATCCTACGGGAAACTGAACGTGAAGCCCGAAAGATGAGGAGGCGCTGAGCTTGGTCGGTATCCAGAAATGTGTCTTCTGCGGCAAGGACATTGAGCCTGGTACGGGTATGGCCTTTGTCCAGACCAAGGATGGGAGTGTGCTCTGGTTCTGCTCCAACAAGTGCAAGGTCTGCCGACTGAAGAGACACATGAAGCCTAGGGACACAAAGTGGACCCTGAGCTATGAGAAAGGTGGAAAGGTCAAGAAATAGACCGTCAGTTGTCGAGGCTGTTCGAAACGATTGGAATGGCCTTGCCATTCGGTCTATGCCTTTCCAATCTCCTCCCTTATGAAGTCGCCAATCGCGCGTGCAAGTGCTCTGATTTCACCTCGACTGACTCCAGCTGAGTCCTCTGCAAGCAGCTTCTCCAATGATGCAAGCACATCTGAAGTTAGATGCTTCTGTTCGATTGATGTCCTCACCAGATTTCTGATCTGGGCCGTGTAGTCCGCGTCGCCTGACCTGTACTTCGTAATGTAAGCCCTCGCTTCCTTCTCTGCAGTATCAGACTCTCTCAGGCCGCCTTCCTTCGTCCACAAAGCAATTTCTGTGGCCGCGGTTTCAGGAGCATCAGACGCATGTGCGATGTTGATGCCAGCCCATATGCCATAGCGGCCTCGAAGTGAGTCAGGTGCGGCCTTCTGAACAAACGTGGCGCCAAGCGCATCACGAATCCCTTGAATTGCTTTCTCTCCCTCAAAGACCATTGCAAGAACTCGAGCAGATGATATGAAGTCAACAAGCCAAGGAAAGAAAGGCTTCCCCTCGTGGACTGCATAGTGCTTCCTTGCAAGGGACTTATTGACTTTCATTTCCTTGAACGCTCTGATTCTGTAGCCTCTTGCCAGAAGCGCATCAACCACTAAAGCACCCACTCTTCTCCGTATTGCACCATCGGGCTTGATCACTACTAGCGACCGTTCCAACTCTTGCACCAGTCCTGTAATGGCTAGGACATGAGAAACGTGACTGTTCTCCGTGCCGCTTCTGGCAAGGGCCCGTTATTTTAGGCTTGTGACCACACATGCGGTGTCAGCATGTCGGGGTCTTAATACTGAACGACACTTTCATAAAGTACCCATGGGTGTCCGCCCAGCGCCGTCTTATGAGGTGTCGTCGATGACGCAGTCCGATACAGGGGGAAAAACCAAGCTACGCTCCCCAATCGTCACAGTCCTAGGTCATATAGACCACGGCAAGACATCTCTGCTCGACAAGATGCGCGGCACTGCTGTGCAAGAACGAGAAACCGGAGGAATGACCCAGCATATCGGCGCCTCGTTCTTTCCGACCGAAACAATCGTTTCAATATGCGGAAACCTCCTGAAGAGCACAAAGACGGATCTCTCCATTGGAGGGCTATTGTTCATTGACACGCCCGGGCATGAGGCGTATCTGAACCTCAGAAGAAGAGGAGGAGCTGTCGCAGACATTGCGATACTGGTCATCGACATCACCGAGGGAGCACTATCGCAGACCTATGAGTCGCTCAAGATACTTCGATCGGGACGGACTCCTTTTGTTGTGGCGGCAAACAAGCTGGACAAGATTCCCGGTTGGATGACCAAGTCGGGCATGACTCTCGTTGAGGCAATGAAGGCCCAGAACTCTGCGACCAAGAGTGAGGTAGACAAGCGACTCTATGACATTGTAGGAGCTCTCTCAGCAAATGGTATAGACTCAGAGCGTTTCGACCGAGTGACAGACTTCGCTCGGACGGTCACAATCGTGCCGACCAGCGCCAAGACCGGGGAGGGGATTCCTGAACTGCTAATGGTTCTAGCCGGTCTCACACAGAGGTACATGAAGGAAAGACTGAACGTCGTTTCTGGTCCTGCGAAGGGAACTGTCTTAGAGGTCAGAGAGGAAACGGGCCTTGGCTTGACATTAGACACCATAGTCTACGAGGGCACGCTCAAGAAGACGGACACCATCGTGGTGGGTGGTTTGGACGACGTGATTGTTGCCAAAGTGAGAGCTCTCTTGTTGCCAAAACCACTCGATGAGATTCGAGACCCAAGGGAGAAGTTCACCAGTGTTTCCGAGGTGGATGCTGCGGCAGGTGTCAAGATAGTAGCACCAGACATCTCTGGAGCCTCAGCTGGAGCCCCACTCTATGCCGTGGACAGACCAGAGAACCTAGAGTCTATCAAACAGAAGATTCGTGAAGAGATCAAGTCCATACGCATTCAGAGAGACTCCTCGGGCATAATACTCAAAGCAGACACATTAGGGTCACTGGAGGCTGTGACGCAGTACCTACAGGACCACAAGGTACCTGTTAGGATGGCCGATGTCGGTCCGATAGTCAAGCGTGACGTGCTCGAGGCAAGAGCGGCCGGAGACACAGATCCTCTGAATGCTGTCGTACTCGGGTTCAATGTCAAAGCGGCACCGGAGATTCCAGACTTGGCTGCTGAATTTGGCATAGAGATATTCCAGAGTGATGTCATATATCGTCTATTCGATGAGTACAACGCATGGCTCATCGTCAAGAGAGAACAGGCCAAGGCGGAGTCTCTTGGCTCAATAGTGCGGCCTGGCAAGATAGAGATTCTGCCTGAGTACATCTTCAGACGCAGCAATCCTGCTGTCGTTGGGGTCAGGGTCCATGGCATGATCAAACCAAAACTGGGTCTGATTAGCTCCACGGGTAAGCGTGTGGGTTCCATTCTTCAAATACAGGATCGAAACGTTAACATTGACGAGGCCACGGAAGGCATGGAGGTCGCAGTGTCAATCAGGGGACCCACTGTAGGACGTCAGATCAAGGAGAATGAGGTGCTCTATGTGGATATGCCTGACAAGCACATCATTGCCGCTCGAACGAAGTTCTCTGGGGACCTATCTCAGCAGGAGATCGATGTACTTGAGGAGATAGTCCAGATCAAGAGGGCAAGTGGCGGCTTTGTTTGACATATCATGATTGGAACTCTGTTTCATTCTTCTGAAGAATCCAAGCGGGTATCAACTGATGGGGGGCTTCGGAAGCCTTAATTTGACTCTGCCCAAGATGATGAAGTGCAGCGGGTAGGGTGACTCGTTTGCCGCGAGCGCGACCACATGGCAATAGTGGCACCAGCAACCCGGCAGAGCGTGAAACCCGACCCTAATGAGAATCGCTGAAGGACAATGACGAGTGGTCTCTGGAGTCTGTCACGGCGCCAGTGGCAGTTGTAGGACTGCTGCCAGTGCGTTTAGACTTCCGAACCGGGTCAGGCCAGGGATGGAGCAGCTCTTAGGAAGAGTGGTGGAGCCCCAGAGGAAGCCGCTCCGAGAAGAACTCCGAGGATCGTTGGGGAAAGGACATGCGAAACCAAAGGAGCCGCTGCACCTATTGTGATGCCTAGTTCATTCCTCTGCTAATGGCGGGAAGCGCCCTTTTGGACTCCTTATGCGCCGTCGCTGTGTTCATTACAGTAGACATAGCATCACCATGCGAGGGTCTATGACGACCATCTCGATAAAGGAAGACACGAGGAAGGAACTCCTCAGGATTGCAGGTGAGATTCAGAAGAGAACGCGTGAAAAAGTGAACTTCGATACCGTGGTTCGCTTCTTAATCGAGGCGTACTGGAAGAAGACTGACCTGAAAGCATGGAGGCGTTTTGCTTCTCCTATCGCTGGAGTGGACTTCGACACTCTCTATTCGGATCTGACGATGGAGAGGCACTTGGATGAGAGAGGAAGACGACGCAGTGATTGTGCTTGATGCAGGAGTCTTGATTATCCAGACTGGGGGTGAGTTCTCGGTAAGCATACCAGATTAGAGGCTCAGCCTCGTCCAATTGCTCAGCTGTAGCTCTTCCGCAAAATCAAAACTGCTTGTCAACCGTAGTTTCGGTAGGTTGGATAAGATTCACCTTTTCAGCCAAGACACTATTCTGTCTGCCAACTGACTCCTGACGTTGGTAAATGAATGGTCTGTGTCAAAGATTTCAATTCGCGCTTGCTTGGCTCCATGCCTCTGCAACGCTCTGAAGAGAGGCAATATGTGATGTTCTATGGTGTTCTCTTGGTCACGCCACCCACCGATTATCAGGATATCCTTGTAAGATAGTGCTTCAGCTTGCTTGACCACATCGTATTTGTCCATGTCTTCAAATATTTCAGCAAACAACTCTTCAGCTTTCGAACCTCTAAAACCTGAATCGGATATTCCTTGGTCCACCATCTTCAAGACCGCTCGCCTGAAATCATCACTCTGTTGCATCATCCTTCCGACTTCGCTGAGGTTACCTCCAGCAATGTAGACCACTCTCCGTACGGCGGGGTCATTCAACGAACCCAACAAAGCCATGCCGCCACCATAACTATACCCTATAACTGCAATACTCGAGGAGTCAACATCAAACTCTCGAACAGCAAGACTGGATTTCATATAGCGTATAGTCGAAACTACATCCTCTAGCGAGTTCGCGATTGTAAGAGGTCCCTCGCTTCCCCATGTGCCACGATAGTTGAAGGCAAGGGCGCTAAACCCTTCATTCATCAATCTCTCGCCAAGTCCAAGCACGTCTGCGTTGTTTCCAGGAAACCCATTACATAGAATAGCTGCTGGCAATGGTCCAACTCCAGAGGCTTTGTAGAAGAGCCCTTGGATTTTCGCACCTCTGCTCCCGAATACGACTGGAATTGGCTTCTCCAACTGCCATCACACAACTATCTATCTCTAGGTGGTTCTTAAAGGCTCTTAGAGGAATTTCGTGTATGTCAACTTAAGCCCCCAGAAACTCGCTTGAGGTGATAGCAGCTGACGAAACACTTGACCCACAGCTCAGCACTCAAGAGTCCCGCGTTATGAGGCCATCTCCTGTAGAACCTCTTGATCCTGTGCTTGACATCCACGAACCACAGATGCGGGGTGATTTTCTGCATGGAACTTGTCTTTCACATTCCATATTCCTTACGTTTGTTTACTCTTTTCCTCGATCTCGGCAACTCTCGCCTTGACGAGCTTCCTTACGAGAGTCACGGGGAGCGGTTTGTCAACCGGGAAGCGGATAGTGCCGGCAGAGGTTTCGTAATCTTTGATTTCCTCTCTGTAAGCATTCAGAAAAGACGAACTCCAGACATAGAAGCCGACGTGGTTCTTGAACGCTGCAAAGCCTACTAGTGGCTTCCCGTGGTACTTGTATGTGGGCATCCTGTAACTGATGGTTTCAGTGACCCCAGGTGCAGCCGCCTTAATCACCGCGCGAAGCTTTTCGAGAAACGCTCGTCTATCCTCTGGAAGCACCGCGAGATACTCGTCAACACTTTCGGGCTTTGTTGTTCTACTGGCAGTCATATACTCAGGTGACTCCTTCAGACTCCTGTTTGCGTGTCGTAACATCACTCTCATCCGAAGCATCTAGTCTACTAGATAGGTGCATTCTTGGCTCGACATCTCAGGTTCTGGAGAAGTGCACTTCCACTCCAGTGAGCCACATCATTCTTCTGATATCCGAGCACCTTCTCTTCTCAGTACTCTACAGACCTCATCAATGATCTCCTGTTTGACCTCATTGCTGGTGTTCCAACCTCTAAGTGCCCTAGTCACCTCTTCGGCTATGCTTCCATAGGCTACGGCCTGCTCCCTGATGGTTTTCCGAGGAAGCTCAATCACTGGGACGTCCGCCAGAGGCTCATCCGCGTCCACCTGGCCAAGGTGCACTACCACTCTTAGTGTGAATCCTGTGTCCCTTGTTTCGGCATTCGCGCTGACCAGCTCCATCTCGGGTCCGCTCACTTCTGGCTCAGCTTCAGGCGCCTCATGTTCCTCAAGGTCGGCCTTTTCCGCAGCAGTTTCTTCGGCATCGGCGATGATTGCATTGTGAAGGCCTGCGTACTCAGACAGTCCGG
>CAZVZC010000001.1:0-4537 GCA_964631415.1 uncultured archaeon | reverse complement strand
TCTTCGGCATCGGCGATGATTGCATTGTGAAGGCCTGCGTACTCAGACAGTCCGGCAGGGACTCTCATTCCCCTGAGACCCTTTACGTCAATCTTGAGGTAATGTCGTGTCCCCGTAGTCACATCGACTATCTGTTCGCATTCAGCCAACAGTGCAACATCATAGATCCCCATGGCCTCCGTTTCAAGACCGCGAATCTGTGACTTCTTGTCGACCCCGTCCAAAGTGACCTTGAGGTACTTGCTCGCCCCATGGTCCATGAGTTCCTGATCTACATTGATCACCAGCTTGGCTTCACGGCCCAGCCTTGTTTCTAGTAGCTCACTACATGTGCGGGGCACGCTGTAGTAATCGGGAAAGAAGCTATGTCGATGTATCAGAGGCTTCAGAAAGGTCAGGCTGATCCATTCTCTCTTTCCTGTGGACGCCTCCACAGGAACATCCTTGTACTCAACATCCTTCAGGCAGTCCCATCTTAGATGTATGTCATCGCGAGTCACAGGGTATTCGCCTGTCCGTTGAGGATGCCTCAAGAACCCAATCACTTCGTCAGTGGAGGGGGTTTCACGTGTGTCCAAGACTCTAGCCTTCGAGCCTGTCCGCTCCCGAATTTCCACCCTGTAGACGCCTCTTTCAACATCGATGGTGAGCAGGCACTTGACATCCCTGATAGTACCTGTCCAGGACTTGGCATCTCTCAATACAACGTCTACTGACTGATTCAGGCCGGAGGGAGGAGAAGATGGTCTGAATCCTTGAATTTCGACGGATGCTTCAGGAGATGGTGTTGAGATTCTCAACCAGCGGATCGGGTGACTCTTGTGCTCTGGTGGTGGTCCATACTCCAGTAAGCCGATGCAAGACCAGTCCTCGCCAGCTTCACCCTCCACTCTCATCCATAGCACGTCCTGACCTTCAACCGATGTCAATAGAATCGGGCTTCTGCTCCAGCTCTTCAGTGCAGTTGCCGCTGTTTCCCTGAGCTCCTCGGGGTCAATCACGCACCGATGCCAACCCGGTCTGGGAACAAGCGAGCCTTGGTCGAGAATCAGTCCACCTACCATCGTCCCCCTCTGCCTGTCAGGAAACACTAGCCAGACGTTGACCAGTTCGTCATGCTCTGCCCAGACAGCCTGACCAAAGCGTTCAGTCAGCTGTGGTCTAGCGGGTTGTGGAGTCTTCCTCAATGCGTTCGCCCTCCATAGCAGGTTTGAGTAGATGGCTTGAAAGTCATATCGTGAAGTCAGGTTGCTGTCGTGGTCGTAGTGCGGCTTGAAGCCCATCTGATATAACTGCCACTCTGCAACGGCCGACCATAGCTGAATGATGGACAAGGACAGGGTGTCGTCAAGGACTTCCTCCGCAATAGCATAGACTGCTAGGAACAGGTTGTTCCCATAGAGCGTCATGATGTCTTCACTATCTCCAGTCAGATTCTGGAGCGTTCTCCTGTTCTCCGAGTCCACCTCTTCAATCAATCCTAGCCTAGTCTGGTAGAGCAGTCGCCAAGTGTTTCTTCGCTCTGCATTATTCAGGATGTGTTTCTTGACCTGCCTCAACGCCCCAAGAAGACCTGTTTCATCTCGATGTTCACGCAGAGCACTCTCGCAACAGTCAATGATGGCTTCACAACAGTTGTACAGATCACTGGTCGAAGACACCTCCTCCTTCAGAAACCTCGCTGCATAGAGTAGCCTTCTGAGCTCGCCGCGTCTTGTTTCCAGTGTGTCAATCCCTGAGCATTCAGTTGAGGTGGTGAGGGGAGGTCTACGAGAGACCTTCTGCGAGTCCTCAACATACTCATCGGGTGATGGGATGCTCCCGTACTGCCACCCTCTTGTAGCCTCGGAGAGCCCGAAATACTTCCCTTCCGACCTGTTCGGTTCAGGAGGAGGACAATCAGGACGAAGGTGCATTCTGTCTGTCAGAGATGCGGGTTGCCGGGTGGAGACCAGAGAACAAGATTCGACCTCGGAACTCAGTCTCTCCTCCTGCCCTTTCTCGGAGAGAGGTTCGCCTCTCCTTGGTCGTAGTAGACTGGGGGCTAGAGTCATTGCGTCCTGCTGCATCTGTCCGGGGATGTCTTCTATGGGAGAACCTGCACCTGCATAGACAGTACTCAAGGACACCGAACGACCGTATGCTGGCTTGCGCGTCCTTGTGGCCTCGAGTACTTCTGACTGTTTCACGGTCTTCTCTCGTCCGAACCCCCCACGAAACTTTCTGACCCAGTTCTTGAGATGAGGTACTTCGACCACTGCGACCGATGGCGGTGCACTTGTGGGAGTGTCTTGGATCACCAATCGGACGCCGGTCCTGCGAGGAGCCTGCCAACCAATCACACGGGGTGCCAGAGGCATGTTCCAGATCATCTCATCAGTCTGTGACTGCCTCGGAGAGTCATGCGGTAGCGGTTTCATACAGTGACACTGATACAGGGCGTTCATTCTTGTGTGAGGGAAGCCTCTGTCTGTCCAGATGATGTTGGCATTATTCTTGGGCAGAGCACTGAGCAGAGCGGATTCAAGGAATGTAGTCAGATGCGCTCGGTGTCGTGGGACGAGCTGAGTCAGTTCTGCCCACCCGCTGACAACGAAGATCGTCTCCTCTCCCTTCGTTCGCTTTGTTGCGGACCTTAGAGCTTCGAGTTCCAGATTCTGACCTGCAAGAAGGTAATCGTCAACTTCCGAGCCAAGTCGGACGAACTCGATTTCGTTCAGCAGACGGATGAGGTTTCTGTACTGCGAGGTGGTGATCTGTTTCTTCGTGTGAAGGGTGTCCAGACCGAACCTCGCTCTGATGAGTCCATCTGTCGGGTAGTCATCGAGCAGGTCTAACCAGAGGATCTTGGGCGTGCGATGCGACGTCTGAGTGCACTCGTTCAGATGGTTGAGAAGATGCCAGTTCATCGAAACCCAAGCCGCTGGGCCTCCAAAAGACGTCGGTGATGGAACAGAGATGTACAGTGTGAGCAGCCTATCGTCTATTATCCTGTGCTCGAACGGATCCTCAACAGACACGTTCTCCCGTGGCGAAACCCTGCGGAGCAGACGTGACTGCCCTCGTGAAGGTGAAACAATGACTGCTATTCGTGGTGGCTTCGCTAGGTCATCTTGGTCGGCCCTGAGCGTGTGACATGTCCACTCGGATGCATTCGACTCAAGCGATCGCAGATTGCTCCGGAGATACTCAATCAAGTTTCGAAAGGCGTCGAGGACCTCAGAGTGACTCTGGTCTGTGTCAATAAGGACTACTCCCTTGCACAAGGAAGCAGGAGAGGCTGGGTCATCGGGCACCATGTCGCGATACTCCTGGAGCAGGCCGTGCTCGTAGGCTCCGAGTTGGTCAAGTGTGATCCTCGGTGGGCCAGAACCTGTTGCTCCCTTCCACTCCTCCTCAGTGAGTGCCATCTTCCACACATAGGAGACGGGCACTCTGCCGTGCTTACGGTTCTGGGAGTAGAAGTTGAAATCGACCGCAGTCAGAGTCTTCAGCTCAAGGACCATGATGGGCGTCCACACTGCCCTGCCTGAAACGTCCCTTCTCATAAAGAGGACTAGGTCGGCCTGACCCCTGCCCACTGGGGTCGCAAGAGGCAGCTCGGCAACAACCAGAGCATGACCGGGCCCGTCAAGCATGGTGTCGCCTGAGAAGACGACCGACCTCAGGGACTGAGGGTGATGAAGGCCGGAGAACAGGACCCTGTGCCAGTCGTTCCCCTCCTTCTGAACGAGAGCCGTGACACGGTCCATGAGCTTTGAGACATCTCGGTCGACGATGAAGCCTCTGTCGATCATGTCTAGGATGCAGACGCACTTCTCTCTGGTATCTTTGTCACGTGTGCGTTTGAGTGCCTCTTCGGCCTTGGACCTCAGAAAGTTCACGGTCTGCTTGGGAAAGTCCTCGTCAAGGTTCCTCGTCACGCCCTCACGCTTTCCTGCGTTTCTCCCGTAGAGGGTTCGTATCTCAAGCGTCAGCCTCCGAAGCTCTCGGTCAGCATCGGGCCAGAAGTCCTTGCGGCCTGTGCACCCGCCTGTGTAGACCCAGTCGAGAAAGGGCTTCAGCCTGTGGACAAGGAGGCGGATGTAGGCGTGTGCGTCCGGGGACGGAACATTGTGGATGAAACACTGCCGACAGACCTCGATCACGTGCGCCCTGATCATGTCGACAAAGTCCATCTCGGGCAGGGTCGGGTGAGAGAGGAGGAACCTCGGCTGCTTCGCGTTACCCCTGTATCCCGCCCGCCAGTACACCTTCACAGCGTTGTCGCGGGGAAGCCTCTCCGCAAGCGCCTGCGGTAAGACTCGGGAGGTGCCATCAGGGTACTTCCGGACCTGAAAGTAGACCGGGTCTGGGAAGGGGTACCTCGTCACGGCCAGCTCGCGCAGCACTGCACCCGCGAAGTTGAGGAACGTGTTCAACGGACCGATAGTGCCCTCGCGCCGAGAGTAGACTCGCTTGAACTCCTTGTTGCCGTACGGCTCAGTGCTGTACCAGAGCATGTCTAGGTAGAGGTGTCTCAGGCTGGACTCTGCGT